>DATMVT010000367.1:0-2570 GCA_035562895.1 Patescibacteria group bacterium | reverse complement strand
CATCTTGTTCGCGTGCGGATTCCGCGGCGACGGCCCCGAGTGCGTCGGCCATGGCGGGTGCCGGCGTCGCCGCCGGGGCTGCAAGGTTCTGGCGGCGTTCCGGCAACGCCGCGGCACCGCCATGATCGGTGCGCAGGTGCGGATCCGGCACGACTGACTTCTGCACCGTGGGTGCCGGTTCAACCGATGGTGCCGCGGCGGCATCGGGTCGTTCCTGCTTGGTGCGCGCCGTCTGTTCGAGCGTCTTCGCTTCATTCGCGGCGGGTGGCGGCGGTGGCGGAAGTTGCGCCATGTCGAGTCCGCGCTCGCGATCTCGATGGCTGCCCGGCAGCACCTCGACTTCGAAGGCTTCAGCGCGCGCAGCGGCCGACGGCGCGTCGAGGGCGGCATCGATCTGGCGCGCCTCGTACACGCGCCAGCCGATCCCGGCGGCGATCGCGACGCCGGCAAAACTGGCGGCGAAGGCCATCCAGCGCGGCGGTCGGTGTCGCAGCGGTTCGGGATGCGCAACGGCAGCGCGCGCCTTGGTCAGCACGGCGCGGTCGAGCAGCGCGGTCGGTTCCGATTGCGGCAAGCGCTTGTACGCTGCCACCTCGGCCTGGTAGTCGCGCATCAGGGCTTCGAGTTCCTGGTCGTTCATGCGTGCGACCTCAAGCTCGCCCGGAGTTTTTCAAGGGCGTAGCGCAATCGCGATTTCGCGGTCTCGCGACCGACCCCCATGACGTCGCCGATTTCCTCGATGCCGAGTCCGTTCTCGACGCGCAGCAGGAAGGCGCCACGCTGGTCGGCCGGCAGTTCGGCGAGGGCCTCTTGCAGTCGGCGCGATTGCTCGAAGTCGCTGAGCACGTGCTCGGGACGCTCGCGCTCGTCGTTTTCGGCGACGCGAAAGGCATTTTCGGCGGTCTCGCCATTGTCCTCCGGGCGTTCACGACGGTACTGGTCGATCACGAGGTTGTGCGCGATCTGCAGCAGCCAGGTCGAGAACTTGGCTTCGACGCGATAGCGCGCACGCGCCTGGATCACGCGTCCCCAGACTTCCTGGAACAGTTCGTCGGCCAATTCGCGGCGCTTCACCCCGCGCAGCAGGAACCGGAACAGCGGCCCGCGATGGCGCGTGTACAACGCCTCGAACGCACGCGCGTCGCCGCTTGCGTAGGCCAGCATCAAATCCTCGTCACTGCGTTCCGTCATTGCCGGCGAGCGTAAACGATGCACCCGATGCGGCATAGCCTCGGGTGCGGGGAATTCGAGCGGGGACAGGGCGACGGTGGCGTTCACGGGCGGTGGAACGCCGCTTGGGCTGCTCCGGGGTTAACGCAGCGCCGCGTCCACCACCCGCATCGCCAGTTGTTCGGTGCTCGCGGCTTGGGTGTCGAGCACCAGTTCCGCATGCTCCGGACGTTCGTAGGGCGAGTCGATGCCGGTGAAGTTCGGGATCAGCCCGGCGCGCGCCTTGGCATACAGGCCCTTGACGTCGCGTTGTTCGCAGACCGCGAGCGGCGTGTCGACGAAGATCTCGACGAACTCGCCGTCCGCGAAACGCTCGCGCGCCATGCGTCGTTCATCGCGGAACGGGGAAATGAAGGAGACGAGGACGATCAGGCCGGCATCGACCATCAGCCGCGCGACCTCGGCGACGCGACGGATGTTCTCGACGCGGTCCTCGGCGCTGAAACCGAGATCGCGATTGAGCCCGTGGCGGACGTTGTCGCCATCGAGCAGATAGGTGTGATGGCCGGTCGCGAGCAGGCGCTTCTCGACCAGGTTGGCGATCGTCGACTTGCCCGAACCCGACAGGCCGGTGAACCACAGGCAACGCGGCACCTGGCCCTTGAGCGCGGCCCGTGCCTGCTTGTCGACGTCCAGCGCCTGCCAGTGCACGTTGCTGGCGCGGCGCAACGCGAACTCGATGCGGCCCATCGCCACCGTCGCGTTCGTGCCGCGATCGATCAGGATGAAACTGCCGAGCGCGCGGTTCTCCGCGTAGGGTGCGAAAGCGATGTCCTGGTCCAGCGACAGGTTGCATTGCGCGACTTCATTGAGCGACAGACGTGTCGCCGCCAGGTGTTCCTGCGTATTCACGTCGACCTTGTGCTTGATGCCGGTGATCTGGACGTTCACCGTGCGCGCACCGGTCTTCAGAAGATAGCGCCGCCCCGGCATCAGCGGTGCGTCGTGCAGCCACAACAGTTGCACCGCGAACTGGTCGGCGATGGTGCAGGGCGCGGCGGCGGCCGCGAGCACGTCGCCACGGCTCACGTCGATTTCGTGGTCGAGCGAGAGCATGACCGATTGTCCGGCCGCGGCCGTGGCGCAGGCACGGTCGCCGATCGACATCGTCGCGACCCGGGCATGGCGACCGGACGGCAGCGACACGACCTCGTCACCGACGGCCACGCGACCACTCGCGACGAGTCCAGCGTAGCCTCGAAAATCCTGGTCCGGTCGGCACACCCATTGCACCGGCATGCGGAACGGCGCATTCGATTCGTCGCGATCGATCGCGATGGTTTCGAGATGTTCGAGCAGCGTCGGGCCCTTGTACCAGGGCGTCGCCGGCGAATGCGCGA
>DATMVT010000366.1:0-7949 GCA_035562895.1 Patescibacteria group bacterium | reverse complement strand
GCGCGACGGCGACGTAGGGCTCATGGCTGTATTGCTCGAAGAACAGCCACTGCAGGGTCTGCGCGCGCAGCCACGGATCGTTCGACAGATACGGCGTGCTTTCGGCGAGGTAACACAGGATCGCGTTCGACTCGGCCAGACAGCGGCCGTCTTCCAGTTCCAGCAGCGGCACCTTGCCGTTCGGATTCTTCGCCAGGAACTCGGGCGTGCGCGTCGCACCGCTGAACAGATCCACTTCGCGCCAGCGGTACGGACGAGCGAGATGCGCCAGCAGCAACTGCAGCTTGTAGCAATTGCCCGACGCGTTCGTGCCATGAATCGTGATCATGCGTCCTGCTCCGCCGCGCGGCGCGCCAACCATTGCGCACGCGTTTGTCCCCAGAGACCGATCTTCGCGTCGGCAAAGGGTTCGGGCAGTTGTCCGGGACCGAGATAACTCGAACCGAGCCGTTCGGCGAGCTTGATCGAGGCTCGGTTGTCCGGAGCGATGCTGTGGATGATCTCGGCCCATTCCAGGTTCGCGAAGGTCCAGTCGATCGCCATGGTCGCGGCCTCGGTCGCATACCCTTTGCCCCAGGCATCGGGGTGAAAAGTCCAGCCGACCTCGGTGCCGGGCCAGCCGTCGGGAAACCAGGGCCCGGTCATGCCGATCCAGCGGCCGCTGGCCTTCTCGATCACGCTGAACATCGCGAACCCTTGCACCAGCCATGCCCCCGGCATCTGCAGGAATCTCCGCCAGGCCGCGGCCCGTGCCAGCACGCCGCCGATATGCTTTGCCGCGATGTCGTCGGCCAACATCTCGGCAAAGCGCTCAAAGTCTGCTGAATTCTGCAGGCGCAAGACCAACCGTCCGGATTCCAGCACCGGCGAGTTGGAGAGGACGAACGGCGCGTGTTGGGGCATGGGCGGTCATTTCATGGCAAGCGTGCACCGAGCTTGACGACTGTGCTGCGGACCTGCAATTCCCGCTCGCCGCGCCATGATTCGGGGCGCTAGACTCGGTCGAATCCTGGCCGACGGAACTCCGCATCATGAGCGATTCGCAACGTTATCGACTTGTCACCCGCAGCGATTTCGATGGCCTCGTCTGCGCCGTCCTGCTCAAGCAGCGCGGCATCATCGATGAAATCAGTTTCGTGCATCCCAAGGACATGCAGGATGGCAAGGTCGCGATCGGTCCGCGCGACATCACCACCAACCTGCCCTACGTCGCAGGCTGCCACATGGCCTTCGACCACCATGCCAGCGAAATCATCCGGCTCGGCGCCGAACGTCCGGCCAACCTGATCATCGACGCCGGCGCCGCTTCGGCCGCAGGCGTGGTCTACCGACACTTCGGTGGCGAGGAAGCCTTCCCGACGATCGCGCCGGCGATGATGGCTGCGGTGGACAAGGCCGACTCCGCGCAGTTTTCGCGCGACGAGATCCTCAACCCGGAAGGGTGGGTGCTGCTGAACTATCTGATGGATGCGCGTACCGGCCTCGGCCGTTTCCGCGATTTCCGGGTGTCGAACTACCAGCTGATGATGGAACTGATCGACTATTGCGGCACCCACACGATCGACGAAATCCTTGCCTTGCCGGACGTCAAGGAACGCGCCGATCTGTATTTCGCGCATGCCGAGATGGCCGAAGACCAGATCCGCGAATGCGCCACCGTGCACGACAATCTGGTCGTGCTCGATCTGCGTGAAGAGGACCCGATCTACGCGACCAATCGCTTCATGGTCTATGCGATGTATCCGCAGACCAACATTTCGATCCACGTGCTGTGGGGCCTGAAGAAACAGAACACCGCGTTCGCGATCGGCAAGTCGATCATCAATCGCAGCGCCAAGACCGACGTCGGCGAACTCTGCCTCAAGTATGGCGGTGGCGGCCACTTCGCCGCGGGCACTTGTCAGGTGCCCGTGGACGATACCGACCGTGTGCTCGCCGAACTGATCGAGACCATCACCAGCGACGGCTGAGTGGCGATTGCGCCACGGCAAGCGCTAACGGGCAACGCATCCGCTCGCCCGCGCAACGGTGATCGCGCCAGCTTGATGCTCTGGCGCGGAATGGGACCGGCTCAAAACGCGTTGATGCCGGTGAGTTCACGACCGACGACGAGTTGGTGCACGGTTTCGGTGCCTTCGTAGGTGATCACCGATTCCAGGTTCAAGGCGTGGCGGATCGGACTGTATTCGGTGGTGATGCCGGCGCCGCCCAGCACGTCGCGGGCCTCGCGGGCGATGTCGAGCGCCATGCGCACGTTGTTCCACTTCGCCAGCGACACCTGGGTCGGCTGCATCTTGCCGGCATCCTTCAGGCGACCCAGCTGCAACGACAACAGCTGCGCCTGGGTGATGCGACGCGCCATGTCGGCGAGCTTGAGCTGCACCGCCTGCGTCGATGCGATCGGCTTGCCGAACAGGATGCGCGACTTGGCGTATTCGGTCGCGGTGTGCAGGCAGTCGATGGCGGCGCCGATCGGGCCCCAGGTGATGCCGTAACGCGCCTGGGTCAAACAACCGAGCGGCCCCTTGAGGCCCTTCACATTCGGCAGGCGGTTCGCTTCCGGCACGCGCACGTTGTCGAAGAACAAGGCCGACGTGACCGACGCGCGCAGCGACATCTTGCGATGCACGACCTGCGCCGTGAAGCCGGGCATGCCCTTCTCCAGCAGGAAGCCCTGGATGCCGTCGTCCGTCTGCGCCCAGACGATCGCGATGTGTGCGAGGTTGCCGTTGGTGATCCACATCTTGGCGCCGTTGATCAGCCAGTCACCGCCATCGCGCTTGGCGTGCGTCTTCATGTTCGCCGGATCCGAACCACCGTGCGGTTCGGTCAGGCCGAAGCAGCCGATCACTTCGCCGCGCGCCATCGGCGGCAGCCACTTCTTGCGCTGGTCTTCCGAGCCGTAGGCGTAGATCGGATACATGCACAGCGAGCTCTGCACCGAAGCGAAGCTGCGGATGCCGGAGTCGCCACGTTCGAGTTCCTGGCAGATCAAACCGTAGCTGACGCCATTCATGCCGGCGCAGCCGTATTCGGTCGGCAGCGAAGAGCCGAGCAGGCCCATCTCGGCCATCTCCGGAATCAGGTGCTGCGGGAATTCGCCCTTGTCGAAGCAGTCGCCGATGATCGGGATGACGCGCTCGTCGGTGAAGCGCGCCACCGCATCCTGCACGGCCTGCTCTTCTTCGGTGAGCAGGGAACGAACATCGAACAGATCGTGGGGATTCAGGGCCATGGCAACGTGTCCGGCAGGGAAAAAGGTCGGGCATTGTAGTCGTGGCGGTGATGACGGTCACGCCAACGCGCGTTTCAATGCGGTCCTGCCCGGCTTCAGCCCGAACCGTTCTCGGCGGCCTCGCGGCGTGAGGTCTTGCCGATCAGGGTGATGTCGGGCTTGTCCCAGGTGCCACGCACGCGGTAGCGCGAGGAGACGACCTCGTCGATCGGCTTGCGCATGACCTCCTGCGCCAGCACCCCGACCACCGCGCCGACCGGACCGCCCGCGACGGCGCCGACGATCGGCAAGGCACCGCGCAGCTTCGGCGTGACTTCCATGTCCTGTTCGTAGTCCTTGGCGCGCAGGCCGGTGCGACCGCTGATGCGGATGTCGGCGGCCGGCCCCTTGATTTCGAGGTTCGCGGTATGGGCGCTGCCATCGACCAGGGTGAAGCTGCCGCGGATGCTGTCGAAGGCCATGCCGGTCTGGAAGAAGTCGCGGAAATCGAGCGACAGCCGGCGCGGAATCGCGCTGAAATTGACCAAGCCGAAGATGCGCCCGGCGCCCGGATCGACATTGAGGATGCGGCCCTCGCCGACTTCGCCGGACAGTTCGCCGTCGAGGTTCGCGAGACCGAACTGCGCCGGTGACCCGACCCAGCCGCCCTTGATGCGGGCGACGGTCTGACCGCCATCGATCACGCCCGAATAACCCAGCGATTCCAGCATCTTGCCCAGGCTTTCGGAGCTCAGCGTCACGTCGAGCGCGCTGCGCTCCACATCGCCTTCCAGCTTCCAGTCGC
This sequence comes from Patescibacteria group bacterium, assembly GCA_035562895.1. GTDB lineage: Bacteria > Pseudomonadota > Gammaproteobacteria > Xanthomonadales > Ahniellaceae > JADKHK01. Next base: position 3,930 of record DATMVT010000366.1, on the reverse strand, counting down.
CGCTGGCACGCATCGTCAGCGTCGGTGATCGTGCATCGAACTGCTCGATGCGCAGTCCACCCGGCATCGGTTGGGTCTCGATGCGCGCCTCTCCGAAACTGGCCGCGCCCAGCTTCAGGTCGCGCACCCAGATGTGCAGGGGCGGCAATTGCGAAGGATCGGCCGGACGGGCATTGCGACGAACCTGGGTATCGGTTTCGGGCCAATGCAGTTTCTCGAACTGGAGCGTCAGTCCGCGCTTCGCGAGATCGGCACGCGGCACTTCGAAACTGCCGTCGATGCCCTCGCCTTCCAGATCGACGCGAGTCAGGTGCGCGTCGCGGACGATGCGCAGCGAAGTGTCGGTGAAGCCACGCCCGAGCACGTCGAGTTCGCTCGCCTGCAGATCGACGAACAAGTCCGGCGACGCATCGCTGCTCGCGCCCGAGCCAAAGGTGCTCCAGCCGCCGAGATCGACGCTCGGCGCGCTGCCGGTGATGCGCAGACCCGGCTGCGCCGGCAAGACCGGGAGCTCGCCACCAATCGCGAGGTGGCCGGCGAAACCGCGCATGTCATCGGCCATGCGTGCCTTGAATCGCGCCATCGCACCGAGCTGGACGTCGAGTTCATGACCCGCCGCCGGCAGTTGCACCGTCATGCGCAGCGGCATCGGCGACTCCGAGTCCTTGCCCAACGGTGCCGGCAAATCGAGGGCAATGCCGCGCAGATCCGAAGTCAACGTCAGCCGCGACAGCGCCTGCAGTTGCGGATCGATGCTGCGCGGCACGGCCAGCACCAGGTCCCAGTAGGCGCGACCCGGCATGCGGTTCCAGTAAGGATCGAGCGCATGAAAGGCACTCATCACCGACGCCGCCTTCATGTTGCCGCGCAGGCTGGCCTCGAGTTGGTTCGCCGGATCGGCGGCATGCGCACCCACCGCGATCGCGAACCGCGCCGCGTCGCCGTCGACGACCACGTCGAGGCCCTCGGCGTCGAATCCATCGCGCGAGAAGCGCACGATGCCGTTCGCCTGATCGAATTTCAGTCCCCACTTCGCGTCGGCCAGATCGGCGTCCTGCAGCTCGACCTGTCCTTCGAGCACCGGCTCGCCGAGCCGCACTGCCAGCGGCAACTGCAAGTCGAAGCGGGCATCGCCGCGACCGCCGATCGTCAGCGCCAACAACTCGTCCCGATAGCGCTGGTTGAGCGGCGTCGCGCGCAGGAACTCGAGCAGTGACTTGCCGGTGCCGGTGCCATGGCCTGCAAGCCGCAATAGCGGATCCTTAAAGCTTTCGATGCTGCCCGACACTTCGGACAGCGTCACGCCCATCAGTTGACCATCGCGCGCATCCGCGGTCATGCCCCCATTGCGGAAGCGGACATCGGTCGACTTGAGCTGCCCGCGCGGCCAATCACGGTGGTAGTCGAGACCGAGGTCGCTGATCTCGGCGTCAGCCATGAAGCGTCCCTGCTCGGCGCTGAAAGGCCAGTCGTCGAGGTCGCCGCGAATGCTCGCAACGCCGTGCCTGATCCGACCCGACAACAACGCCCGATCCAGCCATGCACGGGTATTGCCGGGCATGATCGCGAGCGGCCAGAAGGCCTTGGCCGCGACGACGCCGCTGTCGCGTACATTCACCGCGGCATCGATGAATGGCCGGCGGCCGTCGCGCTCGAAGACCAGGGCCAGCCAACCGTCGATGCCGAAGTCTTCGCCCTGCAACGCCAATTCCGGAAATTCGACGCGCACCGCCTCGCCGTCGCGAGACAGGACCAGTTGCGCGCGCTCGATCAGCACCGGAAACGGCGCCGGAAACATTCCGGGGAAATCGATCACGGTTTCGACGGGCGCGATCTGCATCACCACGGCGTCGGCATCGCCACGCAGCCTGGCGTCGATGCCGGACACGCGCGGACTGCGCCGAGTCGAAGAGAGGGCCACATCCTGCAAATCGCCGGCGATCTCGGCGATGTCGCCACCGCGACCGGACATGCGCAAGTCGCGCAAGTGGCCACTCGGTGCGGCCTCGAACAACCAGCCGGCGGCACCCGGCGAGGCCAGGCTGCTGAGGCTGAGCCAGGGCATCAGTCGTTCGAGCTCCAGGTGCGACACCGCAAGCGTCCACGCACCGCTGTCGCGCTCACGCACCAACGCGAGCTTGCTGCGTGCAGGCTCGTCGCGCGCGAGCGAGGGCCCTTCCAGCAACGACAGCGTCTCGCGCCGGGCGGTTCGCGTCCACTGCAACGCGAGCCTTGTCGTGTCCGGGCTGTAGCGCGCCTCGATCTCCTCGCCATTCGTCAGTCGCACCGGGTGCAGACTGCGCAACGCCAGCGCGTCTCCGGCCAGTTCGATGCGACCCGCGGTGATTTCGCTGCGCAGGAATTCGGCCCAGACCGACAGGTCGGCGCTGCCGCCCGCAAAGCCGATGCCGGCGACGCGCAGCCCGTCGAGCGCCTTCGCCACCGGCACGTCCTGCGCCTGCAAGTAGCACTGCCCGGATCGGAAATCGCCTGCGAGATCGCACCGCACCGCCACCGGCGCCGCGTCCGCGAGCGATGCGCGGCCGGTGACGCGTTGCCCGCCGACACGGGAACGCACCGCCACGTCGATATCGTCGAGCCGGACGCTGCTGTCGCTGCCGACATCGCGAAACGTCAAGGCCGACTGGCTGATGCGAAATGCGCCGAGCGAGCGCAATGCATCGAGCGGATTTCCGACGGCATCGGCCGAACCTCGCCACTGCACGATGCGGAAACGGCCATCGACGTCGCGCTCGGCATCGATCGACAAGCCGATGATGCGCAACTCGTGCCAAGCGACGTCGCGCTTGAACGGTGCGTAGAAATCGAAGGCCAGTTCGGCGCGTTCGAGCTCCAGTGCCGGATGCCCGGCATCGCCGCCGACGCGCAGTTCGCTGATGCGGAACGTGGGCCCTTCCGGCAGCCATTCGCCATCGAGCTTCGCGAACGTCACCGGACGCTTCAAGCGCTCCGCCAGGAACTGCTGGACGCGTTCGGGATGCGCGAGCATCCAGGGAAACAGCAGGCTCAGCCCGCCCATCAACGTGGCCGCAAGGATCAACAGCCCGCCGACGCCGAACAGGATGCGGCGCCGGATCCTGCGTCGACGGGCGCGCTCCGGGTTCACCCGCGCCGTTCCGCCGATCCAGGCAGGATGCATGCGCTCACATCACCACCACGTCGAACTGTTCCTGGGAGTACTGGTCTTCGGGCTGGAAACTGATGGTCTTGCCGATGAACTCTTCGAGTTCCGCGACCGCGGCGGATTCTTCATCGAGGATCTTCGCCACCACTTTCGGCGCCGCCAGCACCAGCAGCTTCTCGGCGTCGAACTGGCGCACCGCACGGGTGATTTCCCGGAAGATCTCGTAGCAGACGGTTTCCGCAGTCTTGAGCGTGCCGCGACCCGCGCACGATGGGCAGGGCTCGCACAGTTGCCGTTCGAGACTTTCGGTGGTGCGCTTGCGCGTCATTTCGACCAGGCCGAGCGGCGACATTTCGTAGACCGTGGTCTTCGCATGATCGCGCGTCAGCGCCTTTTCCAGTTGTCTCAGCACCTGGCGCTTGTGCTCGTCATCGGTCATGTCGATGAAATCGATGATGATGATGCCGCCGAGATTGCGCAGCCGCAGCTGGCGCGTGACCGCCTGCGCGGCTTCGAGATTGGTGCGATACACCGTCTCTTCCAGGTTGCGCGTGCCGAGGTAGGCCCCGGTGTTGACGTCGACCGTCGTCATCGCCTCGGTCTGGTCGACGATCAGATAACCGCCCGACTTCAACGGCACTTCCTTCTTCAGCGCGCGCTGGATCTCGTCCTCGACGCCGTACAGGTCGAAGATCGGTCGCTCGCCCGGATAGTGCTCGACGCGATCGACCCAGTCCGGCATGAACTGGCCCACGAACTTCATCAGTCGATCGTAGGTCTCGCGC
>DATMVT010000365.1:0-6354 GCA_035562895.1 Patescibacteria group bacterium | reverse complement strand
AACATGCCGTTGCCGGCATAGATGAGCCAGCGTTGCCGCGCCGGGCTGTAATCGACATCGAACATGCCGTTGCCGAAGTAGGACGTGACCATCAGCTTCGCGCAGGGCTTGCCGTCGATCAGCGGATGCGACAGCACCGTGCTCGATCCGGTGATGTTGCCGGGTTGCGCGGTGTGCGTGAAGGCGCTCGGGCTGGGCGGTTGCGCGTAGACGTTGAAGGCGGCGCCGTTGGGCATCGGATTGCCCGAGACGTTCGCGATGCGCCAGCGATCATCGGCGAAGTACTGCAAGGTGACGTGGCTGTTGTTGTAGACGCCGGTCGATGCCGGGGGATCCTGCGGGTTCCAGTTCTGCGCCACCATCAGGACCGCATCCTGGCGATCATTGGTGCTGGGATGGTCGAGCAGGGTCGAGGAGTTCGTCACGCCGGAGGCCGGCAGTCGCTGCAGGAACAGGCCGATGTCGGAGAAGGCGCCCGAGACATTGGGTGGCGCCGGCGAGAACACGTTGAAGCCGGCGCCGAGCGGCATGATCGAAATATCTTCGCTGAAGATGCGCCATTGCGCATTCGCATTCAGCCAGTAGACCCCGGGTGGGGCGTTGAAGTCGACGCTGCCGAGATCGAAGTTCGGGGTCGCGAACACCCGCGCCGAGGGTGCCGCATTCGTCGTCGGATGGTCGAGGATCAGCGTGTTTCCCTGGGCCGTCGATGCGGTGGCCAGCGCGTCGAACCAGCCGTCGCCGTATTCATGGGCGCCGATGTCGATGCGGGTGCCTTTGACGCGGCGCAGGCCGTCGGCATCGAGGCTGGGCCAGCGCGCCGGGCCGGGCCAGGACGTGTTGCTGCCGGCGCCGATGGCCGGCGAGTTCGCGAGCAGATAGGGCGCACTGCGCGAGAACAGCCTCGGGTCGTCGTAGTCGGTGCTGGGGTCGGGCACGAAGCCGCTGCCCAAGCTGCCGTTGCCGAAGAACAGGTTGCTGGCGTTGTCCAGCGCGCTGGCCTCGGCCGTGGCGAAGACCGCGGTGCCGTTGTGGGCGAACAGGTTGTTGTCGAAGCGCCCGAACACCTGGTTGATGACGGGTGGCGTCGGTCCGAACGGCGCGGTGGTCACGCGCAGTCCGGTGCCGAGATCGACCAGGGTGTTGTTGATCACGTCGGTCTCGACGTAATGGTCGCCGGCGAACAGGCAGATGCCGGTGCCCTGGCCACGGACGGCCGGTGTCATCACGTTGCTCAGAAGGGACAGCCGCGATGTGAACAGCTTGCCGGGCTCCGGCGCGCCGCCGGCCATGCAGATGGCGCCATACAAGAACGAACCGCGGATGCGATTGGCGGCGACGACCAGATCGACGGCGGACGCGGTCGAGGTGGTCCCGACGATGATGCCGTAGGCGCTGGACGTGCCGTCCGGGATGTCGATCCGATTGAACGCGATCTCGCCGGCGATGGTGCCGCTCGACGCTTCCACGAAGGAGAAGTTTCCGGCGCCGCCGGTGCGCAGGTAGTCGTTGTCGCGAACGCGGATCTGCAGGGCGCTGCCGCCCGTGTTTTCGATGCTCACGCCGCCGCCCGCGACGCCGAGATGCTCGAAGCGCATGCGCTCGACCGAGACCGAGGTCGTGCCGAGCACGGTGCCGGCATGGACTTCGATGTCCGCGCCCTGGCGCAGCACCAGCCCTTCGATGGCCACGTTGATGGCGTTGCCGGCATTCACGACGATGCCCACGCCCGCCGGAAACACCGGTCGGCGACCGGGTGCGGCGCGCAGGATCAGGCTTCGGGCGATCAGCAGATCGGCATTCGGCGCATCGACGACATTGGTCGGCGCATTCGTGTCGATGCTGATCATGGCGTTGTCGATGACGCCGCTCACGCATTGCTGCAGGGTGCCGTTGCACGGCGCCGCGCCGGACGGCCAGATGAATCCCTGTCCGGCCACGTTGCCCGACAACGCGGCAATGAGCCAGATCGTCCAGCCCAGAACGCGAAACTTGGCCATGCCCGCTCTCCTGCGAATGTGACAAGAAGATACGCGCATCCTTTGGCCGACGCATGACGTGCGTCAAGGACGGGTCACCGCCTGCTGGCTCGGGGCGCGCGCGGCGCCAGCGGCGTCATGGTTCGACGCCCGTGATGAATCGCACGGCACGTCCGACGACGCGCGGGTCGGCGAGGACCAGGCGATGGCCGAGGCCGGACGTCGGCAGGAACTCGGCGCGCAACCAGCTTTGCGACAACGCCACGCCCTCGCTGAAGGGCACCATGTCGTCGTCGCGATCGTGCACGATCAGGCCGTTCACCGGCAGGCGCGGGCCGACGCGGGCCATGTCGAGTTCGGCCGCGGGCACGCCGACGTGGCGATCGACGACGTCGAAGAACGTGTCGCGCGCCGAGGTCGGCAGACCGACAAAGTCGGCGAAGCGCCCGAGTACGCGATCCATCGCCGCCGGTGCCCCGACGATCACGGCCTTGTCGGTGAAGCGATGCTTGTCGAGCGCGATCAACGCCGCGGCGCCGCCCATCGAATGACCGATCACCGCCTCGACCCCGCGCAGTTCCGCGGCCGCTTCGATCAGAGACTCGGCGAACAGCAACGGATGTGCTTCGCGCCCCGGCGATCGTCCGTGCGCAGGGGCTTCGAGCGCGATGACCTGGCGACCGGCCGCGACCAGCGGTTTCACGAAATGCTTGAACTGGGAAGGCCGTCCCTGCCATCCATGCAAGGCCAGCACGACCGGCCCCGGACCGCCCCAGCGCCAGCCGGCGAGTCCGAAGCGGAAGGTGATGCGCTCGGCCTCGGCATAGGCGTTCGATTCGAAACTGCGCGGCGGATTCACGCGCGGTCGCATCAGCAGGCGCCGCGCCATGCGTGCGGCCATGCCGGGGGCGATGCGGCCGACGATCTGGTGGGTGGTGCGGATGGCGGACAACGTGTTCATGAACCCTCCTTGGGGATCAGCGGATGGCGGCCTTCGACGCGGCCAGCAGTTCGTCGGAAAACGGTGTCGGGCCGAGTGCACGTGCCAACGACAGCGCACCGATCATCATCGCGAGGTCGGCGAGTGCGGTCTGGCGTGCGGCGTCGCGGTCGGGTTCGCCGGCCACCATCGCCTTCAGCAGCGACGTCAGATGTGTTTCGAGCGAGGCGCGAAATGCCTGCGGCTGCTTCGGCAATTCCGACAGGATCGCCGGCAGCGGGCAGCAGTGTTCGTCCATGTCGCGGTGCTGGCGCGACAGGTAGGCACGTGCCGCCTGCTTGCGCTGCGCGGCGGGCGTCCCGGGCTGGATCAGCCCGAACAGCAATTCCCGGCGTTGCGCGAAGACGCGATCCAGCGCCTCCAGCATCAATGCGTCCTTGTTGTCGAAATGCGCGTAGAAACCGCCGACGGTGAGGCCGGCACCGGCCATCACCTCAGCCACGGATGATGCGGCGAGGCCACGGCTGCGCAGCGCTTCCGCGGCGGACGCGAGGATGCGAGCGCGGGTCTCTTGCTTTTGTTCGCGGCGCGGGATCATGGCCAAGTCGTCGTATGATGGTCGTCATATTATGGGCATCATGTGGTGCCGTCACGGTTCAGAGCGCCATCTGCATGGCGAGAACGGACACGCCGCCCGAGGCCACAAGCGGGCGTTCCTGCCTTTCAGTCCTCGCCAGTGATCGTTGGCTGCACCGGCCACGCCGCATCGATTTCCGCAAGCAGGCGGTCGTTCTCGACGCGTCGCTCGTGCTGGGGTCCGACCGCGATCGCGTAGTTCGCGCCGGCTTCCAATGCGTGCTGCCGGGCGGCGGCGAAGTCGCGCATCGCCAGCAAGGTGCGGGCGTATTGGCGCAGCGCATCGGCGCGCTCGATGTGGCCCTCGGGAAATACCCGCCGAGTCGTTTCCACCGCTTCCCGGCCGAGCGTCGCGGCCTCGTCCAGTCGACCCATCTGCCGCAGCAGGGCACCGGTGCGGCTGATCGAGATCAGCGTGTCGCGGTGTTCGTCGCCCAGCGTGCGCCGACTGGCTTCGAGTGCCTCGCGCTGGTAGCGCTCGGCCTCGACGAGCTTGCCCTGATCCTGCAGCAACAGGCCCATGTTGTAGATCGAGGTCAGGGTATTCGGATGGTCGTTGCCGAGCACGCGTCGGCGCGTATCCAGCGCCTCCCGATAGAACGGCTCGGCAGCCGCATGGCGACCTTGCTTGTACAGCACGGTGCCGACGTTGTTGATCGCGAACAAGGTCTGCGGGTGCGCGTCACCAAGCACGCGCCGTGCCGTGGCCAGTGCTTCGTTCGCGAGTGCGACGGCCTCGTCGTAGCGACCCAGGTCGCGCAGCAGCAGCACCATGCTGTTGATCGAGATCAGGGTCTTCGGGTGTTCGCTGCCCAGCAGGCGCCGGCGCGTGTCCAGGGCTTCGCGGTAGAACGGCATGGCGTCGTCGAAGCGGCTCTGCGCGCGCAGCAGTCCGCCCATGTTGTACAGCGATTCCTGGGTGTCGGCATGGCCGTTGCCGAGCGTCCGCCGACGCGTTTCCAGGGCTTCGCGGTAGAACGGCTCGGCCTCCGCCAGCTTGCCCTGCGCGGTCAGCGAAGCGCCGAGGTCGTTGATCGAGGTCAACGTGTCCAGATGCAGGTCGCCGATCACCTTGCGGCGCCCGGCCAGGGCTTCGCGAAACAGCGGTTCCGCTTCGGCGCGCTTGCCCTGTTCGAACAGCAGTTCACCGAAGTCGTTGATCGAGGTCAGCGTGTCCGGATGCCGGTCGCCCAGCGCGGCACGACGTCCGTCCAGCGCCTGCCGGTAGAACTGCTCCGCTTCGTCGAGCCGGCCCTGGGCGTAGTGCAACAGGCCGGTGCCCGCGATCGCGGTCAGCGTGTCCGGATGCTGCGCGCCGAGTTCGCGCTGGAAGATCGCCAGCGCCTCGGCCTGGGGTGCCGCCGAGCGGTCCAGTCGTCCGAGTTCACGCAGGGTGTTCGCGACCGTCTGCAGCAGCCGGGCCGCGACCAGCGGCTGATCGGCGAAGCGCGTGTCGATGGCTGCCAATGCACGGTCGAAGATGTTCTCGTCGAGCGAAGTCAGCGCGAGGTCGGTGAAGTTGACGCTCGCGAACGCAGTCTGCACGGCCTCGCGTTGGGGTGCCGGCGTGGCCTCGAGCAGGCGCTGCTTCAGGCGTTCGCCCATTTGCTCGGGTTCGATCCCCGAGAGCTGGCTCTCCTGGAAGGCCGCGACTTGCGCCAGTTCGCCGGCGCGACGCTGGGCGGTGGCCTCCGCGGCCAGCGCTCGCGTCGCCTCGGCGGCGGCACGCCGGGCTTGCCACAAGGTTCCGGCCAAGCCGACGACCAGCGCCGCGAACAGGAACGCGGCCCCGATCACCGCGCTGCGATGGCGGCGCACGAACTTGCCGATGCGATAGGACTGGCTCGGCGGCGCGGCGATCACCGGCTCGCCATTGAGGTGGCGCGTCACTTCCATCGCCAGTGCGTTGGCGGTGTCGTAGCGACGCGCGCGGTCCTTTTCCAGGCACTTCATCGTGATCCAGTCGAGATCGCCGCGCAGCAGCGAGCTCTGCTTCTTCGCTTCGACCGCCGGCACGCTCCCGCGCGCGTCGCCAAGCGTCGATAGCCGGTTGCTCGGCCGTGGTGGTTCGACTTCGCGGACGATGCGCAGCATCTCGGCGAAACCGCCGCTGGTCAGTTCCTTGTGGCTGAACGGTGTCGTGCCGGTCAGCAGCTCGTACAGCAGCACGCCGAGCGAATAGATGTCGGTGCGGGTGTCGATGTCGAGGCCGGTCATCTCGGCCTGCTCGGGACTCATGTACATCGGCGTGCCGATCATCTGCCCGGCCTGCGTGAACAGGGTCTTTTGGGTCAGCTCCGAGCTGACCGCCTTGGCGATGCCGAAATCGATCACCTTCACCAGCGGCTGGTCGTCATGCATCGTCACCAGCACGTTGCTGGGCTTGATGTCGCGATGGATGACGCCCTTTTGATGGGCGTGCTGGATGGCCTGGCAGACTTGCACGAACAGGTGCAGTCGCGCGCGCGTGTCCAAGGACTTGATGCGGCAATAGTCGACGATGCCGACGCCGCGCACGAGTTCCATCGCGAAGTAGGGCCGCCCGGTGTGCGTCGCACCGGCGTCGAAGACGTGCGCGATGTTCGGGTGATCCATCATCGCCAGTGCCTGGCGCTCGGCCTCGAAGCGCGCGATGACCTCGCGCGTGTCCATGCCGAGCTTGAGGATCTTCAGCGCGACGCGCCGCTTGACCGGGGATTTTTGTTCCGCCAGCCAGACCGTGCCGAAGCCACCTTCGCCCAGCGGTTCGAGCAGGCGATAGGGTCCGATCTGGTCGTCTGCGTGTTCGCTCGACGGCGA
>DATMVT010000364.1:0-2559 GCA_035562895.1 Patescibacteria group bacterium | reverse complement strand
CCGGATCGCATCTTCTACGTCGCCGACGCCTTCCGCGCCGGTATGAGCGTGGACGAGGTTTACGCCTGCTGCGCCATCGACCACTGGTTCCTGGTGCAGATCGAGGACCTGGTGCGCCTGGAGCGTGAGGTGGAGCAGCAGGGCATGGTCGCGCTGGACAAGGCGCGCCTGCGTGAACTCAAGCGCAAGGGATTCTCCGATTCGCGGCTGGCCACGCTGGTCGGCAGCGACGAGAGCGCCCTGCGCCACCTGCGGCGCGCGCTCGGCGTGCGCCCGGTTTACAAGCGTGTCGATTCCTGCGGCGGCGAGTTCGCCACCAGCACCGCCTATCTGTACTCGACCTACGAGGAAGAGTGCGAGGCCGCACCGACCACGCGCGACAAGATCGTCGTGCTCGGCGGCGGTCCCAATCGCATCGGCCAGGGTATCGAGTTCGACTATTGCTGCGTGCACGCGGCGCTGGCGCTGCGCGAAGATGGCTATGAGACGATCATGGTCAACTGCAATCCGGAGACCGTGTCGACCGACTACGACATTTCCGATCGCTTGTACTTCGAGCCGGTGACGCTGGAAGACGTGCTGGAAATCCTCGACAAGGAAAAGCCCAAGGGCGTGGTCGTGCAGTACGGCGGGCAGACGCCGCTGAAGCTGGCACGCGCGCTGGAGAGAGAGGGCGCGCCGATCATCGGTACCTCACCCGATTCCATTGATCTGGCCGAAGACCGCGAGCGCTTCCAGCAGCTGATCCAGGGCCTGGGTCTGAAGCAGCCGGCCAACCGTACCGCGCGCACGCCCGAAGCGGCGGTAGTGCTGGCGCGCGAGATCGGCTATCCGCTGGTGGTGCGGCCGTCCTATGTGCTCGGTGGCCGCGCGATGGAAGTGGTCTATGCCGAGGCCGATCTGCGCCGCTACATGACCGATGCGGTGCGCGTGTCGAACGATTCGCCGGTGCTGCTCGATCGTTTCCTCGATCACGCCTCGGAAATCGATGTTGACTGCATCTGCGACGGTCAGGAGGTCTTGATCGGCGGCATCATGGAGCACATCGAGGAAGCCGGCGTGCATTCGGGCGATTCATCGTGCTCGCTGCCGCCGTACTCGCTGACGGCCGAGGTTCAGGACGAGTTGCGCCGGCAGATCGTGATGATGGCCAAGGCGCTCAATGTCATCGGCCTGATGAACACCCAGTTTGCGATCCAGGGCGAGGACATCTACATCCTCGAAGTGAACCCGCGCGCCTCGCGCACGGTGCCGTTCGTGGCCAAGGCGACCGGCGTGGCATTGGCCAAGATCGCCGCGCGCTGCATGGTCGGTCAGACGCTGCAGCAGCAGGGCGCCACGCACGAGGTCATTCCCGAGTACTACTCGGTCAAGGAACCGATCTTCCCCTTCGTCAAGTTCCCGGGTGTCGATCCGATCCTCGGCCCGGAAATGCGTTCCACCGGCGAGGTCATGGGCGTCGGTCGCTCCTTCGGCGCCGCGTTCGCGCGGGCGCAACTGGCGGCCAATGTGAAGGCACCGGCGGTCGGCAAGGTGTTCCTCTCGGTGCGCGATGCTGACAAGCCGCGCCTGGTGCCGCTGGCGCGCGATCTGGTGTCGCGCGGATTCCGTCTGGTGGCGACAGGGGGCACCTGCGACGCGCTGATCGCCGCTGGCGTGCCGTGTCAACGCATCAACAAGGTTCAGGAAGGCCGCCCGCACGTGGTCGATCTGATCAAGAACGACGAGATCACCTTCATCGTCAACACCACCGAAGGCCGCCAGGCCATCGCCGATTCGTTCTCGATCCGCCGCGAGGCGCTGCAGCATCGATTGACCTATTCGACGACAATCTCGGGCGCGCGTGCGATCGTGCACGCACTCGACTTCGACCGTATCGACAGCGTCCACTCGCTGAAGGAACTGCACCGCGAGTTGAGCGGGCATGGGGAATCGGGAACCGGAAACCGGAACAGCATGGAAGCGCAGGCATGAAACGAGCACCATTGACCCAAAAAGGCGCCAACAAGCTGCGCGCCGAACTCGATCGCCTGAAGTCGGTGGTCCGTCCGCAGATCATCGCGGCGATCGCCGAGGCCCGCGCGCACGGCGATCTGAAGGAAAACGCGGAATACCACGCCGCACGCGACCAGCAGAGCTTCGCCGAGGGTCGCATCAACGAACTCGAAAACACCCTCGCCAACGCCGAAATAATCGACACCAGCAAGCTCAATCCGGGCTCGCGCATCGTCTTCGGCGCGCTGGTCGAGTTGCAGGATCTGCACAGCGAAGAAGCGGTGACCTACCAGATCGTCGGCGATCTCGAAGCCGACATCAAGCTGCGCATGATCTCGGTCAGCTCACCGGTCGCGCGGGCCTTGATCGGCAAGAGCGAGGGTGACGTCGTCGATATCGTGACCCCGGGAGGCCGCAAGAGTTTCGAGGTGGTCGGGGTCAGTTACGAGGAGTGAATCGAAGGCGCAGCCCGGTGTACGCGCGAACAGCGCGTTCACCGGGTACTTGCCGCAAGCCATTGCCGGTGAATCGCTTCGCGATACATCGGCCTGCCAAGAACTCTCC
>DATMVT010000363.1:0-18697 GCA_035562895.1 Patescibacteria group bacterium | reverse complement strand
AGGTTGATCCAGGTCGGCGTCATCGTGTCGCCGGCGCCGTTGAAGGCTTGTACCGCGACCATCCACCAGCCGTAGACGAAGAACGAGTACGACAGGATGCGCAGCCATTCGGAACCGATCGCGATGACCTGCGCATCGTCGGTGAAGAAGCCGATCAGTTCCCGCGGCAGCGCGAAGAACAGCAACGACACCAGGATCAGGTAGGCCATGTTGTAGCGTCCGATCTGCCAGACCGCGGCCTCGGCGCGGTCCGGCTGGTTGGCGCCGAGATTCTGCCCGACCAGGGTCGCGGCGGCGTTCGACATGCCCCATGCCGGCATCATCACGAACATCATCACGCGCACCGTGATCGTCGCGCCGGCCACGACCTCGCTGCCGAGCGTGGCCAGCACGCGCATCACGAAGATCCATGCGGTCATGCCGATCAGCATCTGACCGACGCCGCCGATCGAGGTGCGCACCAGATGCCACAGCACGTCGCCTTGCCAGGCCAGCTGGGAACCGAGCACGCGGACGTGCTGGCCGCCACGGAACAGCATCCACAGCTGGAACAACACGCCGACGCCGCGACCGATGTTGGTCGCGATCGCCGCACCTTCGATGCCGAGTGCGGGAATCGGCCCGGCACCGAAGATCAGCAGCGGGCAGAGCAGGATGTTGAGCCCGTTCGCGAGCCACAACACCCGCATCGCGATCGCGGCATCGCCGGCGCCGCGAAAGATCGCGTTGATCACGAACAGCAACATGATCACGGCGTTGCCGCCGAGCATCCACTGCGTGTAGCGATAGCCATGCTCGATGCTCCAGGCATCTGCGCCCATCAGTCGCAACAGATCTTGTGCGTATACGATGCCGACGACGGCCGGCACGAACGACGCCAGCACGGCGACGATCATCGCCTGCACCGCAGTCACTGCGGCTTCTTCCGACTTCCCTTCGCCGATTCGCCGCGCGATCAGCGCGGTCACCGCCATCGCCAGGCCCATCGCCACCGAATACAGCAGGAACAGGAAACTCTCGGTCAGTCCGACCGTGGCCACCGCCGACGGCCCGAGCTTGGCGACGAAGAAGATGTCGACGATCGCGAACGTCGACTCCAGCACCAGCTCCAGCACCATCGGTACCGCCAGCAGGAACACCGCACGGCGCAGCGGAATCTTCGTGTAATCCGCATTCGTGCCGCGGATCGCCTCGCGCAACGCCGCCCAGGTCGACTGCTTCGCCACGTCCTGCGCCGTGTCCGTGCCGCCTTGCGCCGGTTCGACTTGCATCGCTGCCCCCGCACCCGTCAGTTCAAACAGCAATCACTCCAGGATCGCACGTACCGACTCCAGTGCTTCGTCGACAACCGCGGCAGGCGCCCGTTCGATGCGCTTGTAGCTTCGCGCGCGGGCTTCGACGGTCCGCGTCTGATCGCACAGGACGATCCCCTGCGTCACCGTACCGGCGCCCATCAAGGTCACACCGAACCCGTTCTGCCGCGTCGCAGTTCCGCTCTGGGTGATCGGTGCGACCAGCAACAAGCCGGACGCCTTGTTGAAGGCATCCGCCGACAACACCAGCACCGGGCGTGTCCCTTGAATTTCGTGCCCCCTTGTCGGATCGAGACTGAGCGCCAGGATGTCGCCTCGCGCAGGAATCCGGCTCACAGCAGTTCACGCCCGACCGGCGCGTCTTCCAGATCTGCATCGCGCGCCCAACGCGCAGGTGAACTCGGACTCGCCGCCAGGCGCTCTGCCAAGGACCGGCGCGACGGCGTGACCGACAAGGTTCGCCCCTGCACTTCCAACTCCACGACTGAGCCGGCATCGACCGCGAGCGCCTTCGCGACCGCTTTCGGAATCGACAACGTGATTGAACCGCCAGTGCGGCGCAGGGTTGCGGCAAGAGACATGACAGGCTCCAAAGTTGTTTTATCCAGATAAAACATAGCGACCTGGCCTGACGACCGCAAGCAGCGTGCACCGGACTCAAATCATCGGCAACTTCAGTCCCTGTTCTTTGGCGCAGTGCTGGGCGATCTCGTAGCCGGCGTCGGCGTGGCGCATGACGCCGGTGCCGGGGTCGTTCCAGAGGACGCGGGCGAGGCGGCGATCGGCGGCTTCAGTGCCGTCGGCAACGATGACGACGCCGCTGTGCTGGGAATAACCCATGCCGACGCCGCCGCCGTGATGCAGCGACACCCAAGTCGCGCCGCCGGCGACGTTCAGCATCGCGTTCAGCAGCGGCCAGTCGGAGACCGCATCGGAACCGTCCTTCATCGCTTCGGTCTCGCGGTTCGGCGAGGACACCGAACCGGAGTCGAGATGATCGCGGCCGATCACGATCGGCGCGCTCACTTCACCCGTGCGCACCATCTCGTTGAAGGCGAGTCCGAGCTTGTGACGCAGGCCGAGCCCGACCCAGCAGATGCGCGCAGGCAAGCCCTGGAAACTGATGCGTTCGCGCGCCATGTCGAGCCAGCGGTGCAGGTGCGGATCGTCCGGGATCAGCGCCTTGACCTTCGCATCGGTCTTGTAGATGTCTTCCGGATCGCCACTGAGCGCGACCCAACGGAACGGGCCGATGCCGCGACAGAACAGCGGACGCACGTAGGCCGGCACGAAGCCCGGGAAATCGAACGCGTTCGTGCAGCCTTCGTCCTTGGCCATCTGCCGGATGTTGTTGCCGTAGTCGACCGTCGGAATGCCCTGAGCATGGAAGGCGAGCATGGCTTCGACGTGCACGCGCATCGAGCGCTTCGCGGCATCGCGCACGCCGTCGGGATCCGATTGCTGTTCGGCCAGCCAGCGTTCGACGGTCCAGCCGATCGGCAGATAGCCATGCACCGGATCGTGCGCACTGGTCTGGTCGGTCACCGCATCCGGGCGCACGCCACGCCGCACCATCTCGGGCAGGATCTCGGCGGCATTGCCGAGCAGGGCGATCGACTTTGCCGCGCCCGCGGCCGTGTACTTCGCGATGCGTGCCAGCGCGTCGTCGAGGTCGGTCGCCTGTTCGTCGACATAACGCGTCTTCAGGCGGAAATCGATGCTCGTCTGTCGGCATTCGATGTTCAACGAGCAGGCGCCGGCCAGCGACGCGGCGAGCGGCTGCGCGCCGCCCATGCCGCCGAGGCCGGCCGTCAGGATCCATTTTCCCTTGAGGCTGCCGCCGAAATGCTGGCGCCCCATCTCGACGAAGGTCTCGTAGGTGCCCTGAACGATGCCCTGCGAACCGATGTAGATCCACGAACCGGCGGTCATCTGGCCGTACATCATCAGACCCTTGCGATCGAGTTCGTGGAAGTGCTCCCAGGTCGCCCACGCCGGCACCAGGTTCGAATTCGCGAGCAGCACGCGCGGCGCGTCCGGATGCGACGGAAACACGCCCACGGGCTTTCCGCTCTGGATCAACAGCGTCTCGTCGTCGCTCAAATCGCGCAACGCCTTCAGGATCGCGTCGAACGACTCCCAATTGCGTGCGGCACGCCCGATGCCGCCGTACACGACGAGTTCCGCCGGATTCTCGGCCACCGCGGGATCGAGGTTGTTCTGCAGCATGCGATAGGCCGCTTCGGTGAGCCAGCTCTTGCAGCTCAGCGTGGTGCCGCGCGGCGCGCGGATCAGGCGCGAATCATCGCGGCGGGTGAAGGTGGTCATGGGCGGCCCTCGGAAAGTCGCCCATTATCGCATCGCCTCCTACAATCGCACGCCCTTCGACGCGAGCCTTCCGTGAGTCCAGAGTCCATCGGCTTCCTTGCCGCCCTGCTGACCACCGGCGCCTTCGTCCCGCAGGCGTGGATGACCGTGCGCACCCGCGACACGCGCAGCATTTCGCTGGCGATGTACGTCGTGTTCAACATCGGCATCAGCCTGTGGCTCGCTTACGGCGTGCTGATCGACTCGCGACCGATGATCTGGGCGAACGTGATCACGCTCGTCTTGTCCATGACCATCCTCGCGGTGAAGTGGCAGAACCGGCATCGCGATCGGTCGCCGCCCGCCGCCTGAGTGTTCGCGATGTCCATCGCCGGACGGCGCACTGTCCGCGGACATTCGTCAGGGTGAAGAATCGGCGATGAAAACCGCATGGGAATGCGGTTTCATCGTTGGCACAGGGATTGCACTTCCAGGTTCATACCGCCAGGAGGCCCGCCATGACGAACTACCGCCGCTCCACCCGCGCACAATCGCAACGCCTCGTCTTTCTTGCCGTCTACGTCGTGTGCTCGACCATCGCCGCTTGGTCCGCGACCACCAAGAACAGCATCGGCAACGGTGTCGTTCCGCAGGTCACGGCAACCGCGGTCGTGCGCGCCGCACGCTGAACGCGCGACCTCGGACAGACCTGTCCAAATCATGCCAGTGAGGGATCCGGCACACTGATAATGTGCCGGCCATGCATCGCCCTGCCTCACTCGACCCCGCTCGTTGCGAACGCGCCCGTTTGGCGCGCGATGCGCGCTTCGACGGCTTGTTCTACACCGCGGTCAAGACCACCGGCATCTATTGCCGGCCGGTGTGCCCGGCGCCCGCGCCGAAGGCCGCGAATGTCGTTTACTTCGACACGGCCGCTGCGGCAGCGAACGCAGGATTCCGCCCGTGCCTGCGCTGCCGACCGGAACTGTCGCCGGAGGACTGCGACGGTCGCGCCCGCGACCAGCTCGCGGATCGCGTGCTCGCGCGCATCCATGAGGGCGCACTGGACACGTCCGACGCGGAAGGCCTGGCCGACGAATTCGGGATCGGCGAGCGCCAGTTGCGGCGCATGTTCCTCACCCGCTACGGCGTGACGCCGCAAGCCGCGGCCGCGACGCATCGGCTGCACATCGCGAAGCAATTGCTCACGGAAACGCGACTGCCGGTCGTCGACATCGCCTTCGCCGCCGGTTACGCCAGCTTGCGTCGCTTCAACCAGGCCTTCGCCGCGGCGACCGGCATGAATCCGACGCGACTGCGCAAGACCCGTGGCGACGATGCCTCGGCCGGCGACAGCCAGACGCTGCGCCTCGCCTATCGCCCGCCGTACGACTGGCCGCGCCTGCTTGCGTTCCTGCGTGCCCGCGTCTTGCCGGGCATCGAGCGCGTCGAGGACGATGCTTACGAGCGCGCGCTTCCCGGGCACGGACCGAATGCCTTGCTGCGGGTGTCGCAGGACGCCGCGCACCACGCGCTGAATCTGCACCTTCGCTCGGTACCCACCAAGGCCATTCCCGCACTCGTGCAACGCGTGCGCCGGATGTTCGACCTCGATGCCGACCCGCAGGCGATCGCGTCCGTGCTGTCGCGCGATCCGCGCCTGCGCACGCAGGTGGCGGCGCGCCCGGGGTTGCGCGTTCCGGTCGGATTCGATGCCTGGGAGACCGCGGTGCGCGCCGTGGTCGGGCAACGCATCAGCGTCGCGGCGACGCGGACCTTGCTGTCGCGCCTGATCGACGCGAGCGGACGATTCCCGTCTGCCGCCGAACTGCTCGATCGGGAAGTCGGCAGCATCGGCCTGACCCAAGCGCGAGTGCGGACGATACGTGCACTCGCGAGCGCCGTCGTGCAAGGCCGCGTGCATTTCCGTGCCGGACAGTCGCTCGATGCATTCGTCGATGCGCTGGTCGAACTGCCCGGCATCGGGCCGTGGACCGCGCACTACATCGCGATGCGCGCGCTTGGTCATCCCGATGCATTTCCATTCGGCGACCTGATCGTGCGCCGCGCGCTGGGCAACCCGACGCCACGCGCCGAACGCGAACTGGTCGACGCCTGGCGGCCTTGGCGCAGTTATGTCGTTCTCCACCTCTGGACCGAAGCGAGCGAACCTTGAGCCCATCCGCATGAACGCGATCCGTTACGACCTCATCGACAGCCCGATCGGCACCCTGGCTGCCGCCGCCGACGAGCGCGGCCTGCGCTGGCTGCTGTTCCCGCAGAACCGCCACGAACCTGCACGCGACGGCTGGCAGCGCGACACCGCGCCATTCACCGAACTTCGCCGGCAACTCGCCGCGTACTTCGCGGGCGAATTGCGTGACTTCGATCTGCCACTGACGCCACAAGGCACGCCGTTCCAGCAATCGGTGTGGGCGGCGCTGCGAACGATTCCCTACGGAGAAACCCGAAGTTATCGGGACCAGGCGCTGGCCATCGGCAATCCGAAGGGTGTGCGCGCGGTCGGCCTCGCCAACGGCCGCAATCCACTACCGATCGTCATTCCTTGTCATCGCGTGATCGGCGCCGACGGTTCGATGACCGGATTCGGCGGCGGCATCGACACCAAGCGCTTTCTGCTCGATCTGGAAGCGCGCCCGGGCGATACCGGATTTCAGCTGCGCGCGAGCCGCTGAACGGTCGCGACGTAGCGGCGCGCGATGCGTTCCTCGTCGACGTGTCGACCCTCGCGCACGACCGGGCGACCGCGCACGCCGACCTCGCGCACCAGTGGCGCATTGCCGGAAAAAATCCAGCTGTCGACGGCCTCGTCATTCGTGCGCGCGGCAAGCAACGGATGTGCGGCGTCGAGCGTGACGGTCGAGGCATTCGCGGCAATGCGCGCACCCGCCGAACGCCGGCCGCCAGCGAGCGCCTGACGAAACAGGAACCGCCCGACCGACTTTTCATCGGCAGCCACGGCGACGCAGCGTCGCTGCAGGCGCAAGCGCTGCCCGTATTCGAGCCAGCGCAGTTCCTCGACCGGCGATACCGAAATATGGCTGTCCGAGCCGATGCTGAAATGACCGTTGGCAGTGATGTAGTCGGGCAACGGAAACAGCCCGTCGCCGAGATTGGCCTCGGTGGTCGGACAGAGGCAAACCGTCGCGCCCGAAGCGGCCAGCGTCGGCACTTCCGATGCGCTCAAGTGCGTGGCGTGCACCAGCGTCCAGCGCGCGTCGACGGTCGCGTGATCCAGCAACCAGGACACCGGACGGGTGCCGCGCAGCGCCAGGCACTCCTCGACTTCGCCGGTCTGTTCGGCGATGTGGACATGGATCGGCCGATCGGCGCCGGCTTCGGCCGCGAGCACGACCTGCATCGCATCCGGCGGCACCGCGCGCAACGAATGCAGGGCGATGCCGACCTGCAGCGCCTCCGATTCATCGCGGCGCAAGGCATCGACGAGGCGCAGGAACGCATCGACGTCGTGACCGAAGCGTCGTTGCCGCGTACTCAGTTCACGCCCGTCGAAGCCGCCTTGCATGTACAGCACCGGCAGCAGGCACAGGTCGATGCCGACCTCGGTCGCGGCCGCGATCAGCGCGCGCGACATCGCCGCGCCATCGACATAGGGCCGACCATCGCGCCGGTGATGCAAGTAGTGGAATTCGCAGACCGCGGTGTAGCCCGACTTCAGCATCTCGACATACAACTGCGCCGCGATCGCTTGCAGGTCTTCGGGTTCGATCAGGCCGGCGTAGCGATACATCTGCTCGCGCCAGGTCCAGAAACTGTCGGCAGGATCGGTCTGCTGTTCGGCCAGTCCGGCCATCGCACGCTGGAACGCATGCGAATGCGCGTTGACGAGGCCGGGCAATTCGAAATCAGGGGAAGGCGTCATGTCGGAAGCACCGGATCGATGACGCAATCGTAGCGGCTACACTGGCGCGTCCCCATCGACACCGGATGCAACGATGAAGACCGGCAAGACCCAGTGGGATCGATTGCTGCTCGACGCGCGCGCGATGACGCTGGTCGGCGATCGCGGCTATGGCCTGATCGAAGACGCGGCGATCGGCATCGCCGGACACCAGATCGTGTTTGCCGGCCGTCGCGCCGACTTGCCGTTTGCGCCGGACGTGATGGCCGAACGCGTGGAGCTGATGGGTGGCGCGCTGGTCACGCCCGGGCTGATCGACGCCCATACGCATCTGGTCTTCGCCGGGCACCGCGCGAACGAATTCGAGATGCGCCTGAATGGCGCCAGCTACGCCGAAATCGCGCAGGCGGGCGGCGGCATTCTCAGCACCGTGAACGCCACGCGTTCGGCGAGCGAAGACGAATTGCTCGCAACCTCGTTGCCTCGCGCCCGCGCCCTGCTGCGCGACGGCGTGACGACGCTGGAGATCAAGTCCGGCTATGGCCTCGATCTCGACAGCGAACGTCGGCAACTGCGCGTGGCGCAGCGCATCGCTCGCACCCTGGGCATCGAGGTGAAACTCACTTATCTGGCGCTGCATGCGTTGCCGCCCGAGTTCGCGGGACGGCGCGGCGACTTCATCGACGCGGTCTGCAGCGACTGGCTGCCGACGCTGCACGCCGAAGGCCTGGTCGACGCCGTCGATGGATTCTGCGAAGGCATCGCCTTCTCGCCGGCGGAGACGCGTCGGTTGTTCGACGCGGCACGTGCATTGAACCTGCCGGTGAAGCTGCATGCCGACCAGCTGAGCGATCTCGACGGTGCGGCCATTGCCGCCGAATACGCCGGACTGTCGGCCGATCATCTCGAATACACCAACGAGGCCGCGGTGGCGCGCATGGCGACGGCGGGCACGGTCGCCATGTTGTTGCCGGCCGCGTTCTATTGTTTGCGCGAAACGCGGCTGCCGCCGATCGAGGCGTTTCGCCGCCATGGCGTCGCGATGGCCGTCGCAAGCGACCTCAATCCGGGAACGTCACCGATGTTGTCGCTGCGGCTCGCGATGAACCAGGCCTGCACCCTGTTCCGGCTGACGCCCGAAGAGGCGATCCGCGGTGCGACCGTGCACGCCGCGACGGCGTTGGGGCTGTCGGGTCGCAAGGGTCGCCTGATGGCGGGTCACGACGCCGATCTGGCGGTTTGGGATACCGACTCGCCCGCCGAACTCTGCTACTGGATGGGCGGACCCGGCCCGATCGCGCTGTTTGCCGGGGGCGAGCGCCTGTACTGAGTGCGGAAATGAAAAGCCCCCGACGTTGCGGGGGCTTTCTGGGTGCGGTTCGCGCGGCCATCAGCTCGCGGGAGTCGCCTTCTTCTTCGCCGGTGCAGCCTTCTTTGCCGCCGGCTTGGCGACCGGAGTCGCTGCCTTCTTCGCCGCCGGAGCAGCCGACTTCGCGGCTTCCGAGTGCGGACGCACGTTGCCATAGCTCTTGACGAAAATCTTGCCCTTCTTGGTCTTGCGGTCGCCCTTGCCCATCGTGATCGTGCTCCTGAATCGAGTTTGGCCGCGAAGGCTAGCAGCGAATCCGCCACAAATGAACGGTCTCGGTCAATCCAGCCCGAGCAGTCGCATCCACAAGTTGCGCGTACAGCCATGGCGCGCGGCGCTGCGACGATTGATCACGTGCGCCGCAGCCAGCATCAAGCCGCCACTGCTCAGCAGCGTCGCATGCCACCAGGCCGGGTCGTGGATCGCGAATGCACCGCCCAGCATCAACACGGTCGACCCCAGATACAGCGCCAGCACGCGCCGCCAGCGATGCGTGCAGTACGCCGCACCGATGACCGCCGCACCGAACAGCAGGGCGATCACCACGGCCCATTGGTCGAACACATGCGAAGCCAGCCAATGCGCACCGGCGAGCGGCGCCAGTGCCAGCACCACCGGCAGTGCCGCGCAATGCAGCGCGCACACGAATGCGGCCCAGGCGCTCAGCCAATCGAGACGGCGGTGCCAGCTCCGATGTCGCTGCACCGCACGGTTTGAAAAGGAATCGACCGACATCACGACATCGCTCACGGGACTTGACGCGACGGAGTGTAACTTTATAACGTCGATGTTCCAAGTCACCGTTCCGGAGTCCGTTCATGTCGAATTTGCGCAACCACCTCTCGATCTGCGCGGCTGCGCTGGCGCTGTTGCCGACACTGGCACTGGCCGACGAGTCCACGCCGCATCAGGCGCGCGGTCATGAAAAGCGCATGGACGAAATCGAAGTCACCGCGAATCCGCTCGGCACATCGAGCGCCGAAGCGGCCAAGCCGGCGGCGGTGATCGCGGGCGGCGAACTCGAAGATCGTCGCCGCGGCACGATCGGCGAAACCGTGTCGGAAGAAGCCGGTGTCCAGTCTTCGTACTTCGGGCCGGGCGTGGGACGGCCGGTGATCCGCGGCCAGGACGGTGCGCGCGTGCAAGTGTTGTCCGGCGGCACCGGCGCGCTGGATGCGTCGACCGTGAGTGTCGACCATGCCCTGACCATCGAACCCTTCGTCGCCGAACAGATCGAGGTGCTGAAGGGCCCGTCGACGCTGTTCTACGGCGCTGGCGCGATCGGCGGCGTCGTCAACGTCGTCGATGGGCGCATTCCCGATCAACTGCAGACCGAAGGCGTCTCCGGCCGCGCCGAACTCAGCGGCGACACCGGATCGGCGATGCGTGGCGGCGTCGCCCGCATCGATGCCACGGCGGGCCAGTTCGCGATTCATGGCGACGCTTTCCTGCGCGAGGCCGACAATGTCGAGGCGCCGGGCACCGAAGACGGCGAGATCGAGAATTCCGCGATCGAAACCAGCGGTGGCGCGATCGGCGGCGTCGCCTATGCCGATGGCGGCAACGGCTTCGTCGGACTGGCGCTGTCGGGTTACAACTCGTTGTACGGCATTCCCGGCGGTGCGCACGAACACGACGACGGCGAAGCGCATGATGCCGAGGCGGAAGCGGTGCGCATCGACATGAGCCAGACGCGCATCGACCTCAAGGCCGGGGTCGATGGCCCGATCCGCGGCGTCGAGAAAACCGTGTTCAAATTCACCCGCAACGACTATGAACATGCCGAACTGGAAGGCGATGCGGTCGGCACACGCTTCGAAAACGAGGCTTACGAAGCACGCCTCGAACTGAACCTGAAGCCGCTCGGGGCGTGGACCGGTGCAGTCGGCCTGCAGGCGAGCCAGCGCGATCTGAGCGCGATCGGCGAAGAAGCCTTCGTGCCCGCCAACCGCACCGATAACTTCGGCATCTTCCTGATCGAACGCGCCGATTTTGCACCTTGGTCGGTCGAACTCGGCCTGCGCCACGACCGCCAGGACGTCGACGCCGGCCCCGATGCCCGCGCCGGCCATGATGCAGTATCACTGTCGCTGGCCGGGTTGTACGCGATCAACGAACAGTGGCAATGGTCCCTGAGCATCGACCGCGCCGAACGTGCCCCGACCGCCGAGGAACTGTTCTCGTACGGCCCGCACATCGCGACGCAATCGTTCGAGGTCGGACAAGCCGGGCTGGAGACCGAGACGGCACAGCAATTCGAAACCGGCCTGCGTTATCGCGGTGAGCGTTTCGAAGCCAAGGCCCAGATTTACCGCAACGACTTCAGCGATTTCATCTATCTCGCCGCGACTGGCGCCATCGAGGACGACCTGCCGGTGCGGCAATGGTCGCAGGCGGATGCGACCTTTACCGGTTACGAGATCGAGGCCAAGGCCTTGCTCGCCGACAATGATGCCGGTCGCTTCGACCTGCGCCTGTTCAGCGACAGCGTCGATGCGGAATTCGACGACGGCTCGCCGTTGCCGCGCATCGCGCCGCAACGACTTGGCGCCGGACTGGAATGGCAGTTTGGTGCCTGGCATGCCCGACTCGGTGCGATCCGTACCGCCGAGCAGTCGGATGTCTCCGAGTTCGAAACCGCGACGCCGGGCTACACCCTCGTCAATGCCCACGTCTCCTACGCCTTCCTCAGCGGCGAGACCGAATGGGAGGCATTCATCGACGGCAGCAACCTCACCGATCGCGAAGCCCATGTCCACACGTCGTTCCTGAAGGACAACGCGCCCCTGCCCGGTCGCAACCTCCGATTCGGCCTGCGCAGCTACTTCTAGCCCGAAAAGTCGAAACTGCCGCCCAGTGCACACTGGCGCGGCACGCCGCTTGCTACATTTCGTGACACTTTCCGGGGGCACCCATGTCACGTCTGCAGCGATTTGTCGCGACGATCTTGCTGTGCACCGCCAGTCAAGCGGGGGCACAGTCGGCGATTTTCAGCGCCGGTTTCGAACCGCCACCGGGCGGTCCGGATACCGATGCCGACGCGATGCGCTTCCTCACGCAGGCGACCTTCGGGCCGACGCTCGCCGAGTTCGACCAACTCAATCTGACCGGCATCGACGCCTGGCTGGATGACCAGTTGTCGCGTCCGTTCTCGCGCCATCGCCCCTATCTCGAAGCGATCGCGGCGCTGCCCGAAGACCCGATGGACGGCGGCGCCAACGATGTCGGCCAGCACACGCGCAACGAGGTCTTCTTCGAGCGCGCCCTGCATGCGCCCGACCAGTTGCGCCAGCGCGTCGCGTTCGCGCTGAGCCAGATCTTCGTCGTCTCCGATCAGGGCGGCGGGCTCGGTGGCGAGGCCTACGCACTCGCGCACTACTACGACTTGCTCGGCGAACACGGCTTCGGCAATTACCGCGAATTGCTGGAACAGGTGACGCTGAGCCCGGTGATGGGCGGCTATCTGTCGATGCGCGGCAACCGCAAGCCGGACCTCGCGAACAACATCCGGCCGGACGAGAACTACGCCCGCGAGATCATGCAGCTGTTCTCGATCGGGCTGGTGCGACTGAACGCCAACGGCACCGAAATGGACAACCCGAACCTGCCGGGATTCCAGACCCTCCCGACCTATACCCAGGAGACCATTCGCGGCTTCGCCCATGTCTTCACCGGCTTTTCGTTCAACGGCTGCACCGTGACCCAATTCGAATACTGCGGTGCGGGGAATGACGGCGCGCGCTGGTTCCTGCCGATGGCCGCACCGGAAGGCCTCTGGTGGGACAACGTCTATCGCGTCTGGCATGCCTACCCGGAAGACAAGCAACTGCTGGTGTATCCGGGCGTGACCTTGGCGAATGGCGTCCTCGCCGGTCGAGCGGCACCCACCACTTCCGGGACCGGCGTGACTGCGCAGCAGGATCTCGAAGCGGCACTCGACAATGTCTTCCATCACCCCAACGTCGGCCCGTTCATCGGCAAGCAGCTGATCCAGCGCCTGGTGACGAGCAATCCAAGCCCGGCCTATGTCGGTCGCGTCGCGGCCGCGTTCAACGACAATGGCCAGGGCGTGCGCGGCGACATGAAGGCGGTGATCCGCGCGATCCTGACCGATCGCGAGGCACGCGGCACGCCGACCGGCAACGCCCCCCGCGGCAAGTTGCGCGAACCGCTGCTGCGCATGACGCAGTTGTGGCGCGCTTTCGCCGCCGCCGATCCGAACAGCCGCTACGACGACTGGTGGGTCTGGTGGCCGGGCCAGTACGTGCCGCAGTCGCCGTTGCACGCACGCACCGTGTTCAATTTCTTCCGGCCCGACTACAAGCCCGCGGGAGAAATCGCGCAGGGCGGATGGGTGGCGCCGGAGTTCCAGATCCAGACCGACGGCTACGTCACCAACTTCAGCAACGTGATGGACTGGATGGTCTGGAACTACGCCGGCAATCCTTCCGAGTGGGCCGATCCGGATGCGATCAAGATCGACATCGAGGCGGAACGTGCCCTGGCCAGCAACAACGCCACGATCGACGCCCTCATCGAGCGCCTGAACTTGCTGCTGATGTCGGGTTCGATGAGCACGCACATGAAGTCGACCCTGCGCACCTATCTGCTGACGATCCCGGCCGGCGACGAGGATGGCTATCGCCGCGTCTGGGAAGCGTTGTGGCTGATCATGGTCTCCCCCGAATTCGTCATCGAGAAGTGAGACCGTCATGAATCGTCGCGACCTGCTCAAGAAATCACTCTGTCTCGCCGCCTCGACGGCGGGATTCGGTGCGCTGTCCAGCCACCTTTCACTGGCGCATGCCGCCACGGTCTATTCGAAATCGCAGCGCAACCTGCTCGGCAACGACTACCGCGCCCTCGTCTGCGTGTTCCTGTACGGCGGCAACGACAGTTTCAACTTCATCGTGCCGCGCGATGCCTCGCCCCATGCGACCTATGCCGCGACGCGCGGCGTGATCGCCGTGCCGCGGAACGAACTGGTCACGCTGAACCCGACCGCGAGCGGTGCGGCCTATGGCTTGCATCCCGGCGTCGCGACCGGCACGGCCGCCGCGCCGCACCCGGCCATGACGGCGCTCGCGAACCTGTTCAACCAGCCGAACAGCCCGCTCGCGATCGTCGCGAACGCCGGTCCGCTGCTGTATCCGACCACGAAGGCGCAGTACCAGAGTGAATCGGTGCCGCTGCCGCCGCAGTTGTATTCGCATGATGACCAGTCGGCATGGTGGCAGACACCGACCGCGAACAGCTTCGATCGCATCGGCTGGGGCGGCCTGCTCGCGGATCGATTCGGCATCAGCAACCCGAACCAGAACCTGGCGATGACGATCTCGACCGATGGCGACAACGTCTTCCAGACCGCCGAGGACGTGGTGCCGTATTTCGTCAGCCCCTGGGGCGTGAACCGGATCGACAACATCGACCCGAGTTGGAGCCAGCCGACCGCGCGTCGCAATGCGCTCTACCAGTTGCTCAACGGCCCGCTCGGCAATCCACTCGAGCGCACCTATGCCGCCGGACTCAAACGCACGGTGTCGAATTACGAGCAAGTCATCTCGGCACTGGCACCGAGCGCGACCACGTTCGACGCCATATTCGGCGACGACAACGCGATCGACGACTATCTGACACGGCAATTGAAGATGGTGGCGCGGCTGATCTCGGCACGGGACATGCTGCAGATGACGCGGCAGGTCTTCTTCGTCGGGCTGGGCGGCTTCGACACCCACGACACCCAATTGGCCGACCATCCGCCACTGCTCGCGGCCATCGCCAACGGCCTCACCAAGTTCTATCAGGCGACCCAGCAGATGGGCATCGCCAATCAGGTGACGGCCTTCACCGCGAGCGAATTCGGCCGAACCCTGACGAACAACGGCGACGGCACCGATCATGGCTGGGGCGGACATCAACTGGTCGTCGGTGGCGCCGTGCAGGGCGGGCGCTTCTATGGTCGCTTCCCGAGCCTCGCCACGAGCAGCACGAATCCGGACGATGCCGGCTGGGGCCAGATCATTCCGACCACCAGCGTCGATCAGTACGCCTGGACGCTGGCACGCTGGTACGGCCTTCCCGACGATGCTGGCGGCCGTGGACTGGTCTTTCCGAACGTCACGCGCTTCACCGACATCTCGCAGAACGGCACCGGCTCTCACCACCTCGGATTCCTCCCCGCCGCGGTGTGAGCACGCTTGCAGCCTGTTCACGGCTTTCAGCTATGCTCGGGCGCCAGCGGATGCACGCATTGGCGCTGGAGGACGGAATGTCGTTTCAGGTTGCACCGAAGTCCGATCTGAATTCGACGCGCGTGCTGTCGCTCGATTCGAACGGACGCATCCTTGACTGGATGAGTTGGCAGGATGCCACCTGCCTGTATGTCCGAGGTGCCGTGGCCTGGACCATCGGCGATCCTTGCCTGGTCGTGCACGGCGGCACGAGCCGCATGACCGGCGAACAAAGCCGGGTCGCCCTGCATCCGATCGTGGCCAGCCGCGGCCATGCCCGTCCCGGACTGATGGAACCGGCGCCGGCGCTGACCAATGCCGCCTTGTTCGCGCGCGACCGCCATCTGTGCATGTATTGCGGCCAGCACTTCGGCAAGCCGCAACTGACCCGCGACCATGTGCTGCCGACCTCGCGTGGCGGGCGCGACCACTGGGAAAACGTCGTCAGCGCCTGCCTGCCCTGCAATGTCCGCAAAGGCGGGCGCACGCCGCAGCAGGCGAACATGCCCTTGCTCGCGATCCCGTATCGCCCGAGCTGGGTGGAACACCTGATCCTGTCGAACCGGAACATCCTGTCCGATCAGATGGATTTCCTGATGAGCCATCTGCCGCGCAACCGCCGCATCAGCGCCTGAACGCCCGCGTCTGGCACAATGCGCGCCCATCTTGAGAGGGCGCGCCATGTTGTCGGCCATTCCCCTGTTGTCGATCGTCCTGCTGCTCGCGAACCTGATCGCGTTCGGCGCTCAGACCGGATTCGCCGAACCGCTGTTCTCGCTGACCCTGCCGTCGGGCGGCGCAGTCGCGTTCGACAGCGGCGACGGCCTCATCCTGCTCGGGCTTGCACTGCTTTACGTCGAGATCTTCAAGGCCACGCGCACCGGTTCGATGAGCGTGCTCGACCACGCACTGTCGCTGATCGTGTTCATCGTCGCACTGGTCGAACTGCTGGTCGTGCCGAAGTTCGCGCACGCGGCATTCGTCGCCATCACGGCGATGTGCCTGATCGACGTGATCGCCGGCTTCACCGTGACCATCGCGAGCGCGCGTCGCGATTTCGCTCCCGCCAATCAGGGATGATGCAATGACTTCCGATCTCGAAGCGCGCGCATTGGCGCGTCCGTGGTTCTACCCGTTCAAACTGCCCAGTGGCGCGAGCACGCCGAGTTACGACGGCGGCTGGCTCGACGGCATCCACCACACCCGCTCGGCGATGCTGGATGCGGCACTGCGGGGTCGTTTCGGCGATGATGTCGCGCAACTCGACGCAGTCGATCTCGCCTGTCATCAAGGCTGGTTTTCGGTGCAGCTGGCACAGATGGGATTCCGCGACGTGCTGTCGATCGATGCGCGCAGCGAACACATCGCCGATGCGACCTTGATCCGCGACACGCTGTCGCTGCCGCGGATGCGCCTGCAGCAATCCGACGTGCACGCGCTCGATGCACGCGAGATCGGCCAGTTCGATGTTTGCCTGTGTCTCGGCTTGATCTACCACCTCGAGAATCCGGTCGGTGCGTTGCGCGTCGCGCACGCCCTGACGCGCCACATGTGCGTGGTCGAAACCCAGGTGGTTCCGAACCTGAGCGGCATGGTCGACTACGGCAGCTACAAGTTCGTGCGAGCGCTGCAGGGCTCGTTCGGCATCATCGACGAAACCGACGACACGCATGGCCCCGAGGCCAGCACCACCGGCATTTGCCTGGTGCCGAGCACGGAAGCGCTGTGCTGGATCATGCGCAAGATCGGATTCAAGCGGGTCGAAGTGCTGCCCGTGCCGGCCGACGGCTACGAACAACTGGTCCACGGCAAGCGGGTGATGGTCGCGGGCTACATCGACTGACCGATCCCGCGAACCGGCGTCAGGCCGCGATGGCGTCGCCGATCATGCGTTCGATGCCGACGAGGTCGGGCACGATCGCCGCATCGTCGCGGATCAACACAGTGTGCGCGACGCCGAGCGGATGCGGTTCCTCTTCACCGGTGGTGATCAGGGTTTCGCTCGAAATGGTGGTCAAACGCGGGAAGCCCTGCGCCACCATCGCCAGGAACGGCATCTTGGGATTGCCGCCGAGCGCCTTCAGCACCGTCACCTTGGCATTGACGCCCGCTTCCTTGGTGGCCAGGCCGGTCAGCACCGAAAACGAGATCAACGGCACGCGCCAACCGCGCCAGCGCGTGCGACCCAGCAACCACGGCGGCGCGTTGTCGATCGGTTCCGGCGTCGAAAACGTGATGATCTCGGTGACGTTCGCATTCGGCAGAAGCACGCGGCCATTGGTGACGGTGATCATCAATCCGCGGATTTCGCTGGGTTTGTCCATGAGTGCTTCCTTCAAGCCTTGCCGTGGCGGCGAACGAACTCGGCCGCGAGATCGGCTGGCGTGCCGATGAATCCGACGATGCCCGCTTCCATCGCGCCGTCGATCATCGAACTGACGACGCAGGTGGACGGGTCCTGAACCCAGATCTGGCCGCCCTTCGCAGCCATGTGTCGCGCGCCTTCGATCGCGTCATGCGCCATGCCGCTGAAGATGATCGCGCCGGCAGCAGCACCGAAGCGGTCGGCGACGTCGATCAGCACCCGATCGATCGAGGGACTGTAGGGCGACACGTCATCGAGGGCGACGACCTTCACCTCCCCCGACGGATCGAGCAACATCCTTTCCGCGATCGGGACGACCAGCACCTGGCCATGCGTGGCACGCATGCCCGCCGTCGCGATCACGACCGGCATGCGCGTTGCCTTCTGCAGCTGCGCCACCATCAGGTCGACGAAGTCCGCGCCCATGTGCTGTGCCAGCACGAAAGTCGCACCGATCGTGGACGGGATTCCCGCGAGGAACTCGCGCACGGCATCCGGTCCACCGATCGACGCACCGAGTACCCACACCCGCGCCAAGGCGCCTCCTGCAGATTGGGCGTTGGCAGCGGGCTCGGCATGTTCGGCGCTCGCGGTCATCGCCGCGAACTCGCGCATGAAATCGTCTTCTTCGATGCTGGTGTCCGCGTCGGCTGCGGCAAGCTTCGGGGTATCCAAGGCGTCGAACGACAGTTCGACGGTATCGTCGAGCGAGAAACTGAAATCTTCGGATGCAGCGGACGGGTCCGGCGCACCAGCGCCGCTGCCGCTCGGAATGTCGTCGAGCGAGAAGTCCAACCCGTCGAAAGGCGACGATTCGGCGACCGGTGCCGTCGTTGCCGCAACGGTGGCCACGGTCGTCGGCGCCGCGTCGTCAGCGATCGGTTCCAGCGTCAGTCCGAGATCCGCAAAAGGATTGGTCTCGACTGCAGCCACGACGACCGGCTTGGCCGCAGCGGCCGGTGCCGGCTGCGGTGTTGCGGCGCCCTCGTCGAGTGGCTCCAGCGTCAATCCATCGAGATCGAAAGGAAAATCGAAGGCCTCGGCCGTTGTCGACGGACTCGGCGCCGCAGCCGGCGAATCCGGAGCAGCGGGAACATCGTCGTCCAAAGACGCCAGAGACAGCGAAAGGCCGTCGAGCAAACCTGGGCGATCCGACGCCGGTGCGGACGCAGACGCGATCGACGCCGCCGACCTCGGCTCGGGGGCAGGTTTCGATTCGCTGACTCTCGG
>DATMVT010000362.1:0-7040 GCA_035562895.1 Patescibacteria group bacterium | reverse complement strand
ATCGACAAGATGATCAATGCCGCCTGACGCGATTCGGTGAAAGAATCCAACCCCTGAGCCGGTCTTGGGGGCATGGTGAGCAAACAGTCCCAGTTCGATGCCCTGGTGCGCGCGACGAGCGCGGACCTGTACCGCTTCGCGTATTGGCTCTGCGGCAACGAGGCGCTGGCGCACGACCTCACTCAGGAAACCTATTTGCGCGCCTGGCGTTCGCTCGACAACCTGCGCGAGACCGCGGCAGTGAAGGCGTGGCTGGTCACCATCCTGCGCCGCGAACATGCGCGCCTGTACGAACGCAAGACGCCGGACTTCGAGCCGATCGATGCCATCGAGCTGCCGGAGACCGATCGCGCCACGCCGGAGCAGTTGGGCGACGACGCGCTGGTGCGGCGCGCGATGGCCAGGCTCGAGGCCAAGTACCGCGAACCGCTGCTGATGCAGGTGCTCGGCGGTTTCAGCTGCGAGGAAATCGCGGCCGAACTGGGCAGCACGCCGGGCGCGGTGATGACCCAGGTGTTCCGCGCGCGCCAGAAGCTCAAGGCGGCGCTGGGTGGCTACGGCGAGGAGGCCCGGGTCTATGAACTGCCTTGAGTTCCGGCGGGCCATCGGCACCCATCCGCGCAGTCTCGACGCCGCCGCGCTCGCGCATCGCGACGCCTGCGCGCGCTGCGCCGAAGCACTCGAGCGCGCGCTGCAATTCGAACGCGCGCTGGCCGGGGCGATCGCGATTCCGGTGCCCGACCACCTCGCCGAACGCGTGCTGCTGCACCAGACCACGGCGGCCCTGCACGAGCCGCGCGCACGCCGCTGGCCGCGCGTGTCGATCGCCGCCGCCGCCGTGCTCGGCGTCGCGCTGGCCGCGACGCTCGGCTGGCGCGCGTTCATCGCGAACGCCGCCGTCACCGATCTCGCCATCGCCCACCTCGCGCACGAGCCGTTCGCGCTGTCGGCGCGCGCCGAAGTCGATGCGCTCGAGGTGCGCGCGATGTTCGCCGCGTTCGGCACGCCGATCGCGCACAGTCCCGGTGCCGTGCATTACCTCAACGACTGCCGGCTCGGCGCGCGCAAGTCGGTGCACATGGTGATGCAACGCGACAGCGGCCCGGTCACCGCGCTCTACCTGCCGAAGCTGCACCAGGCGCGCCAGGATTTCGGCCGTGCCGGCGTGCGCGGTCGCGAGGCGACGATCGGCGACGGCACCCTGATCCTGCTCGCCGCCGATGCCCGCGAGTTCGATGCGATCGAGTCGCAATTCCGGGGTGCCTTCCGCGGCGGCGACGGCAGTGCGGTCGGCGCGCCTTGAAATGATTCTTCGGTGGCGGGCTCGCGGCGCATCGGTTAGCGTGCGCGCCTGACCGCCGCCGTTGCGGCGAACTGCCTCAGGTTCCTCGTGTCCTCACCCGAACTGTCCGTCGTCGTCCCGGTCTTCAACGAGCGCGACAACGTCACCCCGCTGGTCGATGAAATCGTCACCGCGTTGCGCGGTCGCATCGCGTTCGAGATCGTCTACGTCGACGACCACAGTCGCGACGACACGCTGGACGTGCTCAAGGCGCTGCAAGCGCGCGTGCCGGAATTGCGCGTGTTGCACCACGTGAGCCAGAGCGGCCAGAGCACGGCGGTGCGCAATGGCGTGAAAGCCGCGCGCGGCGCCTGGATCGCGACGCTCGACGGCGACGGCCAGAACGATCCCGCCGACCTGCCGAAGCTGCTCGACGCGCGCGCCGCGGCGGCCGCGACGATCAAGCTGTTCGCCGGCTGGCGCGTGCACCGCCAGGACAGCGGCAGCAAGCGTTGGGCGTCGAAGATCGCGAACGCGATCCGCAGCCGCCTGCTGCGCGACGACACCCCGGACACCGGCTGCGGCATCAAGCTGTTCGAGCGCGAGGCCTTCCTCGACCTGCCCTACTTCGACCACATGCATCGCTACCTGCCGGCGCTGATGCAACGCGCCGGTTGGCAGACCGTGAGCGTGCCGGTGAACCATCGCGCGCGCGGCACCGGCGTCTCGAAGTACAACAATTTCAACCGCGCCCTCGTCGGCATCGCCGACCTGCGCGGCGTCGCCTGGCTGATTCGCCGCGCCAAGCGCACCGCCCTCCAAGAATTTTCTAACGACTGAGTCGCTAAGCTGGGCGACTCGTTCGGGGCCCGGCCCCGGATTCCGTTTCGGGGAACACATGACCGACTTCATCGCGTCCTGGGCGCACAATTTCAATTTCTGGCTGGCGTTCGGCTTTCTCGGCCAGGCCATCTTCGCCTCGCGCTTCATCGTGCAATGGTGGTTCAGCGAACGCGCCAAGCGCGTGGTGGTGCCGACCGCGTTCTGGTGGCTGTCGCTGTTGGGCGGTTTGACCTTGACCGTCTACGCGATCCAGAAGCGCGACCTGGTGTTCACGCTCGGTCAGTTCTCGGGGCTGTTCATCTACAGCCGCAACCTGTGGCTGCTGCACACCGCCAAGCGCCGCGAAGTCGTGACCGACTGAGTTCCGGCTAGATCGAGCGACCGCGTTCGACGCGGTTGCGACCGAGCTTCTTGGCGCGATATAGCGCGGCGTCGGCCTCGTCGAGCAATTGCGCCGATTTGAGTCCCCCGCGCGGCACGCAGGCGGCGACACCGACGCTGACCGTGACTTCGCGGTCCTTGCCGAAGGCTTCGCAGCGCGCACGCACCGCGTGGGCGCGCGTGGTCGCTTCATCGATGTCGATGCCGGGCAGCACGATCACGAACTCCTCGCCACCGAAGCGCGCCAGCAGTTCTTCCGGCTCGTGCACGTCGAGCTCCAGCTGGTGCGCGATGCCGCGCAGCATTTCGTCGCCGAGCAGGTGGCCGTGCTGATCGTTGTACTGCTTGAAGAAGTCGACGTCGATCATCAGCACGGCGAGATTCTGGCGCTGCTCGGCGAGCCGGTTCCAGGTGCGCAGATAGAACTGTTCGAAGCCGCGGCGATTGGTGATGCCGGTCAGGCCATCCTGCACGGCCAGCCGCGACAGGCGCTGGTTCGCGATCTCGAGGTCGCGCGTGTGCGCGGCGATCTCGCGTTCCAATTCGAGATTGCGTTCGTGCAACTGGCGCGAGCGATAGCGACCCCAGGCCCAGGCCAGCAGCGAACCGAGCGCGAGCACGAGCGCGGCAGCGGCCCAACCCGCGGCGCGGGTCTGGTACCAGCGCGGTTGCACATGGAACGGGTAGTCCAGCGTGTCCGACACGCTGCGGCCATTGCGGGCGCGTGCCTGCAGGCGCAGGTGGTAATCGCCCGGCGCGAGACGATTGAACTCGCGCATCGATGCGTTCGACCAGTCGCTCCAGACGCCACCGCCCTCGCCGCCGTCGAGCTGGCTGCGGTATTCGACCGCGGTGTCGTGGCCGTCGATGCCGTACTCGAAGCGCAGGCCTTCGAGCGGCGGCAGGTCGAGCATCGCGATGCCGCGCCGATCGAGCTTGTGCGTCTGGCGTTGCACGTCGGTCAGGGTGACGCCGTGCATGCGCAGATGAAAGGCGTTGTCGCCGGCCAGGGCGAGGCGCGGGTCGTAGGTGAGCAGGCCGCCCCAAGCGACCACGGTGAGGCGACCGTCCTGGGCCAGGGACAACTCGGACACGCCCAGCGCGCGGCGCGATTCGAGTCGAAGCGGTTCCCACTTCCCGTCCTGCTCGACCCACACCGCCCGGCTGGTGAACGCGTACTGGTGACCCGGGCCGCCGCGCATCTCGATCTCGTTCAGTCGCTCGCCGGCCAGCGCCACCAACGGATGCTCGGGCCGGGCCACGAAGCGACCATCGCGCCATTCGAACAGGTCGTCGCCGAGCGTCGCGAAGATCTGGCCCGAGAGCTTCCAGACACTGCTGCCAGTGGCGGGGTTGCCGACCAGGCCGGTCTCGGCGCCGAGGATGCGGGCCGAAACGCGCACACTGCCGTCGGCTTCGCTGCGCGTGAGGATTTGCGGATAGCCGCGCCAGTTGCCGACCATCCACTGATCCGCCGACAGCTCGACGAGGGTCGACGTCGCCAGATCGCCGAGGTCGTGGCGGGCGACCATGCGCCAGTTCGGGTCCCGGCCGAGTTCGACGATCGCCGAGGATTCGATCGCGAGCACGCGTTCTGGCACGAATTCGGACATCAGCAGTTCGAACACGCCGTCGTTCTTGGCCAGCCGCGTCGCCTTGCCGTTGCGGATCACCTGGATGCCGCTGCGTTCGCCGACCAGCATGTCGCTGCCGACGCGCTGCAAGTCCCAGACTTCGTCCGGGGTCCACGGCATCGACTGGAAGCGGACGCGGCCCTGGTCGTCGGTGCCGGAGCGGAACAGGCCGAGCGAAGTCGCGACCCAACGCCGGCCTTCGAACCACTCGGCATCGCTGAGGGCACCGAACAGGCCTTCTTCCTCGCCGACGAAGGTCCACGGCGACGGCCATTCCATGCGCACCAGATCGCCCTCGGTCGAGAACCACAGGCCGCCATCGACATTGGCCGCCACGTCGGTGATCGGGAAATTGCTGATGCGGTAGATCTTCTTCAGCTTCAACGCCGAGTCGATGATCGCGACTTCGCCGGACAGGGTCGCAAGGGCGAAATCGCCATCGGCGAGCGCGGTCACGGCATAGACCTGAACGCGTTGCATCCAGGTGTCGTATGGCGTCTCGACGTGGCGCAGGCCGCGGGTCGCATCGCCGAGGTACAGCCCCTTCGCGCGCGACGTGAACAGCGTGCCTTGGGCATGCGGCGCGCTGCTCTGCACGCCGAATGCGATGAATTCCGCGCCGCCGGGCACCGCCACGAAACCCTTGCCATCGAACCGCATCAGGCCTTGCCCTTCGACGCGGGCCCAGAGCTCGTCGCCGACCCGCAGCCCGGTCTGCGCATCGCCCGGCAGCGGCCAGCTGTCGGCCTCGCCATCCCGGCCGACGCGGAACAGGCGGCGCTCGCCGAGAAAGTACAGGCCGTCAGGCAGCTCGGTCGCGAGCCAGACCGCGCCGAGCGGATGCGCATCGGGAACGTCGCGAAAGCGCTCGTCCAGGTCGCTGAAATGCCAGCTTCCATCCGGCTGCTCGGTGAAGGCACCGAAGTGGTCGTAGCCGGCGACGACGACACGGCCATCGGCGG
This sequence comes from Patescibacteria group bacterium, assembly GCA_035562895.1. GTDB lineage: Bacteria > Pseudomonadota > Gammaproteobacteria > Xanthomonadales > Ahniellaceae > JADKHK01. The sequence goes on along the minus strand of DATMVT010000362.1, from coordinate 1,938 downwards.
CGATCGTGATCGAGCGCACCGAGATTTCTTCTTCGGGATGCAGGTGTTCGAAGCGCCCGGCCGAATACAGCAGCACGCCTTCGACGTTGGCGGCGAACACGCGCCCGGTGGCATCGGTCGCGATCGCGCTGTGCTGCGGCATGACGCTGTAGTGCTCGGCATTGAAGCGCGTCAGCATCGGTACGCCACTGGCATCGGCGACGGCGTCGAGGTCGGCGCGCTCCTGGGCGATCGTGCACGCAGCGCCCGTGGCCATTGCCAGGGTCACGAGGCACATCAGCAGTTTTCGGGCTGCGGCTACCGGCATGGCCGCATTTGACCACAGCGACTGTCTCGCGGACACCGCCGCGTCAGCATTGTTGACCATGCCCGACGGCCACGGCCGGCTATGGCAAACTGCGCCGATGACCCAGCTCAGCGTCAACTTGAACAAGATCGCGGTGCTGCGCAATTCGCGCGGTGGTGCGCTGCCCGATGTGCTCGCCGCCGCCCGCGTCGCGATCGCCGCCGGTGCCGACGGCATCACCGTGCACCCGCGCCCAGACCTGCGTCACATCCGCCCCGACGATGTGCTGGCGTTGGCGGGCATGCTCACGGTCGAATACAACATCGAAGGCAATCCGTTTGCCGGCCCCAATGCCCATGGCTATCCCGGATTCCTGGCACTGGTCGAAGCGGTGCGCCCGACCCAGGTCACTCTGGTGCCGGATGGCGATGGCCAGATCACCTCCGATCACGGCTTCGACGTCGGCCGCGACGGCGAGCGCCTGCGGCCGCTGATCGCGCGCCTGAAGGACGGCGGTGCGCGCGTCAGTCTGTTCGTCGATGCCGGGTCACGCTGGGGCCGCGACCTGCGCGCGCTTGGCGCCGACCGCATCGAGATCTATACCGGGCCGTATGCGCACGCCTTCGCCAGCGGCCGCACGGCGGAGGCACTGGCCGCCTGCGCCGTGACCGCCGCCGACGCCCGCGCCGCCGGGCTGGCCGTGAATGCCGGACACGATCTCGATCAGGACAATCTGCCGGCCCTGCTCGCCGCCGCCGGTCCGATCGCGGAAGTGTCGATCGGGCATGCCTTGATCAACGACGCGCTTTACGCCGGACTGGCCGTGACGGTGCAACGCTATCGGGCCCTCTGCCGCGCCGGCTGAGCGGCCCGGCGCGGCCCACGAAAAAGGCCGGACTCGCGTCCGGCCTTCTCGTGGTCTTGCGGTGTTCCCGATCAGCCTTCCGGCGACGCGAACCCGATCTTCTTGTAGCCGACGTTCTTCGCCGTCCCCATCACGTCCGCGAGGATCTGGTACTGGGTCTGGTCGTCCGCCTGGATCTGCAGCACCGGCTGCGGATTCTTCTTGGACTCGAACTCGATCTGCAGCTTCAGGATTTCCATCGAGATCGGCTGGCCGTTCCAGAACAGCTGGCCACTGGCGCGGATGCCGAGGTCGATCGGCGGCGGCGGATCCTTCGGCGGCGGCTGCGTCGATTTCTGCGGCACGTCGATCAGGATCCGATTGGTCACCGTCGGCGCCGTGATCATGAAGATGATCAGCAGCACCAGCATCACGTCGACGAGCGGCGTGACGTTGATTTCGGCCATCGGCCCGCCGGAGTTGTTGCTTGAGAAAGCCATGATGCGCTCCTGCGACTACTTGCTCGGCTCGGTGATGAAACCGAGCTTGCGGATACCGGCGTTCTTCACCGTGGCCATCGCTTCCGCGATCTGCTTGTACTGCGTGGTCTTGTCGGCACGCAGTTCGATCATCGGCTGCGGTGTCCGCAGGGCCTCACGGCGCAGGCGCTCCTCGAGTGCACGCTGATCGATCAGCGCGTCCTCGAGGTACATCTGGCCCGCGTCATCGATGGCCAAGGTCATCGGGATCGCCTTTTCCTGTTCCTCGGCCGTAACCGACTTCACCGGCAGGTCCACCTTCACCTTGT
>DATMVT010000361.1:0-9967 GCA_035562895.1 Patescibacteria group bacterium | reverse complement strand
GTGAACGCATCGGCACGTCGTTGCCGATTGCTGAAAAATTCTGAAATCTGATGGATTCGGCGGGCGATCAGCCGGCAGTGGCGCATTCCAGCGTGGTCAGGACCGCCAGCGCCGCATCGCGATGATCGCCGCACATCGACGGTTGCGGGCGCAGGCTGCTGCAGACCTTCGGGCGTTCGGGCCGACCGAACAGGGCGCAGCGCAGGTCGGGCAGCAGGTTCGCGCAGGGCACGCCCGCGGGCTTGCCGTGCGGATGGCCCGGCATCGGCGTCGAGATCGAGGGTGCGATGCAGCAGGCAGCGCAGCCGGCGCGGCAGGACCAGCCACCGCGACCGTCGGGCTGCAACGGCTCAGCCACCGTATTCGGCGTCGGTCGGTTCGAACAATTCCACCGAGATCACCGCGGCCATCGGAATCGGGCCGTACACGTGCGGATAGTCGTCATGGCTGGCCTCGCTCCGCTCGTAGCGCAGCCAAGGCTCGAGTCGGGTCGCGTCCAGGGTCAATCGCACCAGGTCGGTGCGCTCGCGAAGATGACGCTGGATCACGCCCGGGATCTGCGCCCGTGTGGCGCAATGAATGAAGCCTTCGCTGGCCAGCGACGGCGCACGGTAGTCGTCGCTGGCCTGGGCATCGGCCCAGTCGCTGCGAGCGGCGAAGTGGAACAGGATCGACGGGCGCTGGCTCATCCGTGCAGCTCGCGATGCAATTGCGCATACACCGGGTCGGTTTCCGGCCGCGTGCCATGCCACAACTCGAACGCGGCGGCCGCCTGTTCGACCAGCATGCCGAGCCCGTCCAGCGCATAGGCGCAGCCCGCCGTCTTCGCCCACGCCAGGAACCCGCTCGCGGCCTTGCCGTAGCTCAAGTCGTAGGCCAGCGTGCGCGGGTTCGCGATCGAAAACGGCAGATCGACCGCCTCGTCCGCCTGACCGGCGCTGGTCGCGTTGATCACCGCGTCGAAATCACCGGCTCGGCGCAGGTCGTCGAGATACCAGGTCTGCACGCGCCCCGGATCGCCGACCCAGTCGCACAACTGATCGGCGCGCTCGGGCGTGCGATTGGTGATCGTGACCTTGGCGACGCCGGCATCGAGCAGCGCCGGCAATACCCCCTGCGCAGCGCCGCCGGCGCCGACCAGCAACAGGCGACGGCCACGCACGTCGATGCGATGGCGTTCGCCGAGATCGCGGATCAGGCCCTCGCCGTCGGTGTTGTCGGCGTACCAGTGGTCGCCGCGCCAGGCCAGCGTGTTCGCGACCCCCAGCCGCTTCGCCCGCGCGCTGTGCGCACGCGCCGCAGCGAACGCCTCGGCCTTCAACGGCAAGGTGATGTTGGCGCCGACGCCCCCCTCGGCCGCGAAGCGCGACAGCGCGGTCGCGAGCGTGCCCGGCGCGGCATCGACGGCGTCGTAACGCAGCGCGACGCCGATCTGGTGCGCGAAGGCGCGATGGATCTGCGGCGATTTCGAATGCGCGACCGGATGTCCGAACACCGCGTAGCGGGCGAGCGTGACGTTCAGATCATCGACCAGCTGCGGGGCTTCGAACATGATTCACTCCATTGTCGCGATGGGCAAAGCATAGACCGCGCGCCGCACCCTGCGAAGGCGGCCCGGTCACGCCGCCAAACCGTAGCTCCTCAGCAGGGCCGCCGGATCCGGTTCACGACCGCGGAAGGCGACGAAGCTGTCGAGTGCCGGACGCGAGCCACCGACGGCGAGGACCTCGGCGCGGAAGTCCCGGCCGGTCGCGACATTGGTGATGCCTTCGGCTTCGAAACGCGAGAACGCGTCCGCCGACAGCACCTCGGCCCAGAGATAGCTGTAGTAGCCGGCGGCATAACCGCCCGAAAAGACGTGCGTGAAGCCGTTCGGGAAGCGCTGCCAGAGAGGCGGATGGATCACCGCGACCTCGCGACGCACCTCGGCCAGCATCTCCTGCACGCGCGCGCCGCGGGCCGGATCGAACTCCCGATGCAGGCGGAAGTCGAACAATGCAAATTCCAGTTGGCGCACCAGGAACAGGCCGGCCTGGAAGTGCTTGGCCGCAAGCATGCGCTGGAACAGGGCATCGGGCAGCGGCGCGCCGGTCTGCCAGTGGGCGGCGATCAGATTCAGGGTCTCGCGATGCCAGCCGAAGTTCTCCATGAACTGGCTCGGCAATTCCACCGCGTCCCATTCCACGCCCTCGATGCCGGACAGGCTCGGGTAATCGATTTCGGTGAGCAGATGGTGCAGGCCGTGGCCGAATTCGTGGAACAGGGTGAGCACGTCGTCGTGCGTGAGCAGGGACGGCAACGCCGCCGTGGGTGGCGCGAAGTTGCAGGTCAGGAAGGCATGCGGGCGTTGCAGCGGACCGATGCGCTTGCGCGCGCGCGCCACGTCCATCCAGGCGCCGCCGCGCTTGCCGCTGCGCGCGAACAGGTCGAGGTAGACCACGGCGAAGGCGCTACCGCGCGCATCGATCAGGTCGAAGCAGCGCGCATCCCGGTGCCAGAGATCGACGTCCTTGCGCTCGACCAGGGTGACGCCGAAGACGCGTTCGGTGAGCGCGTACAGACCGGCCATCACCCGTTCCAGCGGGAAGTAGGGTTTCAGCTCCTCTTCGCTCAACGCGTAGCGTTCGATGCGCATTTTCTCGCTGGCGTAGCTCACGTCCCAGGGTTCAAGGGACGCGATCCCGAGACGCGTGCGCGCGAACTCGGCCAGCTCGGCAATCTCGCGTTCGGCCACCGGCTTCGCGCGCGCCGCGAGATCGCGCAGGAAATGCAGCACGCGCTCCGGCGTCTCCGCCATCTTGGTCGCCAGCGATTCTTCCGCCGCATTCGCGAAGCCGAGCAGCTGCGCGGCCTCGTGACGCAGCGCGAGGATGCGCTCGATGCGCGGCCCGTTGTCGAAGCGACCGGCATTCGGTCCCTGATCCGAAGCGCGCGTCTGGTATGCGGTGTAGACGCGTTCGCGCAAGGCGCGATCGTCGGCATGCATCATCACGGCTTGATAGACCGGCGGCTGCAGGCTGATGCGGCTGCCATCCACCTGGGCATCCTGCGCCGCCTGCTTCAGTTGCGCCAGCGCGGAATCGGGCAGGCCACGCAGGCGTGCATCGCCATCGGGAACATCCAGCGTCCAGGCTTCGGTCGCATCGAGCACGGCTTGTTCGAACTCGGTGGTCAGGCGCGACAATTCGGTCGCGATCGCGGCGAATCGCTGTTGCCGGTCGGCGGGCAGGTCGACACCGGCGAGGCGGAAATCAAGCAGGGCGTCATCGACCAGCTTGCGCGCGGTCGCGGGCAGGGCGTCGAAATCGGCGCGCGCGCGGATCGAGCGCACCGCGGCACACAGTCCGGCGTGCTGCCCGATCTCGGTGCCGAAGTCGGTCAACAGCTCGATCGCCTCGCCATAGACCTCGCGCAATGCCGGGGTGTCGCAGACATTGTGCAGATGCCCGACCGGCGCGAAGCAACGATTCAGCGCGTCTTCGCATTCTTCCCAGGCGAGCATCAGCCCGTCGAAGCGATGCTGCCCGACATCGGCGACCAGTGCCTCGATGCGTGCGCGATAAGCGGCGATGCGGGCCTGCACCGCCGGCAGGACCTGCTCCGGGCGGATCTCGGAATACGCGACGAACTCGTCGTCACTCAGCAGCGGATTGGTCTCGGTCATCACGGAACTCCTTCGAAGCGGACAACATGGCGGCAGGCCGCGCGCTTCGCAAGTTGGCGTAGCATTCATCCATGAGTACCGATCCACGCGAGCAACGCCGATTCGTCGAGCTGTTCGGCCACGTACCGTGGTTCGCGACCCTGCCGGACGAGGCGCGGGTGCTGCTGGCGGCGGGCTGCGGCTGGCACCGCGTGGCCGGTGGCGAGGCGCTGTTCTTCGAGGGCGAGGCCTCGGATGCCGTCTACCTGCTGGTGAATGGCAGCCTCGCGGCGTTTCAGCGCGACGCGCACGGCGCCAGTCATCTGGTCGGGCACATCATGGCCGGGGAGAGTGTCGGCGAACTCGGCGTGCTGATCTCGCGGCCGCGTTCGGCGACGGTGCGTGCGCTGCGCGATTCGGAGCTGGTGCGCCTGCCGGCCGCACACCTCGACGTGCTTGCTGAGACCTTTCCGCAAGCCTTGCTGGGCTTGGCGAGACTGGCGCTGCGTCGCCAGGGTGAACTGCAACCGCACGGCGCGGCGCCGCGCACGCTGGCGCTGCTGCCGCATTCGCCGGGCGTCGATCTCGACCAGTTCGCTGATCGCCTGGCCCGGGACTTGACACGATTCGGTTCCGTGCGCGTGCTGCGTGCCGCCGACGCCGGACAGCCGGCCGGGCATTACCACGAGATCGAGACGGCTTCGAAATTCGTGCTCTACGTCGCCGATCAGGGCCACAAATCGTGGCGGCAGCAATGTCGACGGCAGGCCGATGCCGTGCTCTTCCTGGTGCTGGCCTCGGACGTGCCGGCGTCGGATGCGGCCTGGCCCGATGCGACCGACGACGCCGTCGCGCGTCGCCAGTACCTGGTCGTGCAGCACCTGACCAAGCCGCGACTGGGCGCGGCCCGGCGCTGGCATGCGTTCTGTCCACGCGCCGGCATCCATCATGTGCGCGACGGCCGCGACACCGCCCGCATCGCGCGCCTGATCGGCGGGCAGAGCCTGGCGCTGGTGCTCTCCGGTGGCGGTGCACGCGGCTTCGCGCACATCGGCGTGGTCAAGGCGCTGCGCGAGGCCGGCATGGAGATTGACAGCGTCGCCGGCACTTCGATCGGCGCGATCATCGGCGCCGGCGTCGCTGCGGAGTGGTCGATCGAGGAAATGACCGAGCGCTTCCGTCGCGCCTTCTACGACACCAATCCGCTGTCCGACTACACCTTGCCGCTGGTCTCGCTCGTGTCCGGTCGCAAGGTCTCGCGGCTGCTGCGCGAGACTTACGGCGAGCGCGACATGGAGGACCTGCCGCTGCCGTTCTTCTGCGTGTCCGCGAATCTCACGCGCGGCGATGCCCACATCCACCGCGACGGCAAGCTGTGGGCGGCGCTGCGCGCGTCGGTCTCGATTCCCGGGCTGTTGCCGCCGGTGTTCCGTGGCGGCCAGGTGTTCGTCGATGGCGGTGTCGTCAACAACCTGCCGGTCGACCTGATGCGCGCGCAGCATCGTGGCGAAGTCATCGCGGTCGACATCGGCGCCGACCGTGCGCTGGCGGCACGCGGCGACGAGTACGAACTGCCGCCGGCGTGGAAACTGTGGATGCAGGATCGCGCCGGCTACAAGCGTCCGCACCTCAACGAGATCCTGCTGCGCGCCGGCATGATCAATTCCGGTGCACACACGGCGGCCGCACGCGCGCAGTCGACCTTGTTGATCACGCCGCCGCTGGCCGACATCGGCCTGCTCGAATGGCAGAGCTTCTTCCACGCCATCGATCGCGGCTACCAGCACACCCTGCGCATCGTCGGTGGCCCCAAGGATGCACTCGCCGACGAGACGCCGGTGTTCTGACTACTCGAAACCGTCGTCGAACACGCCGATCGCGTCGAACCCGGCGGCTTCGGTCAGCACCGCGACATTCATCTTGAGCACGCCGCCGCCCATGTCGCGCGCGTTGCTGATCGTGTCCGGCACGTCGTCGGTCCGGTGGTAGCCGGGGTAATCGTCGTAATCGAATTCGATGACCAGCAACGACGGCACGCTGCGGTTGATGAACGGCATGTGGTCCGAGCCGAACGGCAGGGTCGAGGTATGCGGCACCAGTTCCGGCGCGTAGTCGGCGACCGCGCCCTGGAACGGCGTGAACACCGATGACAGTGCTCCCGAGGTTTCCAGCAGCACGTCGAGCTGGCTGTCGGCGGAATAGCCGATCATGTCCATGATCAGCGCGAGCTTGATCTTCGGCAGATGTCCGGCGGGGCGCAGCGCGTCCTCGACCCAGCGCGTGCTGCCGATCAGGCCCTGCTCCTCGCCGGAGAAGCAGGTGAAGATCATCGTGCGCTGCGGCGGAAAACGCGTGAAGACTTCGGCCATTTCGACCACGGCGGCGCAACCGGATGCGTTGTCTTCGGCACCGGGTGCGGCGGCGCCGTTGCTGCCATTGATCTGGATCGAGTCGTAGTGCGCGCCGACGATGATCCATTCGTCCGGCAAGGTCGTGCCGACCAGGGTGCCGATGACGTTGACTTGCGGCACGGCGACGCTGCCGGACATCGCGAACGGGTGCGTCGAGGCTTGCAGGCCGAGTTCGCCGAATTTGCCGAGCAGCCAGTCGCGGGCGTTGGCGATGTCGCTGCGGCGACTGGATCGGTCATAGCTGGCGAGATGCTCGAGCACGCCGAACCAGCGTTCGCGATCGATCGCATCGACGCGCGCCTGCACGTCCGGGTCGGCGGCACGCTTGGCCCGATCGAGGACGCCGCGGTCGCGCCAGTGCTGCGCGATGTGCTGGTTCGGCACCACCGGGCGCCATTCCGAGAGCTCGGGAAGCTGGTAGGGCAGCCATGTCGCCGGCGTCCGCACCAGCGTGTAGCGACCAGCACGGGCGATTTCCGGCAACGGGATCCCGGGATGAATCGGGCAACCGCGCGCCTGCAGGGCGAGATCGTCGGGGCGGATCCAGCCAAGGTCATCCAGCACCTTGCGGCCATCCAGCAGGTCGGGCAGTCGCGTCGGCGGCGCCGCGACCAGCAGTCGATCGTCCAGCTCCAGCCACCAGCCGCCGTCGGCTTCGATCTGGCGCGTGTAGCGCGCGACGTCGAATTGCGATTGCGCGTCGAGCGCGACCACCGTCGCCGGCATCGGCGATGCCGTCGTCAAGCCCATCTGCAGGCCAAGGGTCAGGGACGAGAGAAGGGAGACATCCACGCTTCGGTTCTACTCGAATCCGTCGCGCAACACGGGCGTCTCGAAGCCCGCGACTTCGGTCAGCACCGCGATGTTCATCTTCAGGATGCCGCCACCCATCTGTTGCGCGCGGGTGACGTTGGCGGGCAGGTCGGTGGTCTTGTGGTAATGCTGGTAGCCGCTCGGCATCGAGGGCGAGTAGTCGTTCTCGATCGTCAACAGCGCCGGTGCGCCGCGCTGGATCAAGGGCGCATGGTCGGAGCAGCAATAGATCGTGTCGCTGATCAGGCGCAGTTCCGGCGCATGGTTGGCGGCTGCCGCGGTGAAGGACGTGAACAGGCCGGACAGGCTGCTCGAGGTTTCCAGCAGCACGTCGAGATCGGTGTCGCCCGAATAGCCGATCATGTCCATGATGATCGCGAGATCGACATCGGCCAGCGTGCCGTCGTTCTGCATCGACTGCGCGAAGGCGGTGCCGCCATGCAGGCCCTGTTCCTCGCCGGCGAAGCAGACGAAGATCATCGTGCGCTGCGGCGGAAATTGCGCGAACACGCGCGCGGCTTCGAGCACGCCGGCACAACCCGACGCATTGTCCTCGGCACCCGGCGACTGGTTCGGATCGCCGATGTTCTGCTGGCGCGAGTCGTAGTGCCCGCCGACGATCAACAACTCGTCCGGGTAGAGACTGCCGGGCAGGCGCGCGATCACGTTCTCGACCTGGGTCGCCGAGCCGCCGACGACGAACGTCGGCGTCGAGACCTGCAGGCCGAGCGCGGAAAATTCGCCGACCAGCCAGTCGCGCGCCTGGTCGATGCCGGTGCCGTACGACGAGCGATCGAAGCTGGCGAGCGTCGACAATGCGTCGAACCAGCGTTGCGTGTCGATCGCGTCGACGCGCAACTGCACCTCCGGATCGGGCGTGCCCTTGGCCATCGCCATCTGACCGCGCGCCTTCAGGTCCTTGGTGATCGTGCGATTCGGCACCACCGGTCGCCACTCGGAAACATCGGGTGCCTTGTACGGCAGCAACGTGGCCGGCGTACGCACCAGCGCGAAGCGGCCGGTGTCGGCGATCGCGGGCAGCGCAGGGCCTTCGTCGACGCCGCAGGCGCGCGTCTGCAACGCGAGGTCATCGGGACGGATCCAGCCGAGGTCGGAGACGACGCGTTCGCCTGCCAGCAGCGCCGGCAGTCGCGACGGCGGTGCCGCGACGAGCAGGCGGTTCTCCATTTCCAGCCACCAGCCGCCATCGGCTTCGACCTGGCGCGTATAGCGATCGAGTTCGAATTGCGGATGTGCATCGAGCGCGATCAGCGCCGCCGGCATCGGCATCGCCGTGGTCAGTCCCATCTGCAAACCGAGGGCGAGCGAGGTGAACACGATGCGATGTCCGCATGATCGGGGCGCCGAGTTTAGCGCCGAGCCTCGACAGGCGCGCTGCCGGCCCGGTCACGTTATCGTCGTGGTTCCACCGAGACGAGCAAGCCGATGACCACGGAAGCGCACTGGCAGCAGGTGTACACGACGAAGGCGACCGATGCGGTCAGCTGGTTCCGCCCGCATCTCGATCGCTCCCTGGCGTTCATCGACGCGCTCGGCCTCGATCGCGACGCAGCCATCCTCGATGTCGGTGCCGGTGCTTCGACCCTCGTCGACGATCTGCTCGCGCGTGGCTTCCGCGACATCACCCTGAACGACATCGCCGACGCGGCACTCGCGCATGCGCGCGCGCGTCTCGGACCGGCGCAAGCCTCGAACGTGCACACGCATGTCGGCGACGTCACGACCCTGGTCCTGCCCGCACATCGTTTCGCGCTCTGGCACGACCGCGCCGTGTTCCACTTCCTGACCGAACCGTCGCAGCGCGCCGCCTATGTCGCGCAAGCGGCGCACGCGGTCCGCGCCGATGGCCATCTGCTGATCGCGACCTTTGCGTCCGACGGCCCGGAACGCTGCAGCGGTCTCGCCGTACAGCGCTACGACGCCGACACCCTCGCCGCCGAATTCGCGCCGCACTTCGAACGTGTCAGCGACGCCCGCGAAGAACATCCGACGCCATTCGGCACCACGCAGTCGTTCCAGTACGTGTTGCTGCGCCGACCCTGAGGCCGAATCAGTCCCTCACCGCTTCAACTTGCGCTCGAAGAAGTCGATCAGCGCGTTGTGCGCGTGTTTCTTCATCCACGGCGCGGCGATGCTGTGCTTGCCGCCCGGGTAGGTCATGAGCTCGAAGGGCTTGCCGCGTTGCTGCAGGGCGCTCATCAGCTTGGTGCTGTGGGTGAAGAGCACGTTGTCATCGGCCATGCCGTGGATCAGCAGCAGGTCGGACGTCATGCCATCGAGGTGCGCGAACACGCTGCTCTGGGCATAGCCGTCGGCGTTGTCCTTCGGGTGATCCATGTAACGCTCGGTGTAGTGCGTGTCGTACAGCGCCCAGTCGGTGACCGGCGCCCCGGACACCACCGCGGCGAAGTCTTCGCTGGCCTGGCCGAGCACCTGCAGCGCCATGTAGCCGCCATAGCTCCAGCCGTAGAAGCCGATCTTCTCGCCGTCGATCCACGATTGCGCGCGCAGCCACTTCACGCCCTCGCGCTGGTCGACCACTTCGACGGAACCCATCTTGCGGAACAATGCCTCCTCGAAGGCCTTGCCGCGGCGATAGGTGCCGCGGTTGTCGAGCTGGAAGACGACGAAGCCCTTGCGCGTCAACACCTGGATCAGTCCTTCGCTCCAGCTCTGGGTGACGTATTGCCCGTGTGGTCCGCCGTAGACGTAGACGATGGCCGGGTACTGCTTGGACGCGTCGAAACCGGCGGGCTTGAACACGCGATACAGCAGCCGCTGTTGTTCGGCGCCGACGATTTCGCCGAACTCGGGAACCGAATGCGCGTTCGCGTACGGCCAGTACGGATGGCCGTCCTTGAGCTCGTTGGCCTCGAGCACCGCCAGCTCGGCGCCGCTGCGGTCGAACAGGCGCACGCGCGGCGGCGTGGTCGGATTCGAATGCGAGGCGACGAACACGTTGGCCTGTTTCGGGAAGCTGGCGGTGTGCATGCCGGCTTCGTGGGTGAGCTGGTGGACTTCCTTCACCGGCAAGGACAGCGGCGTCATGTAGACGTGCTTCTGCGTCGGATCCGGGCCG
>DATMVT010000360.1:0-6954 GCA_035562895.1 Patescibacteria group bacterium | reverse complement strand
GGTCCTTGTCGGAACTGACCCTGCGATGTTTCGCAGCACCAGAGTTCCGGACGAGAGAAATTGCAGAAGATTCACCGAGGATGTACAGAAAGCGCTTCGAAGAAAAAGCAAAAAAATCTTTTAAAGCAATGAATTGCGACTGTATATTCCAGATCTTGCGAGAACCCATCCGAGATGGCTCAACGAGCTCCTTACGACTTTCGATACAGGATCGCGGACATGCCTGCCTTTCATCATCAAGATCTGGCGCTGCTGAATCCGGTTTTCGATTCGCCATTGGTCGATGTCGGGCTGGAACTTGAATACCTCCGCCGACTTCGATTGGGGGGAAGCACCCCGCCTTCCATCTTTTTTCAGCTCAAGCGCATCTTCCATATGCTGGAAAGTCTTGGTTCCGCGCGCATTGAGGGCAATCACACGACATTGGCCGATTACGTGGAGAGTCGGCTTGATGTGCGGTCAACGATGCCGAGCGACCACCTGCGTGAGATGGCCAATATCGAAACAGCCATGGCCTACATCGAAGAACAGTTTCAGCCGGGCCAAGACATCACGGAACATTTCGTGCGCGAGTTGCACCAACTCACGGTTCAAGGCTTGGTGCGAGAGGGTGACGACACACCGGGCTCTTATCGAATGCGTTCGGTCTCAATTTCCAGATCCGACCATCTTCCACCCGAAACCAGAGCGCAGGTCGATCAATACATGAGCGAACTGGTCGCATTCGTCAATCGCGCGGATCCGCCCAAGTACGATCTGATCAAGGTCGCGCTGGCGCATCATCGGTTTGCCTGGATCCATCCGTTCGGAAACGGTAACGGTCGCGTCGTCCGGCTGCTGACCTATGCGCTCCTCATCAAGTATGGATTCAACGTGAAAGCCGGCGGACGCGTGCTGAATCCGACCGCGGTTTTTTGCAATGACCGAGACCGCTACTACGCCATGCTCGGTCGAGCCGATACCGGCACGCAGGACGGAAAAGAAACGTGGTGTGTGTACGTGCTCGAAGGAATGCGCGACGAGCTGCGGAAGGTAGACCGCCTGGCCGATCAGGAATACCTGCTGGAACGTATCCTGATCCCGGCACTTCGTCATGCCCGCGAGCGAGTCCTGGTCACGTCCATGGAAGAACGCGTGTTGCTGACTGCTGCGCGCTTGGGGCGCGTGATGAAGAAAGATCTGGAGGTCGCGATGCCGGAAATGAATGACACTCAGCGCACTTACCAAATTCGCAAGCTGGTTGAGCGCAAGATGCTGATGCCGATCGCCGAAGGTGCACGCCAATACACGCTGGGGTTCAGCAACAGTTACTTGATCCGCGGGGTCATCCGCGCCCTGTCGGCCGAAGGCTTCATTCCGGAGAGTCTGAACCGTCCGCAATAAAAAACGCCGCAAGACGCGGCGTTGAAACGACACGGGCGGCGGAGTCCGTTCCGCCTACGGCCCCGGGGGAGGCCGACGCTGCCCGCTGACGGTCGAGGTCAAGGCGAACGCTGTTCCGCTTCGAGCTGGGCGAGGCGCTTTTCCAGCGCTTCCAGCTTGTCGCGGCTGCGCAGCAGGACCAGCCGCTGCACGTCGAATTCCTCGCGCGTCACCAGGTTCAGCCGTTCCAGGCCGGACTGCAGGGTGGCGCGAAAGGTCTTCGCCAGATCATCCTTCGCGGCGTCGAATCCCGGCGGAACCAACGTTGCGAGACGTTGCGCCAGTTCGTCGATGGCCCGGACATTGATCATGGTTTGCCTCCTCGATGGCCGTCAGAGTAAGGCGCGCCCGATGCGCGCCGCCTCGGGCGGAATCCGGATTGTGCCTAGGAAATTTCGCAAATGGGTGAAGCGGCGCGGGCAGCGCCTCGCTAAGCTGCGCGGATCGCCCGGAGACCGCGCATGAAAATGATCATGGCCATCATCAAGCCGTTCAAGCTCGACGACGTGCGCGAGGCGCTGGCCGAACTCGGCGTGACCGGCATCACCGTCACCGAGGTCAAGGGCTTCGGGCGCCAGAAGGGCCACACCGAGCTGTATCGCGGTGCCGAATACGTGGTCGACTTCCTGCCCAAGATCAAGGTCGAGATCGCGGTCGCCGACGACCAGTGCGACCGCGCCGTCGAAGCGATCATGCAGGCGGCGAACACGAACAAGATCGGCGACGGCAAGATCTTCGTCTACGCGCTCGACCGCGTCGTGCGCATCCGTACCGGCGAACTCGACGCCGACGCGCTGTGAATTCGCCCGATCCGCAGCAGGGCGCGGCCACGCCGGACGCCCTCCCGGCCAGGACCACCCCGACCTGGGAAATGGAGATGCTGCTGTCGGGCGCCACCGTGTTCGGTCTGCTGCAGCTGCCCGATGTCCTGCATGCGGCGACCGAGCCGATGCTCGCGCGCCTCGGCGGCGGCGTCGGATTGTTGACGGGCATCCTGACCATGTACGTCGGCGCGGCGCTTTATCTGCTGCTCGCGACTTTCATCGGACACCTGGTCATCCGCGGCTTCTGGATCGCGTTGCTCGGGCTGCGCTCGGTGTTCCCCGAAGGTCCGGACCTGGACAACTTGCGCGGTGGGCCGATCACCCGTCACGTCGCGCGCCGCAACGTCGTGCGCGCCGAGGACGAGATCGAGCGCCTCGACAATCTCGCGACCATCGTCTTCATGTTCGGCGCGATGGCCGTCATCGGCGCGTTGTTGCCGGGCCTGTTCGTGATGCCGATGCTTCTCGCGGTCTGGCTGTGGCCGGACGTGCCCGTCGTGCCGCTGATGATGGTGGTGTTCGGCGTGGCCTTCGGGCCGATGGCGCTGGTCGCGACGATCGACAGCCTGTTCGGCCGGCATCTCGATCTGAATGGACGATTTGCGCGCGCACTCGCAGGCATTCTGTCGTTCTACCAACACCTGACCCAACCACGCTTCACCAACGTCTTGACCACGACGCTGATGACGCGGCTCGGCTTCGGCCGCTTCATGGTGGTGTACATGAGCATCCTGATCGCGGTCTTGCTGGGTTACGCGTTTCATGGCGCCATGCGGCGCGATGGCATCGCGTTCGGTGATTACAGCGCCATTCCGGCGCGTGCCGACAGCGGTTACGCGGTGCTGCCGCAGCACTACCGCGACCAGCGTCGCGACGGCGACCGCCTGCAACGCGTGCCCTACCTCGACTCGACCTTGCTCAAGGGCGACTGGCTGCGCCTGATCGTTCCGTTCAACCCGACACGGCATGAAGCGGCCATGGCCGAACACTGTCCCGAGGTCTGGGCGGCGTTGCCGCTCTCGGACATGCTGGATGCGGCCGCCACCGACGCGGCGCACCGCAAGCTGCTGGCCTGTTATCGCGACCTCACCGCGATTCGCCTCGACGATCGGCCCGTGTCCGCGCTCCCCGACATCGTCGTGCTGCCGGATACCAGGCTACGCGGCCTACAATTCATGATCGACGCACGTGCATTGGCGCCCGGTCGCCACGTGTTGGAGGCCGCCAACTTGCCGCATCCCCAAAAAGACGACGCCGGCGCGAAGCCGGCGTCGTACCGAATTCCGTTCTGGAAGTAGGCGGCCGCTGGACCGAGATCACTCGCCCAGGAATTCGCCGAGGAAGTTCGGCATCGCCAGCGCGCCCTTGTGCGTCTCGGCGTTGTAGTACTTGGTCGGGAACTGCTTGGTCGCGGCACCGCGCTCGCGGAAGTTATCGAGGTCGAGATGCTTGCGCGCCATCGTGCAGCTCCACCAGCCGGTCGGATAGCACGGCTGCGGGAACGGTAGCGTGCGTAAGTGCGCGAAGCCGGCGTTCTTCATCGCGTTGCGCATGGCGCGGGTCAGCTCCATGTGCACCAGCGGCGATTCGCTCTGCTGCACCAGGATGCCGCCCGGACGCAGGGCGCGCAGGCAACTCTGGTAGAAGGCTTCGTTGAACAGGCCTTCGGCCGGACCGATCGGATCGGTCGAATCGACGATCACGACATCGATCGATTCGGCATCGAGCTGCTTCATGTAGGCGATGCCGTCGTCGAACATCAGCTTCGCGCGCGGATCGTTGTTCGAATCGCAGAGTTCGGGGAAATACTGCTCGGCAAGGCGCGTGACGCGCTCGTCGATGTCGCACTGCACGACCGACTCGACCTCGCGATGCTTCAGCACTTCGCGCAGGGTGCCGCAGTCGCCGCCGCCGATGATGACGACGCGCTTCGGGCTGGTGTGGGTGAACAGCACCGGGTGCGCGATCATCTCGTGATAGAGGAAATTGTCGCGCGTGGTCAGCATCACGCAGCCGTCGATCACCATCAGGTTGCCCCAGTCGGTGGTCTCGTAGATCTCGATCTTCTGGAACGGCGTCTGCTCCTCCGCCAGCTTGCGCTTGATGCGGAACGAGATGGCCGAACCCGCATGCTCATGCGGCTCCGAAAACCAGGTCGAATCGAGACTCATGGGGCGAACTCCGTGTCCGGCAAGGCAAAGGGGGCGCGCATTGTAGCGACGTGCTCCGGGCTTTGCCGACGCGCACCTGAACCGGGACCCCCTGTTTGCGGGGTCGATGGACCATGGCTCGCCCCCTATCGTGCGCAGCCTGCGGCTTGTCCGCCCCCTAATCCTGTGCCGGAGTCGCCGATGAAATCGTTCTGCCTTGCTTGTGTCGCTGTCCTCGCCGCTCTGTCTGCCCCGCTGGCACATGCCCAGTTCCAGAACGGCGGCTTTGAGCAAGGCGACTTGTCGGGCTGGACGATCGGCGGCGGCAGCAATCCCGGCTTGATCGGTGCACCCCCGTTCACGGCGGCAAGCATCCAGATCAACGGCGCGACGCCGGGTCCGGCATCAGTGGTCGGGGCGATCACCGACGCAAACGCGCCCGACATCATGCTGGCGCGCATCGGCCAGCACACCGCGAAGATCAACGACGAAAACACCGGCGCCCTGATCACGACCCTGAAACAGACGGTGCAGGTCACGAACGCCGACATCGATCCGGCCGATGGACTGCCGCACATCCGTTTCGCCTACGCGCCGGTGATGGATGACCCGGGCCATTCGCCGGAGCAGCAGCCCTACTTCTACGTCGCGATCCGGCGCGTTTCCGACAACAGCATCCTGTTCGAGAAGATCGCGTACTCGGGCCAGCCGGACGCGAACTTCCTCAACGGCAGCGGCAACTGGAAGTACCTGCCGTTCCAGGACGTCGACGCGGTGCTGCCGGCGGATGCGGTCGGCGAGAGCATCGAGTTGACGGTGATTGCGGCCGACTGCTCGCTCGGTGGTCATGCCGGCTATGTCTACGTCGACGGGTTCGGATCGGCGACGCTGCCGCCGGTGACCGGCGGCGCCTCGGGACCGAAGGTGCCGGTGCCGATGCTGCCGCGCGAGGGTCTGATCCTGCTCGCATGCGCACTGTTGTCGCTGGGCCTGCTGGCGCTGCGTCGCGCATCCTGAACGATCGTCCCGCACGCGCGGACACCGGACCCGACGCCGCGCGCTGATCGCTACACTACGCGCCCCTCGGGCCGGGGCGGCCGGTTTGCCGCTGCTTGTGGAGTCAGCAATGGGCGACTGGACGATTGAGCGCGCGCGGCATACCTATTCGATCGCGCACTGGAGCGAGGGTTACTTCGATGTCGATGCTCGCGGTCGCATCGAGGTGCAGCCGCAGGGGCCGCAGGGCGCGGCGCTGGCGATGCCGGAAGTCGTCGCAGCGGCCGAAGCGCAGGGCCTGAAGTTGCCGCTGCTGATGCGCTTCAACGACATCCTGTCGCACAAGCGTTCGCGCATGCAGGCGGCGTTCGCGAAGGCGATGCGCGACGCCGCGTTCGAGGGCGGCTACACCGCCGTGTTCCCGATCAAGGTCAACCAGAACCACAGCGTCGCCGGCGAACTCGCCGCGAGCGGCGGCGAAGGCTTCGGCCTCGAAGCCGGATCGAAGCCGGAACTGATCGCGGTGCTGGCGATTTCCAAGGGCGGCATCGTCATCTGCAACGGCTACAAGGACCGCGAGTACATCCGCCTGGCCCTGATCGGCCGCAAGCTCGGGCTCGACGTGTTCATCGTCATCGAAAAGCCGAGCGAACTGAAACTGGTGATCGAGGAAGCGCGCGCCCTCGGCGTCGACCCGCTGCTCGGCGTGCGCATGCGCCTCGCCACCATCGGCGCCGGCAAGTGGCAGAACACCGGTGGCGCCAAGGCCAAGTTCGGCCTGTCGCCGGGGCAGCTGACCGAGCTGCTCGACGATCTCGATGCCGCCGGCCTGCGCCATGCGCTCAAGCTGGTGCATTTCCACATGGGTTCGCAGCTCTCGAACGTGCGCGACATCGCCGGCGGCATGCGTGAAGCGGTGCGCTACTTCGTCGAACTGCACAAGCTCGGCTTCGACATCCGCTACATGGACGTCGGCGGCGGTCTGGGCGTCGACTACGAGGGCACGCGTTCGCGCAGTTTTTGCTCGATCAACTACGGCCTCGAACAATACGCCGCGACCATCGTCGAGCCGGTGGCGATGGCCTGTCGCGAACACGGCATCCGCGCGCCGCACCTGATCACCGAAGCCGGCCGCGCGATGACCGCGCACCACGCGGTGCTGGTCGCCAACGTCAGCGAGGTCGAGACGGCACCGGAGGGCTGCGTGCCGACGCTCGTCGCGAAGGAGTCGCTGCCGATGCGCCACCTGCGCGAGATCCATGCCGCGCTCGACACGCGCCCGGCGCTGGAGCTGTACCAGGAAGCGCAGCACTACCTCTCCGAAGGCCAGGCCATGTACGCGCACGGCGAGATCGCGCTGGCCGAACGCGCCGCGCTCGACGCGCTGTACTACGCCATCGCGCATCGCGTGCGCGGCCTGCTCAAGCCGGACGAGCGTTCGCACCGCGAGACTCTGGACGAATTGAACGAGAAGCTGGTCGACAAGTACTTCGTGAACTTCTCGGTGTTCCAGTCGATGCCGGACATCTGGGCGATCGACCAGGTCTTCCCGATCGTGCCGA
>DATMVT010000359.1:0-13400 GCA_035562895.1 Patescibacteria group bacterium | reverse complement strand
GTCTGCCGGGCGTCGTGGCGGTTCGCTATCCTGCGCGCATGGATCGACGCGGATGGACCCTAACCCTGTGCGTGCTCGTCGTCGCCACGGCGCTGTTCTGGCGCGGTCGCGCAGACGACGACACCGCATCGATCGAAGCCGCTTCCAGCGCGACTGCGACCAAAGTTGGAATGCTCACCGACGTGCCGGCGTCGGATGCGGCGGCGGTCGAAGCGAACGCGACGCCCGACCTGCTCGCCGCGCTCGCCGATACCTCGCAGGCACCACCGCCGCTGCCGCCACCGACGTTCACCGAACCGCTGCCGCCGTGGGACGCGAAACTCGTCGACGTGCTGCCCGCCCTCAAGGCCCGCGCCGATGCCGGCGACCATGTCGCGGCCTGCCATATCGGGTTGGCCTTGAGTGCGTGTGCCGCATGGATGCACCACCAGCCCTCGCCGGTCGAACTGCGGCAGATCGACCCCGAGGACAAGGAGTCCATCGATCGCGCGGCGCGGCTTTCCGTGGACATACGCCGGCCCGGACGAGAGAAGATCTGTGCGGGACTGCCCGAGTCCGCGCTGGACGAGCGCTTCGCGTATTTGCAGCAGTCGGCGGACGCGGGCAATGCAGCGGCGATGCTCACCTACGCCGAAGGCATTCCCCTGCAGTCCTTTGACGCGATGTATCGGCATCCAGAGTGGCTGGAGGCACATCGGCAGCGCGCGCCGCGTTATGTCGCCGAACTGATACGACGGGGCGACCGCTTCGTGGCCTTTCTTCTGTCGATGAACAGCGACGGCATGCAGATGTCGATCCTGGGAAAGTCCCTGCAGATGGATGAAATGACGGCCGCGACATTCTGGTATCTCGGCCGCGACATCATGAGCCAGCCCAAGGAAGCCTGGCGTGGACCGACGCCTGCCATCGAACGCACGGCGCGAGCGCGCGCCCATGCGCTGTACACGCGTTACTTCGAACAACGTTCTTTCCAGAGCGGCGAGTTCAACGGTCGATGGGACATGACGAACGTCGAGCATTGCGTGTCGAACCGATGAAGCGGCGCGCATGGATCGTTGCCAGCCTCGTGGTTCCCCTCGTTTGGCTGGCGCTACGAGGCGTTGATCGGGACGAGCCGACACCGCCGGCGCGGGTTGCCGAGGCGGCCGCCGAACGACCGGACGAAGACCGCGACGTCCAGTCGATGGGGCCAGCCGTTCCCGATGACGCCGCAATCGCACCGCCTGCGGACGAGAACAGCCCGCGCAAGGAGGTCCATCGCACGATCAATGCGCCCAATCCGGAGACCACGAAAGCGGTCGAACAGATCCGCTTCTGGCGCCAGCACGCGGCCACTGGCGATCCCTACGCCCAGTGCCGGTTCTCGCTGGCATCGGCCGGCTGCGCGATGGCCCGGAGCAGCTATGCGCCTTGGGCCAGGACTCGAATTCCGACATTGCGTACGGAAGACGGCGAACTCATGGGCCAGGACTGCAGCGGCGTCACCGATGCCGATGTGCAGGGACGATTCGAGGCATTGCTCAGTGCTGCGCAGCGCGGGCATACACCTTCCGCGCTGTTGCTCGCGATGGGCGGGGGCGCGTCCAGTTTCATTCCTGCGCCGGAAGAAATCCGCGACTTTCGTGCGCACGCGCCGCGCTTGGCGTGGCAAGCGTTCGAAGCAGGCGATAGCGATGCTGCCGTGCTGCTCTGGCGTGCCTACAACCGTGTGCAGGCCGACATCGTGTTCTTGTCAGGCGCCATCGACCCCGACCCGATCAAGGCCCACGCCCTCGACCTGTTGATGGACGACCTGGTCCCGGACTTCGTCGTCGGCAGTGCGGCCGAGGCCGGATTGCGCGAGGAACAGGCTGCACAGGCCGAGGCCTTGCATGCAGAATGGCGGGCGACGGCGTTCGCGCATGGCAAGCCGCCGCGCTACGGCATGGAGATCGAGCGCATGTTCGAACCCGAGAAGCGCGCGGTGGACCTGTGCGCACCCGACCCACGCTGACGAGGAAACGCCGATGACCCTGCGAACGATGTCGATGTCGATGCTGATGGCCCTGTTCGCGGCCACTGGCGTTCAGGCCAGCACCGATCTGGGCTGGCTGCAGGGCGACTGGTGCGGCGAGCGCGAAGGCGTGCGGAACGAGGAGCACTGGAGCAGCGCGAAAGCCGGCGTGATGCTGGGTTGGCATCGCGACATTCGCGACGACCAGCTGGCCGGTTTCGAATTCATGCGCATCACGTTCGATGCCGAGGGCATCCGCTTCCATGCCCAGCCGGGCGGCAAGCCGGAAACCGTGTTTCCCGCGACGAAGCACGAACCCGGCCTGATCGTGTTCGAACAGCCGGGCCACGACTTCCCGAAGCGCGTCACCTATCGCCGCGAGGCCGATGGCCGCTTGTACGCGCGCATCGACGACGGCACCGACGCAGGCCCCTCGATGGCATGGACCTGGTCGCGCTGCGCGAGCGCGACGAAGTAGTCAGCGGCAATCGTCCGGCAGGTCGCTGTCGGACACCGTCGTCGCCGATGCGGAATCGACGAGGCCCAGCGCCTCCATGCCGGCGGGCGGTGCGGCG
Organism: Patescibacteria group bacterium; assembly: GCA_035562895.1. GTDB lineage: Bacteria > Pseudomonadota > Gammaproteobacteria > Xanthomonadales > Ahniellaceae > JADKHK01. The sequence goes on along the minus strand of DATMVT010000359.1, from coordinate 10,832 downwards.
CGGCCGCAACGGAACCAGATCTGGTAGTTGGCGTTGCGATACGGCTGCAGCGCGAGCACGCCGCGCTTCGTGTCGATCAACAGGGTGCCGGCTTCGATGCGGGCGCCGGTCATCGCGCCATAGGGCGCGCTGCTCAAGCCGATCTCTTCCAGCGACTGCGGGACGCGATCGGTGCTCATCACGACTTCGGCGTAGGCGGTCTTGTACATCGCCGCACTGCTCAATGCCTCGGCCATGTCCCTGCGGCCACCGAACGACGGCAACGGCAACGACAACGTCGGCGAACGCAGGAACGCGAATGCGGCGGCGGCCAATGCCGCAAACGTGAGCAGGCCGAGACCCATGAACATCAGCGCGCGCTGACGCTCGGGGGAATTCGCGCTCGCCGTGGCCGGCGCAGGGCGCGGCAGATCGGGAACGACCGGGCGCGACGGCATCGGGGGTGGCGCCGATGCCGCACGAAGCCCGTCGATGCCGAGCAGGACCAGGGCCGCATCGCGCTCGGTCCATTCGCCGAGACCGTCCCACCACAGCAGGTCATCGCGACGCAGCGCGCCGTCCGCGTGCAGCTGGCGGATCTTGTCGAGCGCGTGCGGCCCGAGCTGGTCGTTGCCGCGACCGATCCAGATCTCCGTCGGTGCCTGGCTCATGCGCTTCTCGCGATGTCGTCGGGTTGGCCGCGGTGCAGATGCACCAGCAGCAAGGAAATGGCCGCCGGGGTGACGCCGCTGATGCGTGCCGCCTGGCCCACCGTTTCGGGTTGCACGCGCGCAAGTTTCTGGCCGACTTCGGCGGACAGGCCGCGCACGTCGGCATAGGCGAAGCCCTGCGGGATCGGCAGCGCTTCGTGGCGGCGCTGGCGTTCGATCTCGTCGCGCTGGCGATCCAGATAGCCGGCGTACTTGATGCCGACCTCGACCTGTTCCGCGACCGCGGCATCGTCCACGCCCGGACCGAGCGACGCGACCTGCATCAACTTCATGTAGTCGAGTTCGGGGCGGCGCAACAATGCCATCGCGCTGGCTTCGCGCGTGATGGTGATGCCGAGCGTGGCCGCGATCTCGGCACCGAGCGCATTGTTCGGCGCCGCGTACACGCGCGACAACCGGGCGTGTTCGGCCGCGACCGCGTCGCGCTTGCGCGCGTACGCCGCCCAGCGCGTGTCATCGACGCAACCGAGGCCGCGACCGATCTCGGTCAGGCGCGCGTCGGCGTTGTCCTCGCGCAGCTGCAAGCGATATTCGGCGCGCGACGTGAACATGCGATAGGGCTCGGTGGTGCCGTGGGTGATCAGGTCGTCGATCAGCACGCCGACATAGGCCTCGTCGCGACGCGGGCACCAGGCATCGCGGCCCTGCACCTTCAGCGCCGCATTGAGTCCGGCGATCAGGCCCTGCGCGGCGGCTTCCTCGTAACCGGTGGTGCCATTGATCTGGCCGGCGAAGAACAAGCCCTCGATCGCCTTCGTTTCCAGCGAATGCTTCAGCCCGCGCGGATCGAAATAGTCGTATTCGATGGCGTAGCCGGGCCGCGTGATGTGCGCCTGTTCCAGACCCGGGATCGAGCGCACCAGGGCCAGCTGCACGTCGAACGGCAACGAGGTCGAAATGCCGTTCGGATAGATCTCGGTGGTGTTCAGGCCTTCCGGCTCGATGAAGATCTGGTGCGAGGTCTTGTCGGCGAAGCGCACGACCTTGTCCTCGATCGACGGGCAATAGCGCGGCCCGACGCCTTCGATCTTGCCGGTGTACAGCGGCGAGCGATCGAGGCCGCTGCGGATGATGTCGTGCGTGCGTTCGCGGGTGTGGGTGATCCAGCAACTGACCTGTTCCGGATGATCGGCCACCGAACCGAGGAAACTGAAGACCGGCATCGGCGTATCGCCGGGCTGTTCCTCGAGCTTCGCATAGTCGATCGAGCGGCCATCGATGCGCGGCGGCGTGCCGGTTTTCAGTCGATCGGCGCCGAGCGGCAATTCGCGCAGGCGCAGCGCCAGCGCGGTCGCGGGCGGATCGCCGGCGCGGCCACCGGCATGGTGCTCGAAGCCGATGTGGATCTTGCCGGCGAGGAAGGTGCCGGCGGTCAGCACCACGGTCGGGGCGCGGAAGCGCAGGCCCATCTGGGTGACGACCCCGGCGACGCGATCGCCGTCGAGAATCAGATCATCCACCGCCTGCTGGAACAGACTCAGGTTCGGCGTCGTTTCCAGCACGCGGCGCACATGCGCCTTGTACAGGGCACGGTCGGCCTGACAGCGCGTGGCGCGCACTGCCGGCCCCTTGCTGGCATTCAAGGTGCGCCACTGGATGCCGGCATGATCGGCGGCGCGCGCCATCAGGCCACCGAGCGCATCGACTTCGCGCACCAGATGGCCCTTGCCGATGCCGCCGATGGCCGGGTTGCAGCTCATCTGCCCGAGCGTCTCGATGTTGTGGCTCAGCAGCAGGGTGCGCGCACCGGTGCGCGCGGCCGCGAGGCAGGCCTCGGTGCCGGCATGTCCGCCACCGACCACGATGACGTCGAATGTGCTGCTGTATTCCATGGTTCCAGACTGTTTCGCGATGCGCCGTGGGGCGGGATTTTGTCAGCTTTTCGGTCGCAGTTTGCCGCGCCGGGTCGGGTCGATCGAATGCCACGATTCGCCACGTTTTCCGGGCGCCGAAAATGCCGGAAGAGTGTGCGGCAGTTCACAGTTTACGCCGTCAGCAATTGTGAAACGGTGCACATTTCCAGCGCCGCTGGCGCGACTCCTGCAACGACATGAACGCACCGGGTCGGGCAAGCGCGCAACGCGCCGGACTGGCTGGCAGGGGACAGTCCTCGCGCCGACTCGGGAAGCTGCCGAAGTCCGTGGACGCGCGGACTTCAACCCGAACCAGGCCAGATCGGCCTGGTTCGTTCTGTCCGGATCTCGCACGGCGAAAAAGGCTGGCGCCCGGCGGTCGTCGAGGAACAGGGGGTATCCTTTGTGACCGTTTAGTCCGGGCGCCAGTGACACTGCGACGTCGCCGCAAGGCGCCATCGCGATATTCATGGTGGATCAAGACATTGCGCCGCCCCCGCGGCCCGCCTGTTTCGCAGTACGCGGAAACAGGACGGTTTGAATCATGCGCTTGTTTGCATTTCGCGACAACCTGCGCAAAGTCATGGTCGACCCGTTCACACCGCCAATGTGACCGCTGGCACGCTTTCTGCATGATCTTCATCGCAATCGAAGCCCGAGGATCCGCCCGATGGACGCGCAACTCTCCACGCTTGGAATCGACGAAGTCACCCTGCATCACGACCTGCTGATCGAACTCGGCAAAGTCGAGATGGCGATCGAATTGATCCAGCCGGAACAGGACGTGTCCGATCAGGACAGTCCGGCCACGGCCCAATTCCATCTGCTGGAAGGCCGTCGCGCCAAGCTCAACGCGATGCTGTCGCGTCTCGCCGCCTGATCCCCGTTCTCCGGTTTCATCGTTTCTCCTCCCCCCTTCTGACCCGCCTGCTGGCGGGTTTTTTTTGCTTTGCGTTTCAAAATGCCATGATCGCTGCATAGGCACCGACACCTTGCAGGCAGAGAAGCGACTCCATGAAGCGCGCATTGATCACCGGCATCACCGGCCAGGACGGCGCCTATCTGGCCGAATTCCTGCTGGCCAAGGGCTATGAAGTCCACGGCATCAAGCGCCGTGCGTCGAGCTTCAACACCGACCGCATCGATCACCTCTATCAAGACCCGCATGCCAGCGACCGTCGGCTGTTCCTGCACTATGGCGACCTGACCGACGCGACCAACCTGATCCGGATTCTGCAATTGGTGCAGCCGGACGAGATCTACAACCTCGGCGCGCAGAGCCATGTCCAGGTGTCGTTCGAGACGCCGGAATACACCGCGAATTCGGATGCGGTCGGCACGTTGCGGCTGCTGGAAGCCATCCGCATCCTCGGTCTGGAGCGCAAGACGCGCTTCTACCAGGCATCGACCTCGGAGCTGTACGGCAAGGTCCAGGAGATCCCGCAGCGCGAGTCGACGCCGTTCTATCCGCGCTCGCCGTATGGCGTGGCCAAGTTGTACGCGTACTGGATCACCGTGAACTATCGCGAGTCCTACGGCATGTTTGCGTGCAACGGCATCCTGTTCAACCACGAGTCGCCCTTGCGCGGCGAGACCTTCGTGACCCGCAAGATCACGCGCGCATTGGCGCGCATTCACTTCGGCCTGCAGGATTGCCTGCATCTCGGCAACCTCGATGCCCGCCGCGACTGGGGCCATGCCCGCGATTACGTCGAGGCGCAGTGGCTGATGCTGCAGCAGGACGTGGCCGAGGACTTCGTCATCGCTACCGGCGAGCAGCATTCCGTGCGCGATTTCGTGACCCGTGCGGCGCGCGAAGTGGGCATCGAGATCGACTGGCGCGGCAGCGGGGCCGAGGCGCTCGGCGTGGTCGCATCGGCACCGGCGGACTCGGCGGCGAAGCCCGGCCAGCGCATCGTCGCGATCGATCCACGCTATTTCCGCCCCGCGGAAGTCGACACCCTGCTCGGCGATCCGTCCAAGGCCAAGGCCAAGCTCGGCTGGATCGCGCGCACGCCGTTCGCGGATCTCGTGTGCGAAATGATGCAGTCCGACCTCGCGCTCGCCCGCCGCGATGCCATGGTCACTGATGCCGGCTACCGCGCGCCGAATCATCATGAGTGACGCGATGGACACGAACGCACGCATTTACGTCGCCGGGCATCGTGGTCTGGTCGGGAGCGCGATCACGCGGCGGCTTCGGCAGGAAGGCGCGACCAACCTGATCCTGCGCACGCATGCCGAGTTCGACCTGATCGACCAGCGCGCGGTGGATGCTTTTTTCGCGCAGGAAAAACCGGCGTACGTGTTTCTGGCCGCGGCCAAGGTCGGCGGCATCCATGCGAACCATGTCTATCCGGCCGAGTTCATCCGCGACAACCTCGCGATCCAGACGAACGTGATCCACAGCGCCTGGAAGCACGGTGTGCGCAAGCTGTGTTTTCTCGGTTCAAGCGGCATTTATCCCAAGCTGGCCGCCCAGCCGCTGCGCGAAGACGCGTTGCTGACCGGGCCGCTGGAGCCGACCAACGAGTGGTACGCGATCGCCAAGATCGCCGGCATCAAGATGTGCCAGGCCTATCGGCGACAGTACGGCTTCGACGCGATCAGCCTGATGCCGACGAATCTGTACGGGACCGGTGACAACTTCGATCCGCAGAACTCCCATGTGTTGCCGGCGCTGATCCGCAAGTTCCACGAGGCGACGCAACGCGGCGACCGCGAGGTCGTGATCTGGGGCACGGGCACGCCGTTGCGCGAGTTCCTGCACGCCGACGACCTGGCCGACGCCGCCGTGTTCCTGATGCGGAACTACAGTGACGAATCCTTCATCAACGTCGGCGTGGGCGAGGATCTGAGCATCCTCGCGCTGGCGGAACTCGTGGCGGAGGTGGTCGGCTTCGATGGCACGATCACCACCGATCCTTCGAAACCCGATGGAACGCCGCGCAAGCTGTTGGACGTGTCGCGACTGCACGCGCTCGGCTGGCGCCATCGCATCGCACTGCGCGACGGCATCGCCACGACTTACGCCTGGTTCCGCACCGCGTCGGGACTGGCCTGAGCGGGCGCCGGCAGGAACCGGCCCCAGAAGCGCGCGACACGGAACAGGGCGACGGCGCGTGCGCGCTTCGCGGTCACCGCGAACCAGATCAGCAACAGCACGCCATAGGCGCCGAGCAGCAGCGGTTCGGCGATGTTCCAGCGCAGGCATTGCCCGATCACGAGGCCGCACACGCCGGTGAACACGGCCAGGCCCACGGCGGTCGAGGCCGGACCGAAGCCGGCGTCGCGCATGATGTGGTGGATGTGGTCGTGGTCGGCCGAGAACGGCGAACGCCCGGCCATCATCCGGCGCACGATCAGCACCAGGCAATCGATCACCGGCACCGGCGCCAGCCACAGCGCCAGCACCGGACTCACGGGATGGCCTTCGTTCTGGGTCAGACGGAAACACGCCCAGGCGACCACGAGCCCGAGCAGGGCGCTGCCGGAATTGCCCATGAACGCGTGCGCGCGGCGGCGTCCCGGGAAGCGGAAGTTGAACAACAGAAAGCCGACGATCGCGCCGATCAGCACCGCCGAACGTTCGGCCAACATCACGTTGCCGGAATAGCCGGCGGCGGCCAGCACCAGGATCAGCGCGGTCAGCATCAAGGTTCCGGCGAGGCCGTCGACGCCGTCGATCATGTTCAGCGCATTGATCAGCCCGACGGTGGCGAGCACCGTCAACGGCAGCGACAGCGCCCCGAGCGCGAACGCACCGGCACCGAACACCGGGCCGATCGACTCGATGCGCACGCCGCCGCCAAAGATCAGGATCAGCGCCGCCACGATCTGGATCAGGATGCGCCAGTACCAGCGCAGGTCGTGGCGGTCGTCGAGCCAGCCGGTGATCACCAGCAAGGCGCCGGCGACCAGCAGCGACGCCATCGCGGCCGAGGGCGACGAGGTCGCGAACACGGCCACGACCATGCCGACGTACATCGCCAGACCGCCGGTGGCCGGCGTCACGTGTCCATGGTTCTTGCGATCGGTCGGGTGGTCGACCAGGCCAAGCCGGTGCGCGAGCGGAAACAGCGCCCACATCGCCAGCACGGTGATCCCCAACGACCAGGCAAATCCATGCCAGGTCAGCGTATCCAATCCCTCGAAGTGCATCGAATCTCTCCCGGATCCGCGGCCCGGTTCATGTATCGGTTTGTATCATCGTTCCGAATACGGTCACAATCGCGCGGCATGCTGGGCTTCGGGGGCCCGGCGTTTCCCCCATTCACTGGACAAGGTGCAACACCCCCGTGATCGATCTGCATTGTCACCTGTTGCCCGGCATCGACGACGGCGCGCCCGATCTGGAGACCGCGCTGGCGATGGCACGCATCGCGGTCGCCGACGGCATCACCGTCACGGCGTGCACGCCGCACATCTATCCCGGATTGTACGAAAACAACGCCGTCGGCATCCGCAAGGCGATCGCCACCCTGCAGATGATGCTCGACCGCCAGGGCATTGCGCTGCGCCTGGTCGATGGCGCCGACGCCCATGTCGTGCCGGAACTGGTCGATGGCCTGAAGACCGGACGCATCCCGACCCTGGCCGGTTCGCGCTACTTCCTGTTCGAGCCGGCGCATCATGTGGCGACGCCGCGACTGGAAGAGACCGCGTTCAACGCGATGGCCGCGGGCTTCATCCCGGTGGTGACGCATCCGGAACGCCTGACCTGGATCGAGTCGCATTACGCGATGTTCCAGCGCCTCGCCAAGGCCGGCGCGTGGATGCAGCTGACCGCCGGCGCCGTCACCGGCCGTTTCGGGCGCAAGCCGCAATACTGGGCCGAAAAGATGCTGGACGAGGGCATCGTCGCGATCATCGCCACCGACGCCCATCGCGCCGACCGCCGCCCGCCCCTGCTGGCCGAAGCGCGTGACGCGGCGGCCAAGCGACTCGGCGCAGACGAGGCCACGCACCTCGTCTGCACGCGTCCGCAGGGTATTCTCGATCACCTCGCACCGAACGCCCTGCCGCCGCTTCCGGCTTCGGGACGCGCGGATTCGCCGACCGGCGGTTGGTGGCGGCGGCTGTTCGGCGCGGCATAATCATTGCTAGCGGAAATGTGACGCAGCGCACACTTTGGACCCCCCATGCATCGATTCATCGGCCTCATCCTGATCGTTCTCGCCCTGCTGTCCGGTTGCGCGTCCAATACCGGCGGACTGAAGAGCGGCACCGCCAAGGCCGTGACCTCGACGTCCTCGTTGCCGGTACCCGACACCACCTCGGATTCGGGCGCCTATCTCGGCGTCTCGGACTACCGCGTCGGACCGCTCGACCTGCTTGAAGTGTCGGTGTTCCAGGTGCCTGACCTGAATCGCACCGTGCGCATCAACACCTCGGGCCAGATCTCGCTGCCGCTGATCGGCGCGATCCGGGCCGGCGGCCGCACCGTCTCGGAACTCGAGGTCAAGATCGCCGCAAGGCTCGAAGCCCAGTACCTGCAGAGTCCGCAGGTCACGGTGTTCGTCAAGGAATTCTCCAGCCAGCGCCTCACCGTCGAAGGCGCGGTCAAGCAACCCGGCATCTACCCGATCACCGGCAAGACCAGCCTGCTGCAGGCGATCGCGCTGGCCAAGGGCTTCGAAGACTTGGCCGACCAGCGCTCGGTGATCGTGTTCCGCATGATCGAGGGCAAGAAGATGGCGGCGCTGTTCGACATTCGCCAGATCCGCGCCGGCGAGCTCGAAGACCCGCAACTGTATGGCGACGACATCGTCGTCGTGGAAACCTCCGGCGTGCGCAGCGCATACAGGAGCCTGGTCGACAGCCTGCGCGGGCTGGTCGGTTTCGCGGCCCTCTGAAGGAACACGATGAGTTCAAGACCCCACGACAAGGATTCCGGCGGCAGCCAACTGCCGGTGCCGGCGGTCGCGCGCGGTGGCGAATTGCGCACCGTCGACAGCGTCAGCCCGGGCATGGTGCTGGCCGAATTGCGCAAGGCCGAAGCGCCCGCCGACGACGAGATCAACCTGCTCGACTACTGGAACATCCTGGTCAAGCGGCGCTGGACGATCCTCGGCCTGGGCCTGCTGATGCTGTTCGCGGCCTTCGTCAACACGCTGCTGACGACACCGATCTTCCGCGCCAGCGCGACCATCCAGATCGACCGCGAAACCCTCAACGTGGTCAACGTCGAAGGCGTCAATCCGCAGGGTGGCACCAACGACTGGGAGTTCTACGAAACGCAGTACCAGTTGCTGCGCAGCCGCAGTCTGGCCGAACGCGTCGCCTCGCAGCTGCGCCTCGGCAGCGACCCGTCGATGCGCCAGCAGGCGCAGCCCTCGCCCTGGTCGGCCCTGGTCGGTTCGCTGTTCGGCGCGAAGACGAAGCCGGCCCCGGCACAGGCGGCGACGACCGCCAAGGTCGAGGACGATCGGCTCTATGCCGGCGTCGTCGCCGGCGGGCTCGCGATCGAACCGGTGCGCGACTCGCGCCTGGTCAACGTGGTCTTCGACAGCGCCGATCCGCAGTTCGCGGCCAAGGTCGCGAACGCGGTCGCCGAGGCCTTCATCGCGACCAACCTCGAACGCCGCTTCGATGCCTCGTCCTATGCCAAGGGCTATCTCGAAGACCGGCTGGCGCAGCTGAAGCAGAAGCTCGAGGACTCGGAGCGCGAACTGGTCGCGTTCGCGCAGAAGGAACAGATTCTTTCGGCGAACAACAACCAGACCCTGATCGAGCAGAACCTCGGCGAGCTCAATTCCGCGGTCGGCCAGGCCCAGGGCGCGCGCATCCGCGCCGAGGCGCGCTGGCGCCAGGCGCAGGCCAGCCGCGGTGCCGCGCTGCCCGCGGAAATGCTCGAAGGGTCCAACATCCGGCCGCTGCAGGAACGCCGCTCGACCCTGAAGAGCACGTTCCAGGAGAAGCTGCGCCTGTACAAGCCGGAATATCCGGAAATGAAGCAGTTGCAGGCGCAGATCGACGAAGTCGACCGCCAGATCGTCGCCGAGATCGAAGGCATCAAGGCCACGGTCAAGGCCGAGTACGACTCGGCGCTGACGCAGGAAACCCTGCTGCGCGAGCAACTCACCCAGATCAAGACCGAGACCCTGGACCTGCAGAGCCGCTCGATCGACTACAACATCCTGCAGCGCGAAGTCACCACCAACCGCGAGCTCTACGACGGCCTGCTGCAGCGCTACAAGGAAATCGGCGTCGCCGGCGGCGTCAGCAGCAACAACATCTCGATCGTCGACCGCGCCCAGGTGCCGGGCGGCCCGTACAAGCCGAACATGCGCCGCAACCTGATGATCGGCCTGCTGCTCGGGCTGTTCCTCGGCGTGCTGCTGGCGCTGCTGCTCGAATACCTCGACGACACCGTGAAGTCGCCGGAAGACATCGAGAAGAAGCTGCACCTGGTCAACCTCGGCGTGATCCCGAAGCTCGGCAAGGACATCACCCCGGCCGAAGCCTTGGTCGATATCCGCTCCGGGTTCGCCGAAGCCTATCGCTCGGTGCGCACGGCACTTCAGTTCTCGACCGAGAGCGGCGTGCCGGCGGTCCTCGTGGTCACCAGCACCCAGCCCGGCGAAGGCAAGAGCACCACCGCGAAGTCGCTGGCGCGCAATTTCGCCCTGCTCGGCAAGCGCGTGCTGCTGATCGATGCCGACCTGCGCAATCCGTCGCTGCACCGCGTGTTCGAGCTCGACAACGCGATGGGCCTGAGCAACTGCCTGTCCGGCTCGGCCAAGCCGGGACAGTGCATCCATCGCGTCGACCAGGCCGGCATCTCGATCATGCTGAGCGGTCCGTTGCCGCCGAATCCGGCCGAGCTGCTGGCCGGTCCGCGCATGGTCAGCCTGCTGACGCAGGCGCAGGAACGCTTCGACCAGATCATCATCGACGCGCCGCCGGTGCTCGGCCTCGCCGATGCGCCGATCCTCGGCAACCTCGCCAAGGGCACCCTGCTCGTGGTCGAGGCCGGGCGCACCAAGGTCGGCGCGGCACAGACGACGATCAAGCGCCTGCTCGCGGCGCGCACGCGCCTGCTCGGCGTGGTCCTGACCAAGTTCGACGCCAAGACCGCCGGCTACGGCTACGGCGGCTACGGCTACAGCAGCTACCAGTACTACAGCTACGGCAACGCCGCCCCGAAGAAGTTGACGGTGCGCCGCGGCGGCGACGCGGGATGAGCTGGGAAGCGCTGGACCTGGCCTTGACGCTGCATGCAGCGCCGGGCCTCGTCGGCGAACTGCGCGGTCGCCCGCTGCCGGCC
>DATMVT010000358.1:0-9733 GCA_035562895.1 Patescibacteria group bacterium | reverse complement strand
CGCTTCTCGATGCGTTCGCGCAACTTTGGTTCCAGCGCACGAAACTCTTCCGGCAGGCGGAATCCGATTTCGAGGAATCGGTGGTTGACCGAGCGCAACTCGAAGACGAGGCGTCCGCGCGCACTCGGGCCTTCGGCGCTGGCGTAGGCGGTCATGCTGCGGATCATCGGGCTGTCCTTCGCGAAAGGGCACCCATGTTACGCTCCGCGCCCTTTTTTCCCAAGCGATTCGAGCCCATGAGCACCGTCCTCCGCCCCAGCGGTCGCGCCGTCGACGCCCTGCGCAATGTCTCCATCGAACGTCAATACACGCGCCATGCCGAAGGTTCGGTCCTGGTGAGCTTCGGCGACACCAAGGTCTTGTGCACGGCCAGCGTCGAGGAAAAAGTGCCGGGCTTCCTGCGCGGCAAGGGCGAAGGCTGGATCACCGCCGAATACGGCATGTTGCCGAGGGCCACCCATTCGCGCTCGAACCGCGAGGCGGCGAGTGGCAAGCAAGGCGGGCGCACGCTGGAAATCCAGCGCCTGATCGGTCGCAGCCTGCGCGCCGTGGTCAATCGCGCCGCACTCGGCGAACGCACGATCACGCTCGACTGCGACGTGTTGCAGGCCGACGGCGGCACGCGCACGGCGGCGATCACCGGCGCCTATGTCGCCCTGGTCGATGCGGTGCGCACGACGATGAAGAAGGGCCTGATCAAGACCGACCCGATCCACGGCCAGATCGCCGCGATCTCGGTCGGCATCTTCAAGGGCAACCCGGTGCTCGATCTCGACTATGCCGAGGATTCGAGCTGCGAAACCGACATGAACGTGGTGATGAACGACGCCCTCGGCTTCATCGAATTGCAGGGCACGGCCGAAGGTCATGCGTTCCGTCGCGACGAACTCGATGCCCTGCTCGCGCTCGCGGCCAAGGGCATCGGCGAACTGCATTCGCACCAGCGCGAGGCGCTGGCGCGCTGAACCATGCGCCTCGTCGTCGCCACCGGCAATCCGGGCAAGCTCGCAGAAATCCGCCACGTGCTCGCGAACATGGCGGTCGACCTCGTCGCACAAGGCGAACTCGGCCTTCCCGAGGCGGATGAAACCGGGACCACGTTCGTCGAGAACGCCATCCTCAAGGCACGCCAGGCCGCCGCACTGAGCGGACTTCCGGCGCTGGCCGATGATTCCGGGCTCATCGTCGACGCACTGCATGGCGCGCCCGGATTGATCTCGGCGCATTACGGCGGCGTGCACGGCGATGCCGCACGCAATATCGCGCGCGTGCTCGACGAGACGCGCGACGTGCCCGAGTCCGGGCGCACGGCGCGCTTCTACAGCGTCGTCGTGCTGATGCGGCACGCTGCGGATCCACAACCCGTGATCGCCGAAGGCGTCATCGAAGGGCGCATTCTCGACACCCCACGCGGCACAAACGGGTTCGGCTACCAGCCGATCTTCTTCCTGCCCGAACTCGGAATGAGCTCGGCCGAGCTGCCCTCGGAACACTGGCATCGCATCAGCCATCGCGCGCAAGCCCTCGCGACGTTGCGCGCACGCTGGCCGTTCGCGTGACATGGGCATCGTCGCGCCGCCGCTCGCGCTCTACATCCACATCCCGTGGTGCGTGCGCAAATGTCCGTATTGCGATTTCAATTCGCACGAACTGCGCGGTGCGAATGAATACCGCGCCTATGTCGATGCCCTGTTTGCCGACCTCGACGCCGATCTCGCGCAGTTCGCATTCGCGCGCGAACGCCCGATCACGTCGGTGTTCTTCGGCGGCGGTACGCCCAGCCTGTTCGCACCGGACCTGATCGCGCGCATTCTCGACGGCTGCCGCGAGCGCCTGCAGTTCGTCGACGACGCCGAAGTCACGATGGAGACGAATCCGGGCACCGTCGAACATGGCCGCTTCGACGGCTACCTGCGCGCCGGCGTCAACCGCATCAGTTTCGGTGTGCAGAGTTTCGACGACGACAAACTGGCGCGGCTCGGCCGCATCCACGGCGCGGCGGAAGCCGAACGCGCGGTCAAGGAAGCGCAGGACGCCGGCATCGGCGAGATCAACCTCGACCTGATGTACGCCCTGCCCGAGCAGACGCTGGACGCCGCCTTGCACGATGTCGAACGCGCCCTCGCGTTGCAGCCGACGCATCTTTCGCATTACCAGCTCACGCTGGAGCCGAACACGGTGTTCGCCGCGAAGCCGCCGCCGCTGCCGGACGACGATGCGAGCTGGGACATGCAGGAGGTCTGCCAGATTCGGCTCGCCGAGGCGGGTTTTCCGCAGTACGAAACCTCGGCCTACGCGCAACCGGCCCATCGCTGCCGGCACAATTTGAACTACTGGACCTTCGGCGACTATCTCGGCATCGGCGCCGGCGCACATGGCAAGCTCAGCGACGGTGGTCGCATCGTCCGCACCGCCAAGCTGAAGACGCCGAAGAGTTATCTCGCCAAGGCCGCGCTGCCCGAACGACTCGCGACCCTGGCGCCGATCCCCGATCGCGAACTCGCCTTCGAATTCATGATGAACGCGCTGCGCCTGGTCGACGGCGTTGAGTCCGGATTGTTGGCACAACGCACCGGGCTGGATCCGGCGTCGATCGCGCCGATCATCACTCGCGCCGTCGCCGACGGCCTGCTCGTCGACGATCCGACGCGCTTTCAGCCCACCGCCGATGGCCGTCGCCTGCTCAACGAATTGTTGATCCGTTTCCTGCCGGACGAACGCCCGCGCTCCGCTAGAATCCCGATCGAGGTGAATCCGTGACTGACGCACAGAAGAAGATCGATTTCGGCTACCGCGACGTCGACTGGAACGAGAAGCAGAAACTGGTCGGCCAGGTCTTCAGTTCGGTCGCGTCGAAATACGACCTGATGAACGACTTGATGTCGTTCGGCATCCACCGTCTTTGGAAGCGCCATTTCGTCGCGACCAGCGGCGTCAAGCGCGGCGCGCGCGTGCTCGATCTGGCCGGCGGCACCGGCGATATCGCCGCCCTGCTTGCCGATCGCGTCGGCCATGAAGGCGAAATCGTGCTCGGCGACATCAATGCCGAGATGCTCGGCGTCGGCCGTGACCGCCTGACCGACCGCGGCCTCGTCGGCAACCTCCGCTACGTGCGCCTGAACGCCGAAGCGCTGCCGTTTCCGGATGGCCATTTCGATGCCGTGACCATCGCCTTCGGCCTGCGCAACGTCACCGACAAGCCGGCCGCGTTGCGCGAGATGCGCCGCGTGCTGAAGGCCGGCGGCAAGGTGATGGTGCTCGAATTTTCCGAAGTCGCCGAGCCGCTGTTGCGACCGTTCTACGACCTCCACTCGTTCGAAGTCCTGCCGCGGCTCGGCAAGCTGTTCGCCAACGATGCCGACAGCTACCAGTACCTCGCCGAATCGATCCGCAAGCACCCGAACCAGGAAACCCTTAAGGCGATGATGCAGGACGCCGGCCTGGACCGCTGCGACTACCGCAACCTCAGCGCCGGCATCGTCGCGATCCACAGCGGTTATCGGACGTGACCCAGCGTGACAACGCGCTGACGCCACCGCGCTAAACTCGCCGTCTCTTTGCTGGAGACGGATCATGCGAAACCTGTTGGGCGGCCTGGTGGCCCTGTTGATGGCGGTGGGACCGATCACGGTGGTCGGCGCCGACATCGCGCGCGACGAGCACTCGTATGCGCGACTCGACGAAGTGCGCGTCAAGCACGTCTATCTTGATCTCGACCTCTCGTTCGAGAAGCAGCAGCTCGCCGGTTTCGCCGAACTCAGCCTCGACTGGAAGAAGCCCGAGGCAAAGCGGCTGGATCTCGATACGCGCGACCTGAGCGTCGAACGCGTCAGCGCGCAGCGTACCGACGGTTCGTGGGCGAACGCCCCGTTCACGCTGGCCAAGCGCGATCCCAAGTTCGGTTCGCATCTGGCCATTCGCCTGAAGGACGCCGCGCCGAAGGTGCGCGTCTACTACCACACCGCGCCCGAAGCCTCCGGCCTGCAGTGGCTGGCACCGGCGCAGACGCTCGGCAAGCAGAAGCCCTTCATGTTCTCGCAGGCGCAGGCCATCCATGCACGCAGCTTCGCGCCGCTGCAGGACACGCCCTCGGTACGCTTCACCTATCGCGCCCGCATCACCGCGCCGGACGGCATCCGCGTCGTCATGAGCGCCGACAACGAACCCGGCAGCGACGGCAAGCAAGGCTTCCGCTTCCACATGCCGCAGCCGATCCCGTCCTACCTGCTCGCGATCGCCGCTGGCGACATCGCGTCGAAGCAGGTCGGGCCGCGATCGTACGTGTGGACCGAGCCGGGTCGCCTGGATGCGGTCGCGAAGGAATTCGAGGACATCGAAGCGATGATCGCGGCCGCCGAGAAACTCTACGGTCCGTACCGCTGGGGCCGCTACGACATGCTGGTGCTGCCGCCCTCGTTCCCGTTCGGCGGCATGGAGAATCCGCGCCTGTCGTTCCTGACGCCCACCCTGATCGCCGGCGACAAGTCACTGGTCAATGTGGTCGCGCATGAGCTCGCGCATTCCTGGTCCGGCAACCTCGCGACCAATGGCACCTGGCGCGACCTCTGGCTCAACGAGAGCTTCACCAGCTACGTCGAGAACCGCATCGTCGAAGCCGTGTTCGGCGTCGATCAGGCGCTGATGGACCAGGTCGTCGGCCAGCAGGAACTGCTCGCCGAAATGAAGGAACTGCCGGCGCAGGACCAGCACCTCGTGCTCGACCTGGCCGGCCGCGACCCGGACGAAGCGTTCAGCGGTGTGCCTTACCAGAAGGGCGAGTGGATGCTGCGCACGCTCGAGAAGCGCTTCGGCCGCGAGAAGTTCGACGCCGTCGTGCGCGCATGGTTCGATGAGCATGCCTTCCAGTCGGTCTCGACCGCGCAGTTCCTCGACTTCTTCGGCACGCGCCTGCTCGATGCCAAAGACGCGCCGATCCATCGCGCCGATCTCGATGCCTGGCTGCACCAGCCGGGCGTGCCGAAGTCGGCCCTGCTCGCGCATTCCGCGACGCTCGATGCCATCGATGGCGCGCTCGCCGACTTCATCGCCGGCAAGAAGGACGCCGCCGCGCTGAACGCCAAGACCTGGGTGACGGGCGAGTGGGTGCATTTCCTCAATGGATTTTCGGAAAAGGCCGATGCCGCGAGGATGGCCGACCTCGACGCGAACTACGGCCTGACGCAACGCCAGAATCGCGAGATCACGATGCGCTGGTTTCTGTCCGGCATTCGCGCCGGCTACGCCCCGATGCGCGACGCGCTGCGTGCACACCTGATCGAGATCGGGCGCCGCAAGCTGATGATGCCGCTGTGGTCGGAACTCGCGAAGACGCCGGCGAACAAGGCCTGGGCGATCGAGGTGTACAAGACCGCGCGCAGCGGCCTGCACCCGATCGCGCAGAACTCGGTCGATGCGACCCTGGGTCTCAAGCCCTAAGCCATGACCCGCCCGCTGCGCCGATCTTTTGCCTGGCTGCTGATGATCGGCGCGGGGATCGCCGTGGTCGGCGTTGCCGCGGTGTATCTCGCACCGGACAAGGTGCTCGACGCCGAGCTCGCGCGCAAGCACTGGCAGGCGGGCGTCACCGAGAAGCACATCGAAGTCGATGGCCAGCACTGGCGTTACCTCGAACGCGGCCCGACCGACGGCGATGTCGTCGTGCTGTTGCACGGGCTGCAAGCCGATTCGAGCACCTGGCTCGACGTGTTGCGCCACGCACCGGACCAACGCCGCTACCTGATTCCCGACCTGCCCGGCTTCGGCGGCAGCCCGACGCCGGCGGATCGCGACTTCCGTGCGGCCTCGCAGGCCGAGCGCGTGCATGCGTGGTTGCGCGCGCTCGACGTCGAACGCATCGACCTCGCCGGGCATTCGATGGGCGGTTTCATCGCCGGACGCTTCGCTGCCGCGTATCCGAGCGAGGTGCGCAGCATCGGTTTCGTCGATGCCGCCGGCGTGCCGTTCGACAGCAACGACTTCCTGCGCACGCTGGAGCGTGGCGAGAATCCGTACAAGGTCACGACGCGCGCGCAGTTCGACCGCTTTCTCGACAAGGTGTTCAAGCATCGTCCGTTCCTGCCCGGTCCAGTGCGCGACGTCTATGCCGATCGCGTGATCCCGCGCGCCGACGACTGGAACGTCGCGATGGAGGCACTGAAGGCGCCGGACCAGCGCTACGGCCTCGTCGACCTGTTGCCGACGCTCGACATGCCGAGTCTGGTGCTCTGGTGCCGCGAGGATCAGGTGCTCGATGTCAGCTCGGTCAAGGTATTCGAAGCCGGACTGCCGAATGAACGCGTCGTGCTCCTCGACGACTGCGGCCACATGCCGGTCATGGAACGCCCCCGCGACACCGCCGATGCGCTCGCCGCGCTGTGGCGAAGCGTTTACGCGGCGAATTGAAGGCAGCGTAGCCACTACGTTTATCTTCATCTCTTTTTGGGCATAATCGGCTGATGCGGATCATCACCCCTCGCCCGTTGATCTGGATGTCCTCCAGCAAGAAGAATTTGTTGGCCATGCCCGATGACGTGCAGGACGTTTTCGGATTCGCATTGCACCTGGCCCAGATCGGCCGCAAGTCGGAGTCCGCCAAACCGCTGCAGGGTTTCGGCTCAGCCGGGGTGCTTGAAATCGTCGAAGACTTCGATGGTGATACTTATCGAGCGGTTTACACGGTCCAATTCGTTTCGGCGGTCTACGTCTTGCATCGCTTCCAGAAGAAGTCACGTCACGGTGCGGCCACGCCGAAGCCGGACATGGACAAGATCCGCGAACGATTCAAGGCGGCGGCAACGCACGCGAAAGAAGGAGCAGCACAATGAAAATCGAAGTCGGCAGCGGCAACGTCTATCGCGACTTGGGCTTGGCCGACGCTGAGCGCATGCTGGTGAAAGCGCAACTCGCTGCGAAGATCGGCGATCTGATCAAACGTCGGCGACTGACCCAGTCCGACGCGGCGCAATTGTTCGGAATGACCCAACCCAAGGTTTCGGCGATGCTGCGCGGCCAGTTCCGCGGCATTTCGGAAGAAAAAATGATGCATTGCCTCGTCGCACTCGGCCAGAACGTGCAGATCGTCGTGAAAGCGGCGACCCGTGGTAAGGCTGCCGGCCTGTCCGTCGCAGCTTGAGCCGCTGTGGCGAAGCGTTTACGCGGCGAATTGAAGGACGCAGGCTTAACGAGCCGGCAGCGCCTGGGCGGCTAGACTCGGCGTCCGTTTGACTGGAGTACGCCGATGCGTCGCATCCTGATTCCCGCTGTCCTCGTGCTGTCCGCCTGCGGCAGCGATGCTCCGCCACCGGAAGCGGCGGCACCCGAACCGGCCAAGCCGGCCTATGTCGCGCTGAAAGCCGATCCAGCCAAGGCGGAGATGGCCGCAGCGATCGACGCCAACGACCTGGCGAAACACATCCAGACGATTTCATCGGACGAATACGAGGGCCGCGGCCCCGGTTCACTCGGCGAACGGCTGACGCTGAACTACTTCGAGAACGAATTCCGCCGCATCGGTTTCCTGCCGGCGGTCGCCGACGGCAAGCCTTGCAAGTCCTTCCCGTGCGAGGGCGCGACCTACTTCCAGCGCGTGCCGATGGTCTCGACGACGGCGGATCCCGCCACGGCACTGAGCATCCAGGTCGGCGGCCAGACGCAAACCCTGGCGATGGGCAAGGAGATGGCCATCGGATCACGATCGGAGCAGCCCGAAGTCGCGATCAAGGACAGCGAGATCGTCTTCGTCGGCTATGGCGTCGTGGCGCCGGAGCAGAACTGGAATGACTACGCCGGGCTCGACGTGAAGGGCAAGACCGTGGTGATTCTGGTGAACGATCCCGGCTTCCTGCGCGGCGACGAGACGCTGTTCAAGGGGCGCGCCATGACCTACTACGGCCGCTGGACCTACAAGTTCGAAGAGGCTGCGCGCCAGGGCGCGGCAGCAGCGCTGATCGTGCACGACGAGAAGCCGGCCGGCTACGGCTGGGACGTGGTCGTGAATTCGTGGAGCGGCGAGCAGCACGACCTGCCGCGCTCGGGCGATCCGGAGCCGCGCTTGCCCGCGCAGGGCTGGATCTCGATGGATGCGGCCAAGGCCCTGTTCACGGCCGACGGCAAGGATTTCGCGAAGCTGCAACTCGATGCCGACGGCGCCGGCTTCAAGGCGGTGCCGCTGAACGCGACGCTGAGCACGACGATCCAGAGCAAGATCGAGAACAAGTTCTCGCACAATGCCGTCGCGATCCTGCCCGGCAGCGAAAAGCCCGAGGAGTCGGTGCTGTACATGGGCCACTGGGACCACCTCGGCAAGAAGGACGGCCCGGAGGGCGAAGACCACATCTTCAACGGCGCCATCGACAACGCCACCGGCGTGTCCGGCGCGCTCGAGATCGCGCATGCCTTCGCGGCGATGGAACCGAAGCCGAAGCGCTCGATCGTGATCATGCTGCCGACACTGGAAGAATCCGGCCTGCTCGGCTCGAAGTATTTCGCCGCACATCCGCCGGTGAATCTCGCGAAGATGGCGGCGGCCATCAACATGGACGCGCTGCCGATCCGTGGTCGCAACACCGACATGGGCGTGATCGGTCAGGGCCAGTCCAGCGACCTCGAACTGCTGCTGCTGCAACTGCTGACCGCGCAGGGTCGCACCATGGAACCGGAAGCGTCGCCGGAGAAGGGCTTCTTCTTCCGCTCCGATCACTTCAACTTCGCCAAGCAGGGCGTGCCGGCTTTGTATGCGCGCGCCGGAATGACGCACGCAGGACTGGGCGCGGATTTCGGCAAGCAGTGGTCGGACGACTACACCGCGAACCGTTATCACAAGCCAGCGGACGCGTTCGATCCGGACTGGGACTTTGCCGGCATCATCGATGATCTGAACATCTACTTCGAAGCCGGCAAGAAGCTGTCCGAACCGGGCGTGTGGCCGACCTGGAGCGAAGGCAGCGAATTCCGCGCGGCCCGCGAAGCGTCGGCGAAAGAACGCGCGAACTGAACACGTGCCGGTCCTCGCCGTCCTCTCGATCATCCTGCAGATCGCGTGCATCGTGCACGCGGTCCGCACCGGGCGCGTGCAGTATTGGCCGATCATCATCCTGATCGGCTCCTTCATCGGCTGCCTCGCGTATTTCCTGGTCGAGATCCTGCCCGAGTTGCGCAACAGCCGGACCGCGAAGCGCGTGGTCGCGAACGTCGCGCGCACGATCGATCCGGAGAAGCGCAAGCGCGAGATCGCGGCGCAACTCGATGTCGCCGACACGGTGCAGAACCGCGTCCGCCTCGCCGAAGAATGCCTGCAACTCGGGGACTGGCAGAACGCGCGCGTGTTGTACGAACGCTGCCTCAGCGGACCGTACGCCGATGATCCGAACTTCCTGCTCGGCCGCGCCCGCGCCGAATCGGGCCTCGGTCTGTTCGCGGAGACGCGCGCGACGCTCGAACACCTGATCGCGAAGCACCCGGACTACCGTTCCAACGACGGCCACCTGCTGTACGCGACCACGCTCGAAGCCCTCGGCGAGTCCGACAAGGCACTCGACGAATACCGCGTGCTCGAGCTCTCCTACCCCGGCGAAGAAGCGCGCATCCGCTACGCCCGCCTGCTCGCCCGACTCGACCGGGCCACCGAAGCCCGCGGCATCTACGAGGGCATCCTCAAGCGCGAGAAAACTGCGCCGGCGTACTACCGCAAGAAAGAGCGCGAGTACTTCGATGCGGCCAGGAAGGAACGGGCGGC
>DATMVT010000357.1:0-25458 GCA_035562895.1 Patescibacteria group bacterium | reverse complement strand
ATCGCGCAGTAGAACAGCGGCATCGCCAGTTCGGCCGCGAACATTTCCTTCGACACGAAGTAGAACGCGATCGCCGAGATCAGGCCCGAGACGCCGAGGCCGCGATAGAGCGCGTTCATGATCTTGCCGCCCTCGCGAGCCTTCACGAAGTAGGTGCCGACGATCGAGGCAATGATCGAGACCGCGCCGAGAATCAGCGGGTAGATGACGCCGGCCGAGCCGTAGGTGCCGAACACGATGCCGGCGATCAGCATCGCCGCGATGATCGTTACCGCATAGGTTTCGAACAGGTCCGCGGCCATGCCGGCGCAGTCGCCGACGTTGTCGCCGACGTTGTCGGCAATCACCGCCGGTTTGCGCGGATCATCTTCCGGAATGCCGGCTTCGACCTTGCCGACGAGATCGGCACCGACGTCCGCACCCTTGGTGAAGATGCCGCCGCCGAGACGCGCGAAGATCGAGATCAGCGACGAGCCGAAAGCCAGGCCGATCATCGGCTGCAGCGCGACCTTCAACGTTTCCGCGTCGATCGCCTGGCCGCCCATGACATACATGAAGTAACCGGCGACGCCGATGATGCCGAGACCGACGACCAGCATGCCGGTGACGGCACCACCGCGGAACGACACGGCGAGCGCCGCGTTCAGGCCCTCGGTCGCCGCTTGCGCGGTCCGCACGTTCGCGCGCACCGAGACGAACATGCCGATGAAGCCGGCTGCGCCCGACAGCACCGCACCGATCGCGAAACCGGTCGCGGTCGGCCAGCTCTTCAGGGCGAAACCGATGACGAGGAACAGGATCACGCCGACGATGGCGATCGTCTGGTACTGACGACGCAGGTAGGCGCCCGCGCCTTCCTGGATCGCCGCGGCGATCCCCTGCATGCGTTCATTTCCGGCGCTGCGCGCGAGAATCCATTGCACCGAAATCGCGCCATAGACCACGGCAAGCAAGCCGCAGGCAATCGCGATCCATAGACCGTTTTGTTCGAGCATTTCTGTCTCCCACAAGCAAAAGAACCCCGGCAGAACCGCCGGAAGCGAATCAAAGCCGGCGGATTCTACGGGGCAGGATGAATGCCGGCAAACCGATGACCGCCGGCGGGCCGCTTGCTACGCTGGCCGATTGGAAACGACCTGCCCATGTCACGCCCGAACGAGGACATTTCCGCCCTGACCGGCCTGCGCGGCTTTGCCACGCTGTGGGTCGTCGCCTACCACTTCTGGGAGTTCCTGGGCTTTCCGCGGCTGCAACCGGCTGGATTCGACGCCTCACCCCTGCTCGACAATGCCTATTTTGCGGTCGACATCTTCTTCGTCCTGTCCGGATTCCTGGTCGCGAGGCCTTTCTTGCGCGCGGCCCTGGGCCAGGGACCGATGCCGTCCTACGGCGGCTATCTGTGGCGCCGCGTGCGCCGGGTCATTCCGGCGTTCTGGGGCAATTTCCTGGTCCTCACCGCGCTGGTCTGGATCGCGACCGGGGTGACGCCGGTCGGCCCGATCGATGCCCTCGGGCACCTCGGCCTGCTGTTCTGGTACACCCTGCCCGCCGGCGGCGTCCCGTTCAATCCGGTGTGGTGGACGCTGCCGATCGAGTGGTGGGCCTATTTCCTGCTTCCGCCGCTCGCCCTGGCCCTGAAGCGCGTCCCGGTGTGGCTGTGGCTGGTCGCCGTTCTCGGCTTCGTGCTGTGGACGCGGATCGGTTTCGTCACCCATTTCTTCGCCGGCGACCAGTCGTTCTGGTGGCAGGCCCAGGACTATCGCCACCTGCGGGCGCGCGTCGACCAGTTCGCGATCGGCCTGCTCGCCGCGTGGTACTTCGAGCGCGGCGTGTCCGAACGCGCTGCACGCCGCATCGGCTGGATCGGCCTCGGCCTGTTCGCCCTCGTGTTCGTGCACGTCGGCTGGTTCGTGCCGCGCTGGCTGCACGAGGCCATCCGACCCTGGATGTACGTGCATTACACCGCGCTGGCCGTGTCGATCGCGATGGTCGTGCTCGGCATCGCCGCCGGCTGGCGCGGCTTCGCACGCTGCTTCGAAGGCCGCATCTTCATGTTCGCGGGCACCGTCAGCTATTCGCTGTATCTCTGGCACTACCCGGTGTTCCAGTGGCTGTTCCGACACGCCGCATGGCTGGACGCGGCGCCCGCCGGACTGCGCGGCGCGATCGCACTGATCGCCGCCGCGATCGTGACCTGGATCGCCTACCTCGCCTTCGAACGCCCGTTCCTGACGGCGCGTGCCCAAGGTGGCAAGTCCGGCGCTTCGATCGCACAATCCAGCCATGCATAGTCATCCGCCTGGCCCGCACGGGCATTCCCACGACGACCCCCACGACCGCCACGCCATCGTCCATGACGGCGCCAACCGCCGCTATTACATCGGCGTCGGGGCCAACATCCTGCTGGTCATCGTCCAGGCCATCGTCGGCTTCTGGATCGGCTCGATGGCCCTGCTCGGCGACGCCGGACACAATGCCGGCGACGTCCTCGGCCTGATCCTGGCGCTCTGGGCGATGCGTCTCGCGAAACGCAAACCCGATGCGCGGCATACCTACGGTTATGCGCGATCGACGATCATGGCCGCGAATCTCAATGCGGCCCTGCTGCTGATCGCCTGCGGTGCGCTGGCGGTGGAAAGCCTCCGCCGCTTCGGCGACCCGGTCCACGTCCCGGGATTTTGGGTCATGGTCGCGGCCGGCGTCGGACTGATCGTCAACGCCGGCTCGGCGCTGGCGTTCTGGGGCGGCAGTGCGCACGACAGCAACCTGCGCGCCGCCTTCCTGCACCTGGCCGCCGACGCCGCGGTGTCGCTGGGCGTGCTGGTCGTGGGGGTGATCCTGATGTTCAAACCCTGGTACTGGCTCGACCCGCTGGCCGGCCTGCTGGTGTCGATCGCGATCTCGATCAGCGCCATCGGCCTGCTGCGCGACTCGCTCGCGCTGGCGATGGACGCCGTACCGAAGGGCCTCGACATCGCCACGATCGAAGCCGCACTGCGCGACGTCCCCGGCGTGCGCCATGTCCACGACCTGCACGTCTGGCCGCTCTCGACCACGGTCAACGCGCTCACCGCCCACGTCGAACACGACGGTTCACGCAACGGCGACGCCCTCCTGCGCGACGCCGAAGCCGCGATCCAGCAACGCTTCGGCATCTCCCACACCACGATCCAGCTGGAAGACGTCGGCTGCGAGCGGCACTGCGAATAGAGCCCGACTCAGCTCGATCGGCGACAACAAGATCGAGGCAAAGCGCTGGCGCTATTTGTCCGAGATCACATACTCGCCCAACTTCCGTTTCACGAACTTCTTCGGCACGCGCAAGTAGGTCGGCAGGCCGTTCTCGTAGGGCGGATACGCTTCGCCGGCGATCAGCGGCTCGAGGTATTTGCGGCAGGCGGCGGTGATGCCGTAGCCGTCGGCGCGGATGAAGTTCTTCGGCATCATCTTTTCGTGGTTGGCGATCTTCGCCAGCGGCGCCGGCTCGATCGACCAGCGATACGGCTTTCCGGGTGCGCGCTTGATCGTCGGCATCACCGCGTTCATGCCGGCGGCGGCGTATTGCACCGCGGCCTGCCCGACCGCATACGCCTGTTCGTCGTCGGTCTTCGAGGCGATGTGGCGTGCCGCACGTTGCAGGTAATCGGGCACCGCGAAGTGGAACTTGTGGCCGAGCTTGTCCTTGACCAGCCTGGCGATCAGCTCGCCGGCGCCACCGAGTTGCGCATGCCCGAATGCATCACGCGTACCCGCTTCGGCGAGCAATCGGCCATCGGCGTAGCGCACGCCTTCGGATACCGCGATCGAGCAGTAGCCATTGCGCTCGACGCTGCGGCTCACCGCGGCAAGGAACCTCGTCTCCTCGAAGGGCACTTCCGGAAACAGGATCACCTGCGGCGGTTCGTCGGCGTTTTTGCCGGCCAGTCCGGCGGCAGCCGCGAGCCAACCGGCATGACGGCCCATCACTTCGAGCACGAAGACCTTGGTCGAGGACTCGTACATCGCCTCGACATCGATGCTGGCTTCGAGCATCGAGATCGCGGTGTATTTCGCCGCCGACCCGAAACCGGGGCAGTTGTCGGTGATGACGAGGTCATTGTCGACCGTCTTCGGCACGCCGATGCCGTGCAGGCCGTAGCCCAGCTGCGCCGCGATCTGCGAGATCTTGTTCGCGGTGTCGGCGGAATCGTTGCCGCCGTTGTAAAGAAAATAGCGGATGTCATGCGCGCGGCAGACCGCGATCAGTCGCTCGTAGTGGGCACGACTCTCGTCGATGCCCTTGAGCTTGAAGCGACAGGAACCGAAGGCGCTGCCCGGCGTCGTGCGCAGCTGGCGCGTCATCGTCGCGTCGAAGCCGGAAAGGTCGTACAACTGCTCGCGCAACGCGCCGATGATGCCGTTGCGCGCGGCAAACACCCTGCCGATCGCCCTCCGCTGCTTGCGTGCCGCGTCGATGACGCCGGCCGCCGTGGCATTGATCACCGCCGTCGGACCGCCCGACTGCGCGTACAACAAGTTCCCTGCGGCCATGGAATGCTCCTCGTTCAACTTTGGTCGACCCGACTATCGGCCAGACCCCCCACCCTGTTCAAGCGTTTGATTTTTCAGCATGAACAGTGCCCGCCGGGCTTCATTGACGCAAAGCAGGCCAGCCGCTACGGTGCGGTCATCCCTTTTCACCCGAGCCGCGTCCAGCCTTGCTTTCTGGCCGTCTCGACCGTTCTGGAATTCTCATGCGCATCGTGTTTTTTGGCGCGCCCGGCTCCGGCAAGGGCACGCAGGCCGCCATCCTCAAGAGCACCTTCGGCATCCCGCACATCTCGACCGGAGACTTGCTGCGCGGGCACGTCGCGCGCGGCACCGAACTCGGCCGGATCGCCAAGGCGGTGATGGAGGCCGGGCAACTGGTCTCCGACGACCTCGTGCTCGGCATGCTCGAAGACCGCCTCGCCGAAGACGATGCGAAGCCCGGCTTCATCCTCGATGGCTACCCGCGCAACCTGGTGCAGGCCGACGCGCTCGGGGCCCTGCTTGCGCGCATCGACAAGCCGCTCGACATCGTCATCAAGCTCAACGTGCCGAACGAAGCCATCCTCGCGCGCTGCGCCAAGCGCTTCGCCGAACAGGGCCGCAAGGACGATGACCCGGACGTCGTGCGTGGCCGTCTCGCCGTCTATGCCCAGCAGACCGCACCGGTGGCCGAGTTCTACGCGGCGGCCGGCAAGCTGGTCGAAGTCGATGGCGTCGGCGACCTGGCCGACGTGACGGCGCGCATCCTGGCGGCGGTGAAGGCCGTCGCCTGAGTCAGTCGCCGCGCGCCAGCGTGAAACGCAGATGATCGCCGGCGTCCTCCTCCGACACGAAGCGATGTCCCGCGCGCAGGCAGAAGGCCCGCACGTCCACGCTTGCCAGCGGATCGGTCGCGAGCAGCACGATGCGCGCGCCGGGTGCGAGCGATCGCAGCGTCGCGCGCGCCTGCAGCACCGGCTGCGGACACTGCAGCCGTCGCGCATCGACGATGATCGGTTCGAAGGTATCCATCGCGCGATGATGCCATCCACGAGTGCATGACATGAATGCCTGGTTCACCCTTGCCCGCGATCTGTTCCTGTTCCGCCGCGGCCCGGCCGATGTCCCGTACTCGCCCGCGATCCTGTCGCTGCTGTTCGTCGCGATGATCGCGATCGACGCCAGTGCGGCGCGCGTGCTCACCGGCACCGCCGGTGATCCGCTGCTGGCCGCACTGAACAACGGCGTGTCGCTGTTGCTGATCCACGGCCTGCTGACGATCTCCGGGCAGCAAGCGCGCTTCGTGCAGACCGCGACCGCCCTGCTGCTGGTGCGCGTGGCGCTGTCCCTGCTGACACTGGCCCTGCTGGCTGCCGTGCTGCCGATGCCGGAGCGCCCGGAAGACCTTCAGGCCGGGCAGGCCCTGCTGATGGGGCTGATGCTGCCGCTGTTCGTCTGGTACATGGCGCTGCGCGTGCACGTGTTGCGACAGACGCTGGAGACCTCGCCCCTGCGCGCGCTCGGCGTCGTGCTGCTGATCGCCACCGCCGAGTTCATCGTCGCCCTCCTCTTCGCACAGGCCCTGCAATGAACCTGCACATCCTCGGCATCTGCGGCACCTTCATGGGCGGGATCGCCGCGCTGGCGCGCGAACTGGGCGAGACCGTCGCCGGCTCGGACCAGAACGTCTATCCGCCGATGAGCACCCAGCTTGAACAGCTCGGCATCCGCTTGATGCAAGGCTACCGACCCGAGCATCTGCGACCGGCACCGGACCTGGTCATCGTCGGCAACGCCATCTCGCGCGGCAATGCCGCGATGGAACACGCGCTGAATGCACGCCTGCCGTACATTTCCGGCCCGCAGTGGCTGGGCGAACGCGTGCTCGCGCACAAGCGCGTGCTCGCGGTCGCCGGCACCCACGGCAAGACGACGACGACGAGCCTGCTCGCATGGATCCTCGAATCCTGCGGCGCGCGGCCTGGTTTCCTGGTCGGCGGCGTGCCGGAAAACTTCGGCGTCTCGGCGCGATTGGGTGTCGGCGACGCCTTCGTCGTCGAGGCCGACGAATACGACACCGCCTACTTCGACAAGCGCTCGAAGTTCGTGCACTACCGCGCCGAGATCGCGATCCTCAACAACCTCGAATTCGACCACGCCGACATCTTCGATTCGCTCGCCGACATCGAGCGCCAGTTCCATCATCTGGTGCGCACGGTGCCCGGCGACGGCCGCCTGATCGTCAACGGCGAAGACGATGCGCTCGCACGCGTGCTCGCGAAAGGTTGCTGGACGCCGGTGGAGCGATTCGCGATCGATCGCGATGCCGAATGGCGCGCCGAACTGCTCGCATCCGATGGCGGCGCGTTCCGCGTCCTGCACCGCGGCGTCGTGGTCGGAGACGCACGCTGGGACGCGCTCGGCCGGCACAACGTGATGAATGCGCTGGCGGCGATCGCGGCCGCGACCGCGTACGGCATCGACGCGACGCGCGCGGTTGCCGCGCTGTCCGGTTTCCGCAATCCGAAGCGGCGCATGGAAGTGATCGCCGCCACCCACGGCATCCGCATCTACGACGACTTCGCGCACCACCCCACCGCCATCGCGACCACGCTCGCCGGGTTGCGCGCCAAGGTCGGCAACGCGCGCATCATCGTCGCGATCGAGCCGCGTTCGAACTCGATGCGCATGGGAGCGCATGCCGAGGGTCTCGCGCCATCGCTCGACGACGCCGATGTCGTCGTGTTCCTGGCGCGACCGGAACTTCCCTGGCATGCCGACAAGGTAATCGCCGCCGTGCGCGGCGAAGCGGTCGCGGTCGACAGTGTCGCAGCCCTGCTCGAAGCGCTGCGGCAGCATTCGCGCAGCGGCGACTCGGTCGTGTTCATGTCCAACGGCGGCTTCGACGATGCGCCGCGGCGCTTCGCCCAGCTGATCGGCGCATGACGGCGTCGACGCTGCCGCTGTTTCCGCTGAACTCGGTGCTGTTGCCGGGGGCTTGGCTGGACCTGCGCATCTTCGAAACGCGCTACCTCGACCTGGTGCGCGACTGCAGCCGCAGCGGCAGCGGTTTCGGCGTCGTGCTGATCCGCGACGGTGCCGAGGCCGGCGTGCCGGCCGACATCCACGACTTCGGATGCGAGGCGCGCATCATCGATTTCAACACGCTGCCCGACGGCCTGCTCGGCATTCGCGTGGAAGGTGCGCGCCGCTTCCGCGCCATCGACAGCCGCGTCGAGCCCAACGGCCTGCGCGTCGCCGACGTCGACTGGTCGGCGCCGGCCAGCGTGACATCGGTGCCGGCCGAATACGCCGTGCTCGTCACCATCCTCGAACGCCTGGCCGAACACGGTGATTCTCAGCTCAAGGCGGCGGACAAGGCGAAGTTCGACGATGCCGACTGGGTGAGTTGGCGCGTGATCGAGCGCCTGCCGCTCGACAACGCCGAAAAGCAGCAGGCGCTGATGCAGGACGACCCGCACCAGCGCCTGCAATGGATCATCGAACAGCTGCCGCGATTCCAGTCGGAATAGCGACTCAGAACTTCAGGACTGCGGAAACGCCGATCAGGATCGGGTCGACATTGGCCGTGCCGACGCCCGCGCCATTCACCGCGACGTCGGTGTCCATGTCGATCCAGCGGACTTCACCGCGCAGCGCGAACTGCTCGTTCAGGTCGAATTCGACACCGGCCAGGGCAGCAAGGCCGGACGTGTCGTCGAGCGTCGTGTTGGTGCCGGCGAT
The DNA here is from genome assembly GCA_035562895.1 of Patescibacteria group bacterium. GTDB lineage: Bacteria > Pseudomonadota > Gammaproteobacteria > Xanthomonadales > Ahniellaceae > JADKHK01. Next base: position 17,205 of record DATMVT010000357.1, on the reverse strand, counting down.
CGGGCCGAACTCGACCTCGTCACCGAAGCTGGTGCGGTTGAAGCCGAGGCCGAGGTAGGGACGGAACGTTTCTCCGTTGAACGTGTACTTTCCGGCCAGCGTCAGCGGCTTGTGGGTGATGTCGAGCGATTTGGTGCCATTGAGCTTCACTTCGTGGTCGAACCCGAAGCCGTACTGCACTTCCACACTCCAGTTCTCGCTGAAAGCGTACTCGCCCGCCAGGGTGAAGTTGGTTTCGCTGTTCACGTCGACGCCGAGCGCGCCGTCGGCAAGCGCGCCGTTGTCGGAAGTCGGATTCAGGTTGAAGGCGCTGAGCGAGGCGCGGAAGCCTTCGGCGGATGCCGAGATCGGCAGCAGCAGGGCCAGGGCCAGCGCGGTCTTGCGGATTGCGGTGTTCATCGGGTTCTCCTCGGTTGTTGTGTGCCCTTGCGGGTGACCACAGTGAACAACGGAGGAACTCAACAAGGCGCCAAGAAATCGTCTCGATCGACTTCACGCTTGCGAAGATGCAGTGAAATCACTCCGGCCGATAGATCTCCGCACCCTGCTCGCGGAATTCGCGCGCCTTGTCGGCCATGCCCTTCTCCAGCGCGGCCTGTTCGTCGACGCCCTGCTCGGCGGCGAAGTCGCGCACGTCCTGGGTGATTTTCATCGAGCAGAAGTGCGCGTGCTTGGCGGCTTCCTTCGGCAAGGTCTCGTCATGGAATTCCTTGGCCTTCTCAGGATCGAGGCCGAGGTTGAACTGGTCCTGCCAGCGGAATTCGAAACGCGCTTTCGACAATGCGTTGTCGCGTGCCTGCGCACCCGGATGGCCCTTGGCGAGATCGGCGGCGTGCGCGGCGATCTTGTAGGTGATGATGCCGTCGCGCACGTCCTGCTTGTTCGGCAAGCCGAGGTGTTCCTTCGGCGTGACGTAGCAGAGCATCGCGGTGCCGTACCAGCCGATCATCGCCGCGCCGATCGCGCTGGTGATGTGGTCGTAGCCGGGCGCGATGTCGGTGGTCAGCGGGCCGAGCGTGTAGAACGGCGCTTCGCCGCATTCGCGCAGCTGTTTGTCCATGTTCTCCTTGATCAGCTGCATCGGCACGTGGCCGGGGCCTTCGATCATGGTCTGGACGTCGTGCTTCCACGCGATCTTGGTCAACTCGCCGAGGGTTTCCAGCTCGGCGAATTGCGCGCGATCGTTGGCATCGGCGATCGATCCCGGACGCAGGCCATCGCCGAGCGAGAAGGCGACGTCATACGCCTTCATGATCTCGCAGATCTCCTCGAAATGCGTGTACAGGAAACTTTCCTGGTGATGCGCGAGGCACCACTTGGCCATGATCGAACCGCCACGCGAGACGATGCCGGTGACGCGACGCGCGGTCAGCGGCACGTAGGCGAGGCGCACGCCGGCGTGGATCGTGAAGTAGTCGACGCCCTGCTCGGCCTGCTCGATCAGGGTGTCGCGGAAGATGTCCCAGGTCAGTTCTTCGGCGCGACCATCGACCTTCTCCAGCGCCTGGTAGATCGGCACGGTGCCGATCGGCACCGGCGAATTGCGCATGATCCATTCGCGGGTTTCGTGGATGTGCTTGCCGGTCGACAGGTCCATCACCGTGTCGGCGCCCCATCGGATCGCCCAGACCATCTTCTCGACTTCCTCGGCGATCGAACTGGTCACCGCGGAATTGCCGATGTTGGCGTTGATCTTCACGCGGAAATTGCGCCCGATGATCATCGGCTCGGTTTCCGGATGGTTGATGTTGTTCGGAATGATGGCGCGGCCGCGCGCCACTTCGTCGCGCACGAACTCGGGCGTGATCAGCGCCGGGATCGCCGCACCGAAGGACTCGCCGGCGTGCTGCTTCATCGCACCGAGCGCGCGCAGCGACTCAAGCTTCGCATTTTCGCGGATCGCGATGTATGCCATTTCCGGCGTGACGATGCCGCGCTTGGCGTAGTGCATCTGCGACACGTTCGATCCGGCCTTGGCCACGCGTGGTGCATGCACGCGCGGGAAACGCACGGCCGCGAGCTTCGGGTCGGCCGCACGCTGGCGGCCGTAGTGCGAACTGAGATCAGCGAGGCGATCGGTATCGCCGCGCGCATCGATCCACGCCGCGCGCAATTCGGACAGTCCCGCGGTCAGATCGATCTTGACCGTCTCGTCGGTGTACGGACCCGATGTGTCGTACACCGCGAACGGCGGGTTCTTCTCGGCACCGAACACTTTCGGCGTATCGCTCAATGCGATCTCTCGCATCGGCACGCGCACGCCACCCGGTCCCTCGACATGAATCTTGCGCGATCCCGGAATCGGCTGGGTCACCGCTTCGGACAGTTCGCTGGTTCGACGGATCAGATCGCTGGGCAGGGCATTCATGGCAACTCCTCATTCATGGATGCGGAGTGCCGATGCGGTACGCGAGTCCCCATCGAAGCTTCCCTACGCCGATGCGAATCGGATCAGGTTCAAAGGGTCTCTCTCAGCCGGCAACAAGGCACGGCACCCCCGCAGGCGGACATTGAACCACACGAAGCGAATGCTCGCGAGGTCAGCCGCGTCCGTGCTTTGCCGGAACGGCATACGCGCGCAGGAACATGTCGACGACGCTGTCGATGTGCGCGGCGATTTCCTTGCGTGACGGGGGCTTCGCGCAACCGCACAGCATCTTGAGGTGGCCGATGCCCTTGAGCAGCACGAAGAAGTGCTGCGCGGCACGTGCCGGCTCCGCGATGTCGAGTTGGCCGGCGTCGATCGCGTGCTGCAGGAATTGTTCGAAGCCGCTCAGGGTCTTGCGTGGCCCGGCTTCGAAGAACAGCTCGGCGAGATGCGCGTCCTGGCCGGCGTTGGCGATCATCAGGCGATGCAGCGACAGCGACTCCGGACTGTGGATCAGGCCGTGGAAGCCTTGCGCGATGACGCGCAGCGCATCGCGCACCGGCGTGCCCGGCGGCACGCGGAACATCGCCGCCGGCATCTGCTGCTCGCATTTCGACTCCACCGCCGCCTTGAACAATGCGTCCTTGTCGCCGAAATGGCTGTAGACGGTGAGCTTGGACACTTCGGCAGCCTTCGCGATCGCGTCCATGCGGGTGCCATCGAAGCCGTGGCTCGCGAACAGCGCCTTGGCCGCATCGAGAATCGCGTCGCGCTTGCCGAGATCCTTCGGTCGACCGGGCGGCTGGGACTTCTTCACGGATCGGGTCATGACAATACTGGACAGCTCGGTTTAGTAACCATACTATACCGCCCGGTTCACTATCCCGTCCATCGGAACTTCCCATGCCACGCCAAGCGCGCTCCCTCGTGACTGCTGCCTTCATTCCGCTGTTCCTGGTCTTCGCCGCGGGTTGCAGCGGCGGCGGCAAACCGGTGGAGCCGGCCAAGCCCGCCATCGTGGTCAAGCCGATTCCGCTCGAGGCCATGGCGATCGAAACCTATGCCGGCGACGTGCGCGCGCGCGTCCAGGGCGCACTCGGCTTCCGCGTCGGCGGCAAGATCGAGAAGCGCCTGGTCGATGTCGGCGCCCGCGTCCGCAAGGGCCAGACGCTGGCGACGCTGGTGCCGGATGATCTCGAATTGCAAGTGAATGCCTACGAGGCCGCCGTGGCCACGGCCGAAGCCAACCTGGCCCTGGCCGACGCCGAGCTCGAACGCCATCGCCAGCTGCTCGACAAGAAATACATCAGCCAGGCCCTGTTCGACGCGCGTTCCAACCAACAGAAAGCGGCGGCCGCAGGGCTCGATCAGGCGCGCGCGCAGCTCGAAGTCGCGCGCAACCAGAGCGGCTACACGCAACTGCTCGCGAACGCCACCGGCGTGATCACCGCGATCACGGCGGAAGTCGGCCAGGTCGTGGCCGCCGGACAGCCGGTCGCGACCCTGGCGCACGAGGGCGAACTGGAGGTCGCGATCGACGTGCCGGAGTCGCGCGTCAGCGAGTTCAAGCCCGGCCGCGTCGTCATCGCCGAAATGTGGGCCGCGACGGGCAAGCGCTATCCGGCGACGATCCGCGAAGTCTCGCCGCAGGCCGACCCGGCGACGCGCACCAATGCGGTCAAGGTCGCCTTCGATGCCCCGGATGCCGACGTGCAACTCGGCCGGACCGCGCGCATCTACCTCACCGATGCCGCACGCGCGTCCTCGGTGCTGGTGCCGCTGTCGGCGATCCACGAAAAAGACGGCAAGCCCGCGGTCTGGGTGGTCGATGCGAAGACCAAGCAGGTCGCGCTGCGCGCCGTCACCCTCGGCATCTATCGCGAGGACGGCGCCACCGTGACCAGCGGCGTCGGCGCGACCGATTGGGTCGTCGCGAACGGCGTGCACAAGCTGCAGCCGGGCCAGGTGATCAAGCCGATCGACCGCGACAACCGCCCGGTGACCCCGTGAGCGGCTTCAATCTCTCGGAATGGGCGCTGCGCAACCGCCCGCTCGTGCTGTATTTCGCGATGGTGCTCGCGATCGCGGGCATCTGGTCGTACATGCGCCTCGGCCAGAGCGAAGACCCGCCCTTCACGTTCAAGGCGATGGTGGTGCGCACGAACTGGCCGGGCGCGACCGCCGAGGAAACCGCGCGCCAGGTGACCGAGCGCATCGAGGAAAAGCTGCAGGAATTGCCGCAACTCGAATTCGTGCGCAGCTACTCGCGCCCGGGCGAATCGAACGTGTTCGTGGTCGCCAAGGACGCGTTGCCGTCGAAAGACATGCCCGACCTGTTCTACCAGGTGCGCAAGAAGATCAACGACATCCGCCACACGCTGCCGCAAGGCACGCAAGGACCGTTCATCAACGACGAGTTCGGCGACACCTTCGGCAACATCTACGCGCTGGTCGGCGACGGCTTCGACTATGCCCTGCTCAAGTCCTACGCCGAGCGCGTGCAACTGCAGTTGCTGCGCGTCCCCGACGTCGCCAAGGTCGAGCTGATCGGCCTGCAGGACGAACGCATCTACGTCGAGATCTCGAACGCCAAGATCGCCACCTTCGGACTCGACTTCGGGGCCGTCATCCAGCAGCTGGAACAGCAGAACGCGGTGACGCCGGGCGGCAGCTTCGAGACCGAGCAGGACCGCATCTTCGTGCGCGCCAGCGGTGCCTTCGAATCGGTCGATGCGATCCGCAACATCACCATACGCGGCAACGGCCGCCTGTTCCGGCTCGGCGATGTCGCCGAAGTCCGCCGCGGCTTCGTCGATCCGCCGACCGCGCGCATGCGCTTCATGGGCAAGGAGGCACTCGGCCTCGCCGTCGCGATGAAGAAAGGCGGCGACATCGTGCGCCTCGGCCGCGAGCTCGACGAAGCCACCGCCAGCATCGAGCGCGACCTGCCGCTCGGGCTCGAGTTCGGGCGCGTCGCCGACCAGCCGCGCGCGGTGCGCAATTCGATCGACGAATTCGTGCGCACGCTGGCCGAGGCGGTGCTGATCGTGCTCGCCGTCAGCTTCTTTTCGCTCGGCTACCGTACTGGCCTGGTCGTCGCGCTGTCGATCCCGCTGGTGCTCGCGATGACCTTCGCGGCGATGCAGTTCTTCGGCATCGGCTTGCACAAGATTTCGCTCGGCGCGCTGGTGCTGGCGCTGGGCCTGCTCGTCGACGACGCCATCATCGCGGTCGAGATGATGGCGGTGAAGCTGGAGCAGGGTTACGACCGCGTGCGTGCGGCGGCGTTCGCGTATTCGAGTACTGCCTTCCCGATGTTGACCGGCACCCTGGTCACGGCGGCCGGCTTCCTGCCGATCGCGACCGCGCAATCCGGCACCGGCGAGTACACGCGCTCGATCTTCCAGGTGGTCACGATCGCGCTGATCCTGTCCTGGGTCGCCGCGGTCGTGTTCATCCCGTACCTCGGTTACCGGTTGCTGCCCGACGGCGACAAGCTCAAGGCCGCGCATGCCGGCCACGACCTCTACGACACCACGTTCTATCGCCGCTTCCGCGAGCTGCTGGAATGGTGCCTCGACCATCGCAAGACGGTGATCGCGGCGACGGTGCTCGCCTTCGTCGCTTCGCTGGGGCTTTTCCGGTTCGTGCAGCAGCAGTTCTTCCCGGCCTCGACGCGGTTCGAGCTGATGGTCGACATGAAGCTGCCCGAGGGCAGTTCCCTGCACGCGACCGAGCGCGCCGTGACCGAACTGGAGCGCTTCCTCGACCAGCAGAAGGGTGTCGAGAACTATGTCGCCTATGTCGGCACCGGCTCGCCGCGCTTCTACCTGCCCCTCGATCAGCAATTGCCGCAGGCCAGTTTCGCGCAATTCGTGGTCCTGGCCGATTCGATCGAGTCGCGCGAAGCCTTGCGCACGAAATTGATCCAGTTGTTCGAGGACGACTTCACCGAACTGCGTGGCCGCGTCACGCGCCTCGAAAACGGCCCGCCAGTCGGCTTCCCGGTGCAGTTCCGCGTCATGGGCGAGGACATTCCGACGGTGCGTCGCATCGCCCGCGAGGTCGCCGGCGTGATGCGCGCGAACGCGGACTTGTCGAACGTCCACCTCGACTGGGAAGAGCCGAGCAAGGTGATCCGGCTGAACATCGACCAGGATCGCGCGCGCCAGATGGGCGTCAACTCGCAGGGACTGTCGCAGTTCATCCAGAGTTCGATCAGCGGATCGCGCATCACCCAGTACCGCGAAGGCGACGAGATCATCGACGTGATGTTGCGCGGACCGATCGAGGAACGCGCCAAGCTGTCGCTGCTCGATTCGCTCGCGATTCCGACCGAGTCCGGCAAGTCCGTGCCGCTGGCGCAGATCGCGACCATCGAACACGGTCTCGAGGAAGGCATCATCTGGCGCCGCAACCGACTGCCGACGGTGACCGTGCGCGGTGATGTCTACGGCCATGTCCAGCCGCCGACGGTGACCGCCGCGGTGATGCAGGACCTCGCGAAGATCCGCGCCGGGTTGCCGCCGGGTTACCTGCTGCAGATCGGCGGCACCGTCGAGGACAGCGCCCGCGGCCAGGCCTCGGTGAACGCCGGCGTGCCGCTGTTCATCGTCGTCGTGCTGACCTTGCTGATGTTCCAGCTCAAGAGTTTCTCGCGCACCTTTCTGGTGTTCCTGACCGCGCCGCTCGGCATGATCGGCGTGGTGCTGTTCCTGCTGCTGTTCAACACCCCGTTCGGCTTCGTCGCGATGCTCGGCACGATCGCGCTGTCGGGCATGATCATGCGCAATTCGGTGATCCTGGTGGACCAGATCGAACACGACATCGCCGAAGGCATCACGCCCTGGGATGCCGTCGTCGGCTCGACCATCCGCCGCTTCCGGCCGATCGTGCTGACCGCGCTGGCGGCCGTGCTGGCGATGATCCCGCTGATGCGCAGCGCGTTCTTCGGGCCGATGGCGGTGGCGATCATGGGCGGCCTGATCGTCGCCACGGCCTTGACCCTGCTGTTCCTGCCGGCGCTGTATGCGCAATGGTTCAAGGTCCGGCGACCGGAGATCAAGCCGGCCGAACTCGGCGACGACCCGTGGCCGGGAGACGAGATCGAGGCCTGAGCCGGGCGCGGCAGGACGCAACGGACGGGGCGCTAGACTGTCGCCCCCTGCCGCTCCGGATCCCTGCGCATGCCCGACGCCACACCTGCGACGAAGCCGATCGGTCGTCGCATCTGGAACGCCGGCCGCACCGTTCTCGGGCTGGGCACGGTCGCGATCGTTCCGGTCGTGGCAGGCGAAGTCGGAACGCAGGCGCTGGCGTCGCTGTACCTCGCCAATGTCCTGCCCTGGCTGCTGCCCTGGCTGCTGTTGCTGGCGTGGTCGCGACGCCCGCTCTTCGCGAGCCTGGCGACCACGCTGCTGCAACTCGGCCTGTATGCGCTGAATGGCCTCAAGCTGGCGCACCTCGGGATCCCGATCCTGCCCGCCGATCTCTCGGTGCTCGGCAACATCTGGAACGCGCCCGACTTGTTCCTGCGCTATCTGCACGGACACTCGGCGTACTGGGGCGTCGTGCTATTGCCGATTCTGGCGTGGCTGGAGCGCCCCCTCGACGGACTGCGCGGACGTCCGCGCACCGCGCTGGCGTTGCTGGCCATCGCGTCGTCGCTTTCGCTTTGCCTGCGCTTGCCGCCGTGGCCGACCGGGTATGGGCGCCAACAGCTCAGCATCGAAGTCTGGCTGCCCGCGAAGGGTGCGCGCGAAGCCGGCGTCGTTGCCCAGTTCCTGCAGCTCCATCTCACCACCCAGCAGTCCGTGCGCAAGGTCGATGCGCGCGCGCTCGCGGCCGCCGAACAATGGTTGCAGGGGCAAACACCGCTGCCTGGCAGCGACGCGGAACGCCCGGACATCATCGTGATCCAGAGCGAATCCTTCTTCGATCCGGGCGATCTGGTCGGCATCGAGACGGCGACGTTTGCCCCGCGACTGGCGGCGCTGCGGCAACACCACGCACACGGCCGGCTGAGCGTGCCGGCCTATGGCGGATTGACCACGCGCAGCGAATTCGAATTCCTGACCGGCTTTCCGCTGCGCGGCGAGCCCGCCCTGGAGTTTCCCTATCAAGCGCTGGTGAACCGGCCGATGCCCGCCCTGCCCCGGGCGCTGCAGGCGCATGGACTGGGCACCACGGCGATCCATCCCTTCGCGCGAACCTTCTACCAGCGTGATGTCGCGTTGCCCTTCCTCGGGTTCGAGGAGTTCATCGATGAGCACGCCTTCAGCGCGTCCGACCGCGACGGCCATCATGTCTCGGATGCGGCGCTGAATCGCCAGATCCGTTCCGCGCTGGCGCTGCCCGGGCGACGGTTCGTTTTCGCAATCAGCATCCAGAACCACGGGCCGTGGGATACGCCCCACCCGCTCGGCGAAGTCGCCTTGCCGCCCCTTCCGGCCGGCCTCTCGCTCGACGAACGCGGCACGCTGGCGCTGCGTCAGTACCTGCACCATTTCGCGCGCGGCGACCAGGCGCTGGGAGAGCTGGCGGACTGGGTCATGCAACGACCCGAGCCGACCCTGCTGCTGTTCTATGGCGATCATCTGCCGGCGATGCACTACGTGATCGAACACCTGCCCTGGAAGGACGGACGCGCCGCCTACCAGCAAACCACGCCCTGGCTGCTGGTCGACAATCGCCGAAAAGCCGCGCGCGAGCGCATCGACCTCGCCGCATCCGAATTGGCCGGCCTGCTGCTGCATCGTGCCGGCATCGATGACGCCGAACCGTTCGCGCGGATCGAGCGGCTGCGGCACGCGCGCGAATCCGGCGCGATCGCGGCCGAGCGCGTCGAAGCGTGGCAACGCGCGCTGGCCACGGCATCGATCACGGGCGCGCCCACCCGGCCGTGAACGACGCCCAGCCCGCGACCGAGGTCACGACGACGGCAAATCGGCGCCCGGTGCGAAGAACGCCTGCACATCGGCCAGTTCGCGCGTGCGCGGCATCGGCGGCAGGCTGTCGATGAACACGCGACCGTAACCCTGGGTGACGAGGCGCGGATCGCCGAACATCAGCACGCCGCGATCGTGGATGTCGCGGATCAGGCGGCCGGCGCCTTGTTTCAGCGCGATCGCGGCCTGCGGGATCTGCAACTGCGCGAACGGATTGCCGCCCTGCTCGCGCAACGTGCGGATGCGCGCATCGAGCACCGGGTCGTCCGGCGGCGCGAACGGCAGCTTGTCGATGATGACCACGCTGAGCGCATCGCCGCGCACGTCGACGCCTTCCCAGAAACTCGCGGCACCGAGCAGCACGCCGTCGCCGGAGGCGCGGAACGCATCCAGCAGTGTCGAGCGCGGCGCCGTGCCCTGCACGAACAGCGGGAAGCGCGAGTGCGCGAGCAACTCGGCGGCCTGCCGCAGCGCGCGATGCGTCGTGAACAGCAGGAAGGCGCGACCGTTCGAAGCCTCGAGCACCGGCATCGCGAGATGGACGAGCGCGCGCGTGTGTTCCGGCGAATTCGGTGCCGGCAAGCCTTTCGGCAGGTACATCAGGCCCTGATGCGCGTAGTCGAACGGGCTCGCGAGATTCAGCGTGCGCGGCTCCTGCAGCCCCATCTGGCCGAGGTAGTGGCCGAACTTGCCGGCCACCGTCAGCGTCGCCGAGGTGAAGATCCACGCCGCCTTGAGTCGTTCGCGAAATTCGCGCAGCGGCTCGGACGCATCCAGCGGCGTCGCGGTGACGGTCAAATGGCGATCGGTGGTTTCGTACCAGAGCACATGGCCGTCGGGTTCGGGATCGCGCCACAACGACATCTGCTGCGCGAACACCCCGGCGCGCTCGGCGCACGCGGCCAGGCCTTCGCTGGCCTCGGCGAGCAGGTCGAGTGCGGCGCCGAGCTCATCGAGCGCATGCGCGACCAGGTCGATGGCCTCGTGGACCGCGACTTTGTCGCGGATCGGCGGCCAGGCGCCGCGCGCGGCTTCGCCATGCAGGGCAAGACGCAGCTTCTTGATCTGGTCTTCGACCGCGGGCGCCACCCGCACCAGCGACGCGCGCGCGCCGGCGACGTCGCCCGCCTCGCGCAACGCGTCCTGCGCGAGATCGGCGAGCTGCCGCGTCGACAAGGATTCGCCGAAGAACTGTCCGGCGAGATCGGGCAACTGGTGCGCCTCGTCGACGATGAACAGGTTCGCGCCGGGCAGGATTTCGCCGAAGCCGTCGCGGCGGATCGCCAGATCGGCGAACAACAGGTGATGGTTGACGACGACGACATCGGCCTCCTGGGCCGCGCGCCGCGCCTTGACGACAAAGCAGTCGTTGAAGAACGCGCATTCCGAGCCAAGACAGTTCTCGCTGGTCGAGGTGACGCGCGGCAGGATCATCGCGTCCTCGCTCAGGCCTTCGCATTCGCCGAAGTCGCCGGACTTCGTGCCCGCGGCGAAATCCAGCGCCACGTTGAGCTCGGCGAGCATCGCCCGATTCGGGAACTGGCCCTCGCGCTTGGCCTTGTCGAGGCGATACCAGCAGACGTAGTTGGCGCGCCCCTTGAGCAGGGCGGTCTTGACCGGAATGCCGAGCGCCTTGTGCACACGCGGCAAGTCGCGATGGAACAACTGGTCCTGCAACGCCTTGGTGCCGGTCGAGATGATGACGCGCTGGCCGCTCTGGATCGCCGGCACCAGGTAAGCGAAGGTCTTGCCGGTGCCGGTGCCGGCCTCGACGACGAGCTCGCCGCCGTCGCGGATCGTGTCCTCGATCGCCGCGGCCATGTCCTGCTGCACGTCGCGCGGCGTGAAGCCGTCGATCGCGATCGCCAATGCGCCGCCTTCGGCCAGTGCCTGCGCGGCGCGCGACGCCACGCTCACATCCGGATCGGTGCGGGCACCGGACACGCGGCGGCCTTGGCGCGGGCATCGGCTTCGCCTGCAGCATCGTGTGCCTCGTGGCGTGCCGCCGCCACGGTCAGCCAGTTGCGCACGCACAGGTCGCCGAGCTTCGGGCCGATCGCCTCGGATTGGCGCGCATGCGCGAGCGCATCGTCGAAACGGCGCTCGGCGAGCGCGATCTCGGCGCGCCATTGCCACAACGCGGGATCCTCGGGCGTGATCGCCAGCGCGGCATCGAGCGTCGCATCGGCCTCGTCGTAGTGCTTCGCGGCTTCGGCGACGCGCGCCTTCAGGCGCAGGTCTTCGACCGTCGCCTCCTGCAGCGGCATCACCTCGATGTGCGACGGCAGCTTCCGCGCCTCGGCACGGATTTCCGCGACCCAGTCGCGCTGCGGCGCCGGCGCCGGCGCGACCGGCTTCGGTGGCGCCGGAGTGGCGCATGCCGCGAGCAGCAGCACGACGCTCGGGAGCAGCAATCGGCGGGATTCAGCGTTCATCGTCATCGTTCCATTGTCCATCGACCGGCGGCGGCTCGCGATCGAAGACGCGATTGCGGAACCAGTCGTCGATCGTCCAGCGGTCGCAGTCCATGTAGTCGGACGGCTCGTGGCCGCGAATGAAAGGCAGGGCGCGCGCGCCTTCGCACTCGGCACTGGTCGCGCGCTGCGTCTGCGGATCGATCCAGCGCACCACCGGATTGTGCCCGAGATCGAGTTGCAAGGACTCGCTCGGCAAGCGCTCGAACACGCTGGCCCACAGCCGCAGCGCGCCGGTCGACCCATAGAAACCGGTCTTCTTGTTGTCGTCGCGGCCGAGCCAGACCACGGCCAGGTGCCCGCCGGTGAATCCGGCATACCAGGAGTCGCGCTGGTCGTCCGAGGTGCCGGTCTTGCCGGCGATGTCGAGGTCGCCGAGTCCGAGCCCGACCAGTGCCGCGCCGGTGCCGCTGCGCGAGCCTTCCTGCATCGCGAAACTCACCAGCCGCGCGGCTTCGACCAGTTCGCCGGCACGTTGCGGCGCGCGATAGCGCGAGATCGCCCGACCCTGGCGATCGATCACTGCGGTCACCGAGGACAGCGGCAGCTGGTGCCCGTCCGCCGCGAGGTACTGATAGGCCTGCGCGACCTGCAGCGGCGTCATCTCGGTCGCACCGAGCAGCAGCGATGGATGCGGCGAGACGTCGACACCGGGTACCAGGGCTTCGAGCAGACGTTCGACTTTCTGCACGCCGACATCGAGGCCGAGGTGCACGGTGGCGAGATTGTAGGAACGCGCCAGCGCGTCGATCATGGCGACATCGCCATGCTCGAGGTTGTCGGCATTGCGCGGCTGCCAGACCTGGCCATTGCGCTGCCGCAGCGCAATCGCGCGATCCGGCAACACCGTCATCAGCGACCAGCGTTCCGGCTGCGCCAGCGCCACCAGATACACGAAGGGCTTGACCAGCGAACCGATCGGACGCGCCGCCATCGCCGCGCGATTGAAGCCCGGACGCTGCGGATTGCGGTCGCCGACCACGGCCTCGATGGCGCCGGTGGCGGCGCGCGTCACCACCATCGCCGCCTGCAGGCCGCTGGTGTCCTTGGCCAGGGTCTTGATCTTTTCGCTGATCGCCCGCTCGGCGTAGTCCTGGGTCGAGGGCGCCAGCGTCGTGTGGATGGCGAGTCCTTCACTGGCCAAGGCGCCGGCGTCGTAGTCGCGCGCGATCTGTGCCTGCACCAGTTCGATGAACCCCGGATAGCGATTGCGCGCGATCGCGCCGTTCGGCGTCACGTTCAGGCCCAGACGCTGCTGGCCCTTGGCTTCGATGGCGCTGAGCAGGCCGGCCTCCTGCATCTCGCGCAGCACCAGGTTGCGCCGCTTCAGCGCCTTCGCCGGCGAACGTCGCGGATCGAACAACGACGGCCCCTGGATCATGCCGACGAGCAAGGCCATCTCGTGCGGCGCCAGCGTTTCCAGCTCGCGCCCGAAATGGAACTCGGCGGCGGCGCCGATGCCATGCACCGACTGCGCGCCATGCTGGCCGAGGTAGACGTCGTTGAGATAGGCCTCGAGGATCTGCGCCTTGCCATAGCGCGCCTCGATCAACAGGGCGAGACCGATCTCGTTGAACTTGCGCACCCATTTCTTGCGGCGGTCGAGGAACTGGTTGCGCACCAGCTGCTGCGTCAGGGTCGAGCCACCCTGCGACAACTCGCCGGACTTGACGTTGACGAACATGGCGCGCGCCATGCCCCAGGGGTCGATGCCGTGATGGGTCGCGAAATCCTTGTCCTCGACCGCGAGCAAGGTGCGCAGGAACAACGGCGGCACCTCGTCGAGCTTGACCAGGCGGCGCTCCTGGCGAGTCTTGCCGTACAGGGTCGCGATGCGGGCCGGATCGATCTTCACCGCTTCGAGCGCACGCTTCGCCGCCACGTCCTCGATCTTGCCGACGCGCCGGTTCGCGAGCGTGACGCGGATGCGTCGCGACGGCTGCGCACCGCTTCCATCGACGAATGCACGGGTCTGGATCAGGAAGGCATTGCCGTTGCGCGCGAAGGTGCCAGGCTGGACCGCGTCCCGGGCTTCGCCATAACGCGCGGCCTGCAATTCCAGCAACAGCGTGTCGGCATCCATGGCACGGCCGGGGCGCAGTTCCAGCGCGCGCGCGTAGACGCGGCTCGGCGTATCGAAGCGCAAGCCGTCGAAACCGGCGCGCACCAGCCGATCCAGATACCAGAGATAGGGGCCGAGAAAGCCGATCGCGAGGCCGAGGCCGAGCCAGATCGGCACCCGGAACCAGCGATAGAACCTGCGCAACAGGTCGAGAAAACGAGCCAAGCAGACACCGGGGCAAGGAATGGCGACGCAGTCTAGCGGAGCGATTTTCAGCCTCGCATGGCGGCCCGCGGGCGATTCCGCGATAATTCAGCGAAAGTGCACCCGCCCAGAGTGCACGGCGCCCACACCGTGACCCCATCACCACCGCTCTGCGTGGCGGTGCTCGGCCAGCCCGACGAGGCCTGGCTCGGCGCCCTGCTTGCGCAACTTCCGCCCGACATCGAACTGGTCGTCCTCGACGCGCAGGCGCGCATCGTCGACAGCGTCGATGTCGGCCAGTCGACCTTGCGCGTCGCCGCCAATGCCCCGCTGCCGCCGTTCGCGATCCGCCGCTTGCGCGAAGCCGCGGCCGCGACCGACTTCGATGTCGTCTGCGCGGCCGACGCCTCGATCGAGGCCTTGAATCCGTTGCCGGAGGCATTCGCCTTCGCGGGCGATGCGCTCGCCCTCGATGCGGCGCTGTGGCTGCTCGGATCGCGCGCCGTTCGCCCCTGCGAAGCGGTCACCGGTGCGCTCGCCCTGCTCGGCCCCGCGACCGCGACGCGCCTCAGTCACGGCCAGCCCTTGCGCCATGGCGTGCTCGACAGCCTGCATGTCAGCACGGCCGCGTCGCCCTTGTGCGGTCCGACCGCGCCGGAACAGCGCCATCTCGCGGCCGCGCAAACCGCGCTCGCGTGCGTGCGCGCCGCCGTTGCGCAGGCACCGGCGCTGCCGAACCTGTACCCGGGGCTGGATCGTCGCGACGTGGTCCTGCACGTGCTGCATGGTTGGGGCGGCGGCGTCGAGCAGTTCGCCCGCGACCTCGCCGATGGTGATGGCGAACGCTGGCATCTGGCCCTGCATGCGCACGGCGAGTTCTCGCGGCAACGCTGCGGCGAAGTGCTGGCGCTGAGCCTGCTGCACGAGGGTGCCACCTGGCTGCTCGGCCGTTTCGAACTGGCGGCACCGATCGTCTCGTGCGCGGTCGACAGCGCGGAGTGGCGCGAGGTGTTCGAACGCATCCGCCAGCGCTTCGGCGTCGGCGGCGTGATCGTCTCGTCGCTGATCGGCCACGCGCTCGACGCCCTTGCCACCGGCTTGCCGACGGAACTGGTCTGCCACGACTACTTCCCGCTGTGGCCGATCCTGCACGCGGATTTCGATGCGGTCGCCGGCGATGCCGCGACGCTGGCGCAGGCGCTGTCCACCGCGCGCGCGCCGGAATTCCCGTTCGCGGAGCGCGATCCGGCATTCTGGCGGACCTTGCGATCCGAGTTCCTGGCGCGTCTGGCCAGCGAGAACATCGCGCTGTGCGCGCCTTCGCAAGGCGTGCGTCGCAACTGGCTGCGTCTCGCGCCGGAGCTCGCGGCGCGTCGCTTCGAGGTGATCGGCCACGGACTGCGAGGATTCTCCGTCGTCGCCTTGCCGAAGCCGCCGGTGCGCGGACGCATGCGCCTGGTCGTGCTCGGCCGCATCAACGGCGGCAAGGGCGAACGCCTGTTGCGCGCATTGCTCGCCACTGACCTGCGCAGCCATGCCGAGCTGTTCCTGGTCGGCTGCGGCCGCAGCGGACTCGACTTCCTCGGCGAGCACGACGTGCATCTGGTGTTCGATTACCCGCGCGACGAACTGCCGCAGCTGCTCGCCGGCATCGCACCCGATGCGGCACTGTTGCCGGCCACGGTCGCGGAAAGTTTCAGCTACACGCTGAGCGAATTGCGCGCCCTCGGCGTGCCGGTGATCGCGACCCGGCTCGGCGCGTTCGCGGAACGCATCACGGATCAGCACGACGGCGTGCTGGTCGCGCCGGATGCCCTCGCGATCGCCGCGCTGGTCGCCGACTTGCACGATGATCCGGGTCCGCTGGCAGCGATCCGCGAGCAGCTCGCGCGCGCACCGTCCTTGCCC
Source organism: Patescibacteria group bacterium (assembly GCA_035562895.1). Lineage (GTDB taxonomy): Bacteria > Pseudomonadota > Gammaproteobacteria > Xanthomonadales > Ahniellaceae > JADKHK01. The sequence continues at coordinate 1,242 of DATMVT010000357.1, read as the reverse complement.
GGCATCGCCGACATGGCCGCTGCCCATCGCGCCTTGCTGGCGCCCGGCAGTGCGACGCCGCACTGGCAGGCGGATGCCGATGCCGTGGCCGCCGGCCTGGCAGCGCGCGCGCTGGAAGCCGAACGCGAGCGTGACGGCTTGCGCCGCAGCGACGCCGCCAAGGATCGCGAATTGCTGGCCCGTGCCGAGTGGGCGCAGGGCCTCGAACGCGAACGCCAGCGCTTGGCTGCGCTCGCGCAAGACGAGCGGGCGCGCCATCAGTCCGAACTGGACGAACTGCATGGCCGCATGGCCGCGCTCGATCGCGAGTTCGTCGAACGCACGGACTGGGCGGCGCGCCTCGATGCCGAAGTGCAGCGCCTCGGCAGCGAATTGCAGGGGTCGCAGCAACGGCATCAGGACGCGCAGGCCGAATGGGAACGCGGGGCCGCACATTTCCAGCGCGAAACGGCGCGCCTCGAGGCGGAGAAGTCGCAATTGCTCGGCAGTCTGAGCTGGCGCTTGACCCGGCCGTTGCGCTTCACGCGTCGGCAGCTCGGCAATGTCCGCATCCAGCTCGGCTACCTGGCACGCCGCGCACTCGGATTGCCGCCGCGGGTGCTGCGCAGCCTGCGCGTGCGCGGTCTCAAGGGCACGCTCGATCGCGCCCGCAACGGCCATGGCGAGGCGCCGGGCGCACCGGAACTGCCGAAGCCCGAACTGCTCGTCGCGACCGATGCCACGCAGGTCTTCACGGCGTTCGCGCTGCCGCGTGCCGCATCGCCACGCGCGAGCATCGTCATCCCGGTGTTCAACAAGTGGTCGTTCACCGAGGCCTGCCTGCGTTCGCTCGCGAGGGAGACGCAGCAATCCGGCTTCGAAGTCATCGTCGTCGACGACGGCTCCAGCGACGAGACCTGGGAGCGACTGCAACAGGTCGAGGGCATCACGCCGCACCGCAATGCCGAGAACCTCGGCTTCGTCGGTTCGTGCAACGCCGGTGCCGCGCTCGCGACCGGCGAGTACCTGGTGTTCCTGAACAACGACACGCAGGTGTCGCCGCGCTGGCTCGATGCGCTGCTCGACACCTTCGCGCAGCATCCGCGCGTCGGCCTGGTCGGGTCCAAGCTGGTGTATCCGGATGGGCGCCTGCAGGAAGCCGGCGGCATTGTCTTCAGCGACGCCTCCGGCTGGAACTACGGGCGCTTCGGCGACCCGCGCGATCCGGCCTACAACTACGTGCGCGACGTGGACTACTGCTCG
>DATMVT010000356.1:0-24388 GCA_035562895.1 Patescibacteria group bacterium | reverse complement strand
CGATCCATGCCCTGGTCGGCCTGGGCTTCGGCGGCTCGCTCATTTCCATCTTCGCGCGTCTTGGCGGTGGCATCTTCACCAAAGGCGCCGACGTCGGTGCCGACCTGGTGGGCAAAGTCGAAGCCGGCATTCCGGAAGATGATCCGCGCAACCCGGCGGTGATCGCCGACAACGTCGGCGACAACGTCGGCGACTGCGCCGGCATGGCCGCGGACCTGTTCGAAACCTATGCGGTGACGATCATCGCGGCGATGCTGATCGCGGCGATCGCCTTCGGCACCTACGGCTACGCCGGCGTGATCTACCCGCTGGTGCTCGGCGCGGTCTCGATCATCGCCTCGATTGTCGGTACCTACTTCGTGAAGGCGCGCGAGGGCGGCAAGATCATGAACGCGCTCTATCGCGGCCTCGGCGTCTCGGGCCTGATCTCGGCGATCGCGTTCTACTTCGTGTCGAAGGAAATGTTCGCGGCCGAACTGGCGATGCCGCTGTTCTACTGCGCGATGATCGGCCTGGTGCTGACCGCCGCGATGGTCGTCATCACCGAGTACTACACCGCGACCGAATACGCGCCGGTGCGCCAGGTCGCCGCCGCATCGGTCACCGGTCATGGCACCAACGTGATCGCCGGCCTGGCGATCTCGATGAAGTCGACGGCGCTGCCGGTGCTCGCCGTCGCCGCCGCGATCTGGGGCTGCCACGAACTGGCCGGCCTGTACGGCATCGCCATCGCCGCCACCTCGATGCTGTCGATGGCCGGCATGATCGTGGCGCTCGATGCCTACGGTCCGATCACCGACAACGCCGGCGGCATCGCCGAGATGAGCGAGCTTGGCCCGGACATCCGCAAGGTGACCGACGCGCTCGATGCGGTCGGCAACACCACCAAGGCGGTCACCAAGGGCTACGCGATCGGCTCCGCCGGTCTCGCCGCGCTGGTGTTGTTCGCGGATTACGCGCACAAGCTCAAGGACAAGATGGGCGACGGCTATTCCGACGCGATCTTCGCGATCAACGACCCGAAGGTGGTGATCGGCCTGCTGATCGGCGGCATGATCCCCTACCTGTTCGGCGCCTATGCGATGCAGGCCGTCGGCCGCGCCGCGGGTGCGGTGGTGGAAGAAGTCCGCCGCCAGTTCCGCGACATCAAGGGCATCATGGAAGGCACCGGCAAGCCGGAGTACGACAAGGCCGTCGACCTGCTGACCAAGGCCGCGATCAAGGAAATGATCTTCCCGTCGATGCTGCCGCTGTTCATTCCGGTGCTGGTCGGCGTGTTCCTCGGTCCGGGTGCGCTCGGCGGCCTGCTGATGGGCACCATCGTGACCGGCCTGTTCGTCGCGATCTCGATGTGCACCGGCGGCGGCGCCTGGGACAACGCCAAGAAGTACATCGAAGAAGGTCACCACGGCGGCAAGGGCAGTGATGCCCACAAGGCCGCGGTCACCGGTGACACCGTCGGCGATCCGTACAAGGACACCGCCGGCCCGGCCGTGAACCCGCTGATCAAGATCATCAACATCGTCGCGCTGCTGCTGATCCCGCTGCTGTAATCCGGGTCCATCATCGCGACACACAACGACCCCGCTTCGGCGGGGTTTTTGTTGTCTGGCTAGAGCCGACGTTCAGCGCTGCGCCGCTAAGATCGCGCCCCTCTGCTGCAGGAGTACGCCATGGGTCTGGATCTCGTCGAAAGCGGCCGTTCGGTGCCGGACGACATCAATGTGATCATCGAGATTCCGATGAATTCGGAACCGGTGAAGTACGAGGTCGACAAGGCCAGCGGCGCGATCTTCGTCGACCGCGTGCTGATGACGCCGATGCGCTATCCCTGCAACTACGGCTACATCCCGCACACGCTGTCGGGCGATGGCGATCCGGCCGACGTTCTGGTGATCATGCCGTTGCCGTTGCTGCCGGGTTCGGTGATCCGCTGCCGACCGGTCGGCATGTTGAAAATGACCGACGAGGCCGGTGAAGACACCAAGATCATCGCGGTGCCGGTGGACAAGGTGTTCCCCGCCTATTCGAAGGTCGCCACGGTGCAGGACCTGCCCGAATTCACGCTCGATCGCATTCGCCACTTCTTCGAGCACTACAAGGATCTCGAGAAGGGCAAGTGGGTGAAGGTCGAAGGCTGGGAGGGGCCGGAGGCTGCGTGTGCGGAGATCCTGTCCGCGATCGCGAACTATCAGGCGGCACCGGACAAACCGCGCTTCTGAAGGGTGCTTGCGAAGCCCGCGACGATGGCACCATGATCGCCGCATGGCCCAGGCATTCCTCAGTGGTGGCAGTCCACCCGCGATCGGCGTCAACCACCGCCGGCGTGCGATCTACACGGCATTGACGGATGTGCTCAGCGATGCCGGCCGCGTCCATGACCTTTTCAGTTTCTGCGAAGCGTTCTGCGCCACCGAGCCGAAGTTCCTGGTCAATCGCTTCCTGCTGCACGCCGCGCAACGCCGTCTGATCGACGAGGGCGAGCGCCATCGCGTCGCCAAGGCGATGTATTTCGCGATGGCCAAACCTTATGACGCGCTGTCGCGCTATCCGGCGCATCTGGTCGGGATGGAAGAGCCGGTCGAGGAATCGCAGCCGATTCCCGCCGAGATCAGCGCGTTCGCGGACTTCGGCCTGCATTCGGTGCCGGATGCGGCCCTGGTCTCGCATCGCGATGCGGCACCGGCCGCGCACAAGGTGTTCCAGACCGTGATGGCGCACCTCGCCACCGACCTGTTCCGCGGCTTCGGGCATCGTGTCGCGCGCATCGCGCTGGCGCTGAGCGACGCGCGCGCGCAGGTCGGCGCCGGCGAGGACGTGCTGTCGATGCTGGTCGATTGGCTCGATGGCGATCTGCACGTAGACGCCATCCCCGATCACCTCGCGCTCGCCGAAATGCGCACGGCACTGCGCGTGTTCTACCTCGCCTCGACCAATCTGGTCGGACGCACCGCCGCCGCTCGCACGCTCGCCCAGGCCCTGCGTCTTGCTGGCAATCTGCGCGAATCGCAGGCGTTTGCGCCGCGCTTGCTGGTCTAGCCGCGCTCCAGCAACCTGCGCAATTCGATGATCGAGGCGTTGGCGCGGGCGATGTAGTTGGCCATCACCAGCGAATGGTTCGCGAAGAAGCCGTAGGGCGAACCATTGAGGATGATCGGACTGCCGAGCGGCTCCTGGGTGGCTTCGAGTTCGGCGATGATCTGACGCAGCGTCACCGATGCGTTCTTGTCCTTCAGGACCACGGCGTAATCGTGTTCGATCGCCTTGAGGAAATGCACCAGCGCGAAGCAGCTGCCGCGCGCTTCGTAGAAGACATCGTCGATCTCGCGCCATGGCGTGCGGACCTCGCGCGGCACGTCGCCGGGCTTCGACTGGCGTGCGTTCGGATCATTGGCGAGGTCGGTGTCCTCGCGCGTCGGCCCCACCGCCGCGGACAGCCGCTGCGACAGGCTGCCGAGACGCGACTCGACCATCGCCAGGTAGTTCGTCAGGTTGTCGGCGCGCGCGTAGAACTGCGCGTCGTTCATGTCACCGTCGCCAAGACGCACACGATACGCGTCGATGCGCGCGATCGCGGCGCGATACTGGCTCTCGGTCGAAGGCAGCAGCCAGCGGTCGTTGGTGGTCGAGAACAGCGGCTGCGCCTCGGCCAGATCCTTGTCCTCGATCGACTGCGTCATCGAACGCGAGAAGTCGCGGCGCAAGGCCATCGCCAGGTCGCGGCTCTGCTCGATCACGCCGAATTCCCAGTTCGGCATGTCGTCGAGGAACAGGCTCGGCGGCGTCACGTCGTTCGAGAGATAGCCGCCGTGCTTGTCGAGCAGCAACTCGCCGACGCGCGCCAGCGTCGCCGTGGTCGCGATGCCGACCACCAGCGTGCCGCCGCCATTGCGTGCCTTCGCCTGCACCAGCGGATCGAAGGCCGTCGGTGGCGTGCTCCAGCGCCACATCAGCAGCGCGCACACGCCCGCGAGCAGCGCCAGCGCGGCCAGCAGGAATCGCCAGAACCGGCGTCGGCGCGGCGCCACGACGGGCGTGTCGTTCGCGACAGGGGTGACGGGCGGTAACGGTTCCATGGCGTGATTCCGGTGCGGTGGCGTCCCAGTCTAGCCGGCCGTCGCCCGGAATTTGACCGGCATCGGGGTACCGGGCGTTCAACCCGACCGCTAGAATCGTCGCCCCTTTGTCCTGTTTCCGGAGAGCGTCATGGCGATCAAGGTCGCGATCAATGGCTACGGCCGCATCGGCCGCAACATCCTGCGTGCGTTGTACGAGTCGGGTCGCCGCGACGAGATCCAGATCGTGGCGATCAACGATCTCGGCGATGCCGAGACCAATGCGCACCTGACCCGCTACGACACCGCGCACGGCAAGTTCAATGCGCAGGTCAGCGTCGAGGGCGACACCCTGATCGTCAACGGCGACCGCATCCGTGTCTGCGCCGAACGCGATCCGGCCAAGCTGCCGTGGGCGGAACTCGGCATCGACGTGGTGTTCGAATGCACCGGTCTGTTCACCTCGAAGGCCAAGGCCGGCGCGCATCTGGCCGCGGGCGCGAAGAAAGTGATCATTTCCGCGCCGGGCGAAAAGGACGTCGACAACACCGTCGTGTTCGGCGTCAACGACCACACGTTGAAGGCCTCCGACACGGTCATCTCGAACGCGTCCTGCACGACCAATTGCCTGGCGCCGCTGGCCAAGGTGTTGCACGAAAAGATCGGCATCGTGCACGGCCTGATGACGACCATCCACGCCTACACCAACGACCAGGTGCTGACGGACGTGTTCCACAAGGACCTGCGCCGCGCCCGATCCGCGACGATGTCGCAGATCCCGACCAAGACCGGCGCCGCCGCCGCGGTCGGTCTGGTGCTGCCGGAACTGAACGGCAAGCTCACCGGTTTCTCGATGCGCGTGCCGACCATCAACGTCTCGGTCGTCGACCTCAGCTTCGTCGCGAAGCGCGAGACCACCAAGGACGAGATCGACGCGGTCGTGAAGGCGGCGTCCGAAGGCGCACTCAAGAACATCCTCGGCTTCAACACCCAGCCGCTGGTCTCGGTCGACTTCAATCACGACCCGCACAGCTCGATCTACGACAGCACCCTGACCCAGGTCATGGGCGGCACGCTCGTGAAGGTTTGCGCCTGGTACGACAACGAGTGGGGTTTCAGCAACCGCATGCTCGACACCACGCGGGCGCTGATGGCCGCGAAGTAAGCCGCGGCGACGACGCCGCAAACAAGAAGGCCGCTGCATCGCTGCAGCGGCCTTTTGTTTTGGTGCAGAGCGGGTCAGTGTTGCTGGTGCTTGGCGACGCGTGCGGCGCAGAGCTTCACGCCTTCGACGCCTTGGGCGAGCGCGCGCGGGCCGCCTTCGAGGTCCTTGACGCGTTCGGCGAAGAACGCCTGCAGTTCGTCGGCGCCCGCGTTGGTGCAAAGTGCGGCGCTGCCGAAGAACGCGATCTTGCCCTGCCACACCGACGGCGCCTTGTTCAGCAGCGCATCGTAGTTCTGCTGCACGAAGGCCCAGATCGCCGGGTGGTTTGCCGGCTGGTCCGAGGCACCGAAGTACAAGCGCGTGAGTTCGCCGGACTTGACCGTCGGCCCGATGCCGAGCTTGAGCACACGATCGAGCAGGGCCGCATCCGTGGTCGCGGCGAGCGCACCCATCAGCGCGCCGCGAATCACCGAATCCTCGTTCGTGGCGAGGTGTTGTTCGATCAGGTCGAACGCCGCCTTGCCTTCGATGTGCGCGACCGTGCGCAACGACACGCCGAGCAGATCGCGGTGTACCGCATCGGCGTCGAGCTTTCCGGCGCCGCCAAGGCCGATGATCTTGCGGCCGCGTGCGGCCAGGTCGTCGATCAGCCACTGCGGACGGCCATGGTCGGACAACACGCCGATCAGGTCGACGCGCAGGGACTTGGTCGCTTCGCTGTCGCCGTCGCGATGATCGATGCCAAGCTCCTTCAGCTTGGCGCCCCAGATGTCGCGCAGCATCGTGTCGATGCGTTCGCGCTGCGCCGGCGTGGCGACGCGCTCCTTGATCCACTCGAGGTTGCCGAGCGGCGCGGTGATCACGTCGCCCTGCTGGGCGACGGCAAAGCCCGGTGCGGCGTCGAGGTATTGCGCGACGCTGGTCTCGCCGCTGCTGAATGCGGCACCGAGGCTGTCGGCGAGCACGCGCTGCTCGAAGGCGTTGAGTTTCGCGAACGCGGCGTTGAGCGACTTCTGCGCGGCGTCGTCGAGACGGAAGCGGTAGTAGCCGGCACCGTCGGCATTCGGATGCACGTAGTCCGGACAGGTGTCGCCCGCCAGCGCGACCGAAGCCGTGGCATCGTCGAGCAGGTGGCACTCGACCGCGCTCTCGCCGCCGCGTCCGACGCGCACGCACATCGGTACCCGCCACTGCGTGTCGGTCGCGAAGGTCGCGCCGATCGGCGCATAGCGCGATTGCGCCACGCTCAGGGTCGCCTTTCCGTCCTTGCAGGCCAGCGTGGTGTCGAGCATCGGCACGCCGGGCTGGTCGGTGAAACTGGCGAAGGCCTTGCGCAGCACGTTCGGCTGGTCGCTCTGCGCGGCGAGCGAATCGCCGAGGTCGATGCTGGTGGCCGAGCCGAATTCGAACTTGCGCATGTGCGCGCGCAGCGCGGCGCGGAATTTGTCCTTGCCGAGATAGCGCTCCATCATCGACAGCACGGCGCCGCCCTTCTGGTAGGTGATGCCGTCGAAGGTGCTGCTGATCTCGGTCCAGTCCTCGACCGGATTGTGGATGCGGCGCGCGGTGGCGAGGCTGTCCGAGCCCATGGCGCCGAGGCCGCGACCGAGCAGATCCATGTCGGCTTCGAGTTCCGGGTAGATCTGGTGCACGATCTTGGCCGCGATCCAGGTCGCGAAGGCTTCGTTGAGCCAGATGTCGTCCCACCACGGCATGGTCACGACATTGCCGAACCACTGGTGCCCGAGTTCGTGCGTATGCGTGCCGAGCGCGCCGCGACGCTGCGAGGTGGCCGACTTCAGGTCCGCGAACATCAGCGAATCGCGATAGGTGATCAGGCCGGGGTTTTCCATCGCGCCATAGGCGAAGTCGGGTGCGGCGAGCAGATCGAGCTTGTCGTACGGATAGGCGTAGTCGAAGTATTCCTCGAGCGCGATGGTGATCTTCGCGGTCTCGCCGAGCATGTACTTCATGCGCTGGCTCTGGCCCTTGGCAGCGATGCCGCGCAGCGGGATCGGACGCTCGCGCAGTGCGGTCTTCGGGATGGCGTCGAAGTCGATCACTTCCCAGGGACCGACCGCGAACGCGATCAGGTAGGTCGGCAGCGGCTTGGTCTGCGCGTAGACGTGCTTCACCCAGCCGTCGGACAGCGTTTCGGTGCCGGTTTCCTGCGTGTTGAAGATCGCGGTGTCACCCTTCGGCGCGGTGATCGAGAAGGTCCACGGCGTCTTGAACGCGGGCTCGTCGAAGCTCGGAAAGGCGTTGCGCGCGCCGAGCGGTTCCATCTGCGTCATCACGTAGTCGGCACCGCCGGTCTTGACCTTGTAGGCGCCCTGCAGACGCTGGTCGTAGGGCGCATCGAAGTTCAGGCGCAACTGCCAGCGGCCGGGGCTGATCGGCTGCGCGCTGCTGACGCGCACGGTGCCGCCGGCGGCGTCGACCAGTTCGGTCTTCGCGGCGATCGGCGCCATGCGTGCACGGATCAGTTGCACGTCGGACAAGGTGCTGCCGCGGGCGTGGAAGTAGAAATGGTCGGTCGCTTCCTTGACCTCGAGTTCGATCGCGACGGTGCCGCTGTAGCGGTCGGCGCGTGCATCCATGCGCAAGTCGACGGCGTAGGCGACGGGCTCGACCAGACGCGGCAACTTGCCGCGCGGCACATCGGTGGTTGCGGCCGTTGCGGCCGACACGTTCGTCGCGATGATGGCGACGTACAGCAACAGGGTTCGAAGCATGGCGGGTCTCCTGGACCCGGCGATGCTAGCGACGCCCGGTGTGTGCAAACGTGACGCGGGACGGAACGTGCGTTCGGCGCGATTGGCCGTGCTCAGGTCTCCGCCGGCAGCGCCAACGCGACGCGATCGCGGCCGCCGTCCTTGGCGCGGTAGAGCGCGGCGTCGGCTTCGGCGATCAGTGCTTCCAGCGGCGGCTGACGGCTCGCCGTCGCCACCGCCAGCCCGAAGCTGGCGGTGGCCCGCAGTGGCGTGCCGCCGGCGTCGATGCGCAGGTTGCGGATGGCCGCGCGCACCGCTTCGGCGCGGTCCAGTGCCGCGTCGATCGCGAGGCTCGGCCACATCACCACGAACTCCTCGCCGCCCCAGCGCGCCATCGCTTCCTGCCCGGACAAGGTCGCGCGCACCGCTTGCGCCACGGCGCACAGCACGGCGTCACCCGCCGCATGGCCATGGCGGTCGTTGACCTGCTTGAAGTGGTCGAGGTCGAACAGCAGCAGCGCGAAGGGTTGCGCGCGCGCGCGACAGCCGAGATAAGCCTGTTCCGCGAGTTCGCCGAAGTGGCGGCGATTGAAGGCGCCGGTCAGCGGATCACGGATCGAGCGGTCGAACAGGGCCTGATTCGCGGCTTCGAGCTGTTCGTTCTGTTCGCGGATGCGTTCGGTCTGGCGGGCGACTTCGGCGGCCAGCAGCGCGCGGCTGCGGTGCAGGGCAGCGAAGCGCCAGCGCAGTGCCGACAAGGCGATGGCGATCGCGACCAGGATCACGGCGATGCGGAACGGCCACGTCGCCCAAACCGGGGGCGTGATGGCGATGCGGATGCGGCGTTCCGGCCCGAATTGGCCGAAGCGGTCGGCGGCGCGCACGCGAAACGCGTATCGCGCCGGTGCCAGGTTGGTGTAACTGACGTAGCGGCGCTCGCCGGCGTCGATCCAGTCGGCATCCTTTCCGTCGAGTCGATATTGGAAGCGCAGCCGTTCTGCGGGATCGGCGGCCAGTGCGGAGAAGGCGAAGCCGAGGTCGGCTTCGCGATGGGACAAGTGCAGTGATTCGGTCGCGAGCAGGCTCGCCGGCAGTGGCGCGAGGCCATTCACCGGTTCGCCCACGGCGATCGGTCGGTCGCGCAGGAAGAATCGCGTCAGCAGCGCGCGCGGCGGGCGCGCACGCACCTGCATCCGCGCCGGATCGAAGCGGCTGACGCCGTTCACGCCGGCGAAGTAGAGGTGACCGCTGCGATCATGGGCCGCCATGCCGAACCCGAATTCGTTGCCCGGCAGGCCGTCGTACGCATCGAACGCCACGGCGCGTTGCTGGCCTTTGTCGAAACGCGCCAGGCCGCGGTTGGTGCTGAGCCAGAGTTGCCCGGCGCCATTCGGCTCGATGGCGTAGACGACCGCATTCGGCAGGCCATCCCGTTCGGCAAAACGCCGGATCTCCGGATCGTCGGCCGAGAGGCGCTGCAGCAGGCCGGCGCTGGTGCCGATCCAGAGACTGCCGTCGGCATCGGGATGCAGGTCCCAGACCAGGCGTGCCGCGTGGTCCTGGCCGGCGTGCCGCAAGGGCAGGGCCTCGACGCGGTCGCCATCCAGCGGCATCGCGTAGAGGCCCGACCAGGTCCCGATCACCAGACGTCCGCGCGGCCATTCCGCAAGGGCGTAGGCGCGCAAGTCGGACAATCCCTGGGCATGCGCAAACCGTCGTGTCCGCAGCGTCTCCGGATCGATCCGATAGACGCCGCCCACGGTACTCGCCCAAAGCTGGCCGTCCGACGTGCTGAGCAGGCTGCGAAGCTCGTCCATCTGCTCGGGTTCGAGGTCGATCTGCGTCTGTTCGCGGCCGTCATTGCGCCAGCGGGTCACGCCGGCATCGCTGCCGATGAACAGATCGCCCGAGACGGTCTCGGCGAAGGCCCAGATCTGGCGATCGCGGGATCCGGCGGCGCTGATCCATTGCCGCCAACGCCATTGCACCATCGGCGACGACTGCACGTCGGCGTAACGCGCGCCATCGCCGAAGCTGCCGATCCACAGGCGATCGCGGCGATCCACGTACAACGCCCGCGGCGCGGTCGGTTCGCGGCCTTCACCCAGGTCGGCGGCGCTGAGGAGGTCGAAGTCGGCCGCCTGCAGATCGAGCCGGAACAACCCGCGATTCCAGCTGCCGGCCCAGATCACGTCGTCATCGCCGATGATCGAGAGGAACAACGCGTCGATCACGACCTGGCGCAACTGCGACGACACCGGTGCCGGCATGAAGCAGTCGCAATGCGCCCGATACAGATGCAATCCGCGATCGGTTGCGGCGACGCGTTGACCGGTGGGCGTGATCGCCAATCGATTCACGACCACCGGGTCGCCGTCCACGCCGCCTTGCGCGACCCGGGTGAATCCCGCGTCTCCGGAGCGGCGCCGCATCACGCCATGACTGCGCAGCCCCAGCCACAAGGTGCCGTCGGGCTCGCTGATCACGCTGGCGATGTCGGGCTCCGCCGTCGTCCGTTCGATGCCGACGAGCGGATCGATGTGCGCAATGCCGCGCTCGGCGTCGATGAATGCGAGCCCGCCGATCCCGGCGACCCAATACCCCTGCCGTGTCGCGTCGAAGTGGATGTCGCGCACCGCGCGCAGCGGCAAGGCGTGGCCGGACTCGAGGCTTGCACCTTCATGCCAGTGGTCGCGCACGCGCTCGGGATGGCGACGATCGAGCGCGTAGACGCCACGATCGCGCGTGCCGACCCAGACCACGTCGCGCGCGATGGCCAGCGTCCAGGCATTCAGCGGCTGGCCGGTGTCGGGATCGCGGACCTCCAGGATCTCGAAGCGTTCGCGCTGAAGATCGAAGCGCGCGAGACCGCCGCTTTCGACGGCGATCCAGACGTAGGCGTCATCACTCGCGAGCGCGATGATGTAATTGCCGGGCAGCCAGCCCTGGTCGACCGCGGCATCGAACGCGACGAAATCATTGCCGTCGAAGCGCGCCAGGCCGTCCTCGGTGCCGACCCAGAGCAGTCCATGGCGATCGACCGTCATCGCGGTCGCCGAATTCTGCGGCAGCCCGTCCTCGACGTCGAAGTGTTGCCACTGCGCCGCCTCGGCCGCGCCGAACGCGGTGATCAGGGCGAAGCAGCGCAGGACGGTCGCGATCGGGGACGGCATCACCGGATGGTAGCGAGTCACACGGTCGTCATCGCCGCTTCATCACGACGTCAAGCGCGTCCGCGAGCATGCCGTCAAACCGGGGAAGCGCATGCGCATTGCTGTCGTCACCGAGACCTATCCGCCCGAGATCAACGGCGTCGCGTTGACCGTGCAGAATTTCGTCGAGCATCTCGCCGCATTGGGCCACGAGGTGTTGCTGACGCGTCCGGAGCACCCCGGCGAGGGTGCGCTCCGGATGGCGGGCGCGGTGCACGAACAGCGGGTCCGCGGCGCCGCGCTGCCGCGCTATCCGGGACTGCGCTTCGGTTGGCCGGCCGGCGCCGCGATCCGCACCTTGTGGCAGACGCGGCGGCCGGACGCGGTGTACGTCGCCACCGAAGGACCGCTGGGCTGGTCGGCGCTCAAGGTCGCGAATGCGCTCGGCATCCCGGCGGCGACCGGCTTCCACACCCGCTTCGACGAGTTCGTCGCGCATTACGGGGCCGGCCTGCTGACGCCGATCGCGTTCGCGTGGATGCGCCGCTTCCACAATCGCGGTCAGGCGACGCTGGTGCCGACGCGCGCGTTGCAGCAGTTCCTCGCGGATCGCGGATTTCATCATGTGCGGCATCTGGCGCGCGCGGTCGATACGCGCCAGTTCCATCCGGCGCGACGCAGCGAGGCCTTGCGTGCCGAGTGGGGACTGCAGCCCGGGCAGCTCGCGGTGATCCACGTCGGGCGCATCGCCGCCGAGAAGAACCTCGCCCTGCTGGCGCGCGCCTTCCACGCCATCCGGACGGTGCGACCGGAGGCACGCTGCATCATCGTCGGCGATGGGCCCAGCTTGCCGGCACTGCGAGCGCGACATCCGGAATTCTCTTGCGTCGGCATGCGTCGCGGCGAGGACCTGGCCGCGCACTTCGCCTCCGGCGACCTGTTCCTGTTCCCGAGCCTGACCGAGACCTTCGGCAACGTCACGCTGGAAGCCATGGCCAGCGGCGTCGCCATGGTCGCGTTCGACTACGGCGCCGCACGCGAACACCTTCGGCACGGTCAGTCCGGCGCCGCCGTCGCGTTCGCGAACGAAGACGCCTTCGTGCACGCCGCGGTTGAATTGGCGACTCATGACGATTTGCGCCGACGCTGCGCGCTGGCGGCGCTGGACACGGTGCGCGGCCTCAGCCAGCGTGCCGTCGCGGAAGCCCTGGTGCGACTGCTGTCGGAGCCGGCATCGATGCTCGGGCGGGCGGCCTGATGCGCGCGCTGGCGTGGTTCGATCGCCCGGTGACGGCACCGGAGTTGCGCCTGTGCCTGCACATGAACCGCTACGGCGCGCGTCCGCGGATCTGCCATGCGTTCGCGCTGGTCAGCCGGCTGGGCGACGGCGCGTTCTGGTATGCGCTGATGCTGCTGCTGCCGATGTTCGACGCCGGCGCCGGCCTGCAGGCGAGCCTGCATCTGGCGCTGGTCGGGCTGGTCTCGCTCGCGCTCTATCGCGGCTTGAAGCAGTACACGCGCCGTCCACGACCGTTTGCGCGGCATCGATCGATCACCGCGCACATCGCGCCGCTCGACGAGTTCTCGTTCCCGTCCGGACATACCCTGCACGCCATCGCGTTTGCGCTGGTCGCGACCCACCATTACCCGATGCTCGGCTGGGTGCTGTGGCCATTCGCGGCGCTGGTCGCGACGTCGCGCGTGGTGCTCGGCCTGCACTATCCCAGCGACGTGCTGGCGGCGACGGCGATCGCCATCGCGCTGGGCCGCGGCAGCATCGCGCTGCTCGGCTGAAGCGACCGCCACTTGCGGTAACCGGGTACCCATGCGGATACTGCCGCGTGCCGAGTCCAGGGAAAGGGGCCGATGAACTACCGCCACGTCTATCACGCAGGCAATTTCGCCGACGTGCTCAAGCATGTCGTGCTGATCGCGTTGCTTGAAGCGATGAAGGCCAAGCAGACGCCGTTCGCCGTGCTCGACACGCATGCCGGCGCCGGGCGCTATTCGCTCGCGTCGGAGGAGGCCTTGAAGACCGGAGAGTTCCGCGATGGCGTGATGCGCTTGCTCGCGGCGGAACGATTGCCGACCCTGGTGCACGCCTACCTCAACCTGGTGCGGTCGCAGAACGGTTCCCAGACCTATCCGGGTTCACCGCTGATCGCGGCGCAGTTGTTGCGTGACGGCGATCGCCTGATGCTGTGCGAAGTGCAGGACGCGGAAGTGGAATCACTGCGCCAGTTGTTCGCGCGCGACGCCCGTGTCGCCGTGCACCAGCGCGACGGCTATCAGGCGATGGCGGCGCTGCTGCCGCCGCCGGAAAAGCGTGGCCTGGTCCTGATCGACCCGCCCTTCGAAGCACAGGAGCAGGAGTTCCGCATCATCGAGGAGGCGCTCGCCGCAGCGCACAAGCGCTTCGCCCATGGCATTTACGCGGTCTGGTATCCGATCAAGCTGCGCCAGTCGGTGCTGCCGTTCCATCGCTGGCTCAAGGCGTCGGGCATGCGCAAGGTGCTGGTCGCCGAGATCTGCGTGCATCCGGACAATTCCGCGCTGCGCTTGAACGGCTGCGGCATGGCGATCATCAACGCGCCGTACAAGCTCGATCGCACGCTGGCGGACATGCTGCCGACACTCGCGACCACGCTGGCGCAAAGCCGCTACGCGCAGTTCCGACTCGAATGGCTGGTCGAGGACTGATCGCGGCGGCGCTCGCCGCCCTGCTGGCCGCTTGTGCGGCACCGGCGCCGTTCCTGGTCGAAGGCGCGCGCCTCGACGTGTCGCCGCAGGCCGCCGTCAACGAGGATCCCGGCGATGTCGAGGTGATCTGGGGCGGCATGATCGTCGGCGTGCGCGATCACGGCGACGGCAGTGACATCGAAGTGCTGGCGCAGCCGCTCGATCGGCGCCAGCGTCCGCTCACGCAGGCGCCGACCCAGGGTCGATTCGTGGTCCGCGTCGCTGAACGGCTCACGCGCTTCGACGCACCCGAAGGCCGCTACCTGACCGTGCGCGGTCGCGTCGTCGGTGCCGCCGAAGGCCGTATCGGCAACGCACCGTATCGATTCCCGATCCTGGTCGATGCACGCTGGGCGCTGTGGAAACAGGGCTTCCAGTTCGACGACGCGCAATGGTCGCTCGGCGTCGGCGTCGCGCTGTGACGCACGGTCGATGAGCAAGCCCCGCATCGTCGTGCGTCGCTCGCCGATCCATGGTCGTGGCGTGTTCGCGAATGTCGAGGTCCCCGCGCACACGCGACTGCTCGAATACCGCGGCGAACGCATCGACAGCGCCGAGGCGTTTCGACGCTACGGCGACAACAGCGGACTCGGTGAAACCTATTTGTTCGCGGTCAACGCGCACTGGCTGATCGACGGCAATGTCGGTGGCAGCGGCGCGCGCTTCATCAATCACGGTTGCGCGCCGAATTGCGACGCGGTGATCTGGGTCGACATCGACGGCGACGAGCGTCGCGATCGTGTCTACATCGAGACCCGGCGAAGGATTCGCAAAGGCGAGGAAATCAGTTTCGACTACGCGCTCGAACCCAGCCATGCGCTCAGCGAGGCCGAACGCGAGCGCTGGCGTTGTCGCTGCGGCGCGAAACATTGCCGCGGCACCCTGCTCGCGCCCGCGTCAGGGCCGTGAGTCGGCGGCGGGCGCGATGTACGATCTTGCGCCGCATCGCCCGCAACGCCTGAGCCTCCGTTGATGTCCGTGCCCCGCCCTCGCTTCGGCGACTTCGTTCTCGATGCCGCCAATCGCAGCCTGCACCGCGATGGCGTTCCGGTGTCGATCAACGCGCGGTACTTCGATGCGCTGGTGCTGCTCGTGCGGGAGCAGGGTCGGCTGGTCGCCAAGCAGCGTTTTTTCGACGAGGTCTGGGCCGGCAGCGTGGTCACCGATGCCGCATTGACGCAGTGCATCAAGGACATCCGGCGCGTGCTCGGCGACGACGCGAACGCGCCACGCTACATCCGCACCGTGCCGGGTCATGGCTATTGTTTCATCGCGGTGGTCAGCGACGATCAGGCTGCGATCGCGGTCGAGGCCGCTTCCTCCGAGTCGCGCCCGGTGGCGGATCGTCCTGCCGATCCAGGACTTGCGACGGCGCTGCCGCGCGGCCTCGTCGACGTCGGCGCGGCGACGCTCGGTGGCGCGGTGTCCGGGCTGGCGGGTGGCCTGCTGTACGGGTCGGCGCTGGCGTTCTCGCCGCAGGCGCAGGGTCTCGGCACGTTGTCGGTGCTGCTCGTGCTGCTGATGCTCAGCGTCGCCGTGGGCATGGCCGGTGCGTTCGGTGTCAGCCTCGGATGGGTCGCGGGACGCGGGTTCGGACCCGGTCCGGCGTGGCTGCTCGCCGGCGGCGCAGTCGGCGGATTCATGGTCGGCGGGCTCGCCAAGCTGTTGGGTTCCGACGCGTTCACGCTGCTCGTCGGCCAAGCGCCCGCGGGCATCACCGGGGGCCTGGAAGGCGCGGTGATCGGCTTCGCGTTGACTGCGGGACTTCACGTCGGCGGCGGCATGGATGCGGCCAGCGGCCCGCGGCCGGCCTGGTTCGCCGCGCTCGCCACCGGGCTGGCCGGTGCACTGCTGCCGCTGGCGGGCGGCAGCCTGATGGCGACGAGTCTGGCGCGTGTCGCCGCGACCTTCGACGATTCCCGCCTCGACATGACGCCGCTCGGTCGCTTGTTCGGCGAACCGCAGTTCGGCGCGTTGGCGCAGGCCGCGCTCGGGGCCGTGGAAGGCGGCATGTTCGGCGGCCTCGTGGCGGCTGCGCTGCTGTTCGCGCATCGACGCCGGCGTTGACGTCCACGCCACCGCCGGAAACCGAGCAGGCACTCGGATTGCTGCGGTGCATAATCGCGCCGTGATGAATGCCGTACCGCAGAAGTTCGCTCGCCCCGCGCCGATCCGGCGTGAACGCATCGGTACCTGGCGGGAACGACTGTGGTTGCCCAGTGGCCGTGAACTGCTGATGCGACCGATCGAGTCGGTCGATGCCGAGCCGCTGCGCCGCAGCTTCGCGCGCCTGACGCCGGAAGAAGTGCGGCTGCGTTTCCTGCATCCGATCACCGAGATGACCGAAGCCTTCGCGCGCCAGTTGTGCGACCTCGACCGCGATACCGGCTTCGCACTGGTCGTCACCGAACCGTTGCCTGCGGGTGAAGCCCTGATCGGTGCGGTGGCGCGACTCGCGATCGACCCGGCCAGCCGCGACGCCGAGTTCGCGATCATCGTCGGTCGCGAAGTCGGTGGTCAGGGATTGGGCATTTTCCTGATGAAGCGCTTGATCGACTGCGCGCGCCGCCGTCGCCTCGAGGTGCTGTGGGGCGACGTGCGCGACGAGAATTCACCGATGCTCGCGGTCTGCGACGAGCTCGGGTTCACGCGCAGCCACCATCCCGACGAGCCCGGCATCGTGCGTGTGCGCAAGTCGTTGCGTTCAGCCTGAACCGATTTCGCGCTGCGTCTTCTTCGGCAGTTTCGCGCGCACCAGTTCGTAGGCATGGCGCACCAGCGCCTGCAGTTCATCGACCGGCATCGCCGCCGACGACAGCACCGAAATCCAGTGCGCGCGCGCCATGTACGGCGCCGGGATGACGTGCGGCCGATCGGTGAAGTCGAGGAAGCGCTCGTCTTCCACCTTGAACGACACCTGGCCGCGGTTCTTGCCCTGGAAGCAGTACACGCAGAACATTTTTCCGGCGACCATGAACACGAGGTCGTCGTGCCACTTGATCTCGTGCGTGACGCCGGGCCATTCGCGCACCCAGGATTCGATCGTCGCCTGATCCATGCCTTGCTCCCGCGTTTCGCCACAGTCTAACGGTGTCGCAAGCGGGCGCTGCGCGCTAGATTCCGGGGATGATTTCGAAACTGCCGACCTGGGTCTGGATCTGGGCATGGTGGCTGGCCTTCATGGCCGGCATGATGAATGTCGTCGGCTTCCTGAGCTTCGAGCCGCAAGCGATTTCGCACATGACCGGGACCACGTCGCTGCTGGCGATGGCATTGGCCGAGCGCAATGCCGCCATGGCCCTGCACTGGCTGTCGATCATCGCCGCGTTCGTGTTCGGCGCCATGCTCAGCGGCCTGCTGTTGCGCCACAGCGCATTGCGACTGGGGCGTCGCTACGGCGTCGCGCTGGTCATCGAAGCGGCGCTGCTGATCGTCGCCGCGCAATTGCTGATGCGCCACAACGCACTCGGCATCTATCTGGTCGGCATCGCCTGCGGCCTGCAGAACGCGATGGCGACCACCTACAGCGGCACCGTGCTGCGCACCTCGCACCTGACCGGGATGTTCACCGACCTCGGCATCACCCTCGGCCACGTGTTGCGCGGTTCCGGCTACGACAGGCGGCGCTTGCAGCTGTGCCTGATCGTGATCTCGGCATTCTTTACCGGCGGCATCGTCAGCGCGCTGGCGTTCGCGCGCATCGACTACGCCACGCTGTACGTCCCCGCGGGTCTCGCGCTTCTGTTCGCGGGCGGATATGCGGTGTACCGGTGGCGCAAGTCCGCCCTCGGCGCCGGCGGGTCAGAGTAAGTAGCGCTTGCCCGACACCCGCACCTTCGGCGGCACGCGGCCTGCGTCGAAGCGCGCATCGATCGCCGCCAGGTCGCGCCAGAAGTCGCGCCACGGGGAATCGCGCTGCACCTGTTCCCAACCGGGCGTGAAGCGAAAGGGCAGGGCGTGCACCTGCACGCGGCGCTGGCCACGCGTGAGCGCTGCGGCGACGAGCGAGTAGATCTGCTCGATGCCGGCATCGGTCATTGCGTAGCAACCGATGGAGACACATCGGCCGTGCACCATCAGGTAGGAACCGGTGCGGTCGTGCGCGCGATCGAAGGCGTTCGGATAGCCGAGATCGAAGCTGAGGTGATAGCTGCTGAGCGGATTCAGTTGCCCGGCGCTGACTTGATAGACGCCCTCCGGCGCCTGACCATCGCCCTCGCGCTGCTTTGGCCCGAGTGCCCCCGAATAGGTGCAGATCGGCCAGGTATCCAGCAACGCGTACGTTCCGGCGCCGGTTTGCGCCCAGACCTCGAGCTCGCGCTCCTGCTTGTAGATGCGCACGAACACCGGCGCACCCCAGTGCGAATCGATCGCGCGCAGCCGCGTGGACAGGTCGTCGCGCACGCGCAGTTCGGCCGATTCAGCGCGCCGTGACGTCGCCGGCTCGGTCGCAGCCTGCTGGGCATCAGCGAATCCAGGCCAAGACGTGAACGCGAGCGCGGCCGCCAGAAGCCACGCATTCACCGGTTGGAGGCGAGTGGGCATCGTCATGATCCGAGCATATCGCGGGCTGCAGCCGCTATCCTTCGCCCCCGTTTTTTTCGCTGGTTGCATGACGTGAGTTCAGTGTTCGATCCGGTGTTGCCGGGCAGTTCGCAGTTGCGGGCCTTTTGGCGCGAGCCCGAAGGTTCGGCGCTGGCGCTGGCCCTGGTGCAGGCGGCGCGCCGGCATGCCGGCTTGCTGGTCGCGGTGACGGCCGATACCCACACGGCGCACGCGCTCGAAACCGAGTTGAGGGTGTTTGCCGAATCGGACCTGCCGATCCTGCATCTGCCGGACTGGGAGACCTTGCCCTACGACGTGTTCTCGCCGCATTCGGAAATCGTCGCCTCGCGCATCGCCACCTTGTATCGATTGCCGTCGCTGGCGCGCGGCGTGCTGGTGGTGCCGGTATCGACGCTGATGCAGCGGGTGACGCCGAAGCGCTGGCTGTCCGGGCAAAGCCTGGTGCTGAAGGTCGGTCAGAAATTCGACCTCGAAGCCGAGAAGCGCATGCTCGAAGCGGCGGGTTATCGACATGTGCCGCAAGTGTTCGAACCGGGCGACTACGCGACGCGCGGCGCCTTGCTCGATCTCTATCCGGCGGGCGCCGAGGCGCCTTATCGCATCGAACTGCTCGACGATGAAATCGACTCGATCCGCAGCTTCGATCCGGAGACGCAGCGTTCGCAGGACAAGGTCGCACAGGTGTCGATGCTGCCGGCACGCGAGTTCCCGCTGACCGAGGCCGCGACCAAGGCCTTCAAGAACGAATTGCGCGAGCGCTTCGACATCGATCCACGCCGCTCGCCGTTGTACCTGGATCTGCGCGAAGGCGCGGCACCGGCCGGCATCGAGTCCTACTTGCCGCTGTTCTTCGAATCGCTCGATACCTTGTTCGACTATCTCGGCGGCACGCCCTTGTTCGCGTTGTCGCCGGGCGTGCTCGACGCCGCCGAGCACTTCTGGACGCAGACCGGCGAACGCCATGAGTCGCGCCGCCACGACATCGAGCGCCCGGTGCTGGCGCCGGCCGAACTGTTCCTGCCGCCGCAGCAGTTGCGCGAGACGCTGAATCGGCATCCGCGCATCGAATTGCTGCCAGCGGGCAGCGACAAGCCGATGCTCGCGCTCGGCACGCAGCCGGCACCGATGCTGCCGATCGAGCGCAAGCACGAGGATCCGGCATCGGCGCTGCGCCAGTTCCTGCGCAGCTATCCCGGTCGCGTGCTGATCGCGGCCGACTCGCCGGGACGGCGCGAAGCCCTGATCGATCTCCTCGCCGGCTTCGAATTGCGGCCGCTGACGGTCGGTTCCTGGCACGGCTTCATCGCTTCCGACGCGCGCTTCGCGATCACTGTCGCCGCGCTCGAGGACGGCCTCGCGCTCGACGATCCGAAGCTCGTCGTGCTGACCGAGCGCCAGCTGTACGGCGAACGCGTGCAGCAGGTGCGTCGCCGCAAACGGGCTGGCCGCGATCCGGAATCCATCATTCGCGACCTCGGCGAGCTCTCGATCGGTGCGCCGGTGGTGCATGAAGACCATGGCGTCGGTCGCTACCTCGGCCTGATGACGCTCGATGTCGGCGGCCAGAGCGGCGAATTCCTCGCGATCGAATACGCCAAGGGCGACAAGCTCTACGTCCCGGTCGCGAACCTGCATCTGGTCGGGCGCTACACCGGCAGCGCGCCGGAACATGCGCCCCTGCATTCGCTCGGCGGCGAAGCTTGGGCGAAGGCGAAGCGCCGAGCCGCCGAGAAGGTGCGCGATGCCGCCGCCGAACTGCTCGAGATCTACGCGAAGCGCGCGGCCAAGCCGGGCATCGAGGTCCACCTCGACAAGCCCGCGTACGAGCAATTCGCGGCGAGCTTTCCGTTCGAGGAAACGCCGGACCAGGCCAGCGCGATCGAGGCGGTGATCGCCGACCTCGGCAAGCCGTCGCCGATGGATCGCGTCGTCTGCGGCGATGTCGGCTTCGGCAAGACCGAAGTCGCGTTGCGTGCGGCCTTCGTGGTCGCGCAGGCCGGCAAGCAGGTCGCGGTGCTGGTGCCGACGACGCTGTTGGCGCAGCAGCACTACCAGAACTTCCGCGACCGCTTCGCCGACTGGCCGATCCGCGTCGAGGTGTTGTCGCGCTTCAAGTCCGGCAAGGAAGTGAACGAGGCGCTGAAGCTGCTCGCCGAGGGCAAGCTCGACGTCGTGATCGGCACGCACAAGCTGCTCGCGCCCGACGTGCGCTTCAAGGACCTCGGTCTGGTCATCGTCGATGAGGAACAGCGCTTCGGCGTGCGCCACAAGGAGATGTTCCGCAAGCTGCGTGCGGAAGTGGACCTGCTGACGCTGACCGCGACGCCGATTCCGCGCACCTTGAACATGGCCATGGCCGGTCTGCGCGACCTCAGCATCATCGGCACGCCGCCGGCGCATCGCGTCGCCGTGCAGACCTTCGTCACGGTCTGGGACAACGCCTTGCTGCGCGAGGCCTTTCAGCGCGAACTGGCGCGCGGCGGCCAGATCTACTTCCTGCACAACGAGGTCGAGAGCATCCAGAAGATGGCCGCGACCCTGGCCGAACTGGTTCCGGAAGCGCGCATCCGCGTCGCCCACGGGCAGATGGCCGAGCGCGACCTGGAACAGGTCATGCTCGACTTCTACCGCCAGCGCTTCAACGTCTTGCTGTGCACGACCATCATCGAATCCGGCATCGACGTGCCGAGCGCCAACACCATCATCATCCATCGCGCCGACAAGTTCGGCCTGAGCCAGTTGCACCAGTTGCGCGGGCGTGTCGGTCGTTCGCACCATCGCGCCTACGCCTATCTGGTCACGCCGGAACGCAAGGCGATGACCGCGGATGCCGAGAAGCGCCTCGATGCCATCGCTTCGCTGGACGAGCTCGGTGCCGGCTTCACCCTGGCCACGCACGATCTCGAGATCCGCGGCGCCGGCGAACTGCTCGGTGAAGAGCAGAGTGGCCAGATCAGCGAGGTCGGCTTCACCCTGTACACGGAAATGCTGGAGCGCGCGGTCGCGGCGCTGAAGTCCGGCAAGATCGTCGATCTGGAGAACGCGCATGCCGACCGCGTCGACGTCGAATTGCGCGTGCCGGCACTGATCCCGGACGATTATCTCGGCGACGTGCACGAGCGCCTGACGCTGTACAAGCGCGTGAGCATGGCCCGCGACGACGATGCCCTGCGCGACTTGCAGGTCGAGATGATCGACCGCTTCGGCTTGTTGCCACCGCAGACGCAGTCGCTGTTCGCGGTCGCGCGCCTGAAGCTGCACTGCGAACGACTCGGCATCCGCAAGCTCGATGTCGATCGCGCCGGTGGCCGCATCCACTTCCGCGCGCAGCCGAACATCGAGCCGCTGACCATCATCAAGCTGATGCAGGCGCAGCCGAAGGTCTACGCCCTCGATGGCCAGGACAAGTTGCGCTTCCGCCAGGAACTGCCGGAGCCGGCGCAGCGCATCGAGTTCGTGCAGAAACTGCTGGAGCGTCTGTCCGGGCGTTGACCTAGCGCGATTCGGCCGGCCGCGCGATCGCATCGATCAGGTCGCGCGGTGCCGCGACGTGGACGTCGGCCAGCGCGAGTTCGTCGGCGTCGCCGAAACCCCAGAGCACGCCGATCGAGCGCATGCCGTGATGGCGCGCGCCGTCGATGTCCATGCGCCGATCGCCGATCATCACGCAGTCGCTCGGCGCCAACGCCAGCCGGGCGAGTGCTTCGCCGATGAGTTCGGGCTTGTGGCTGATGCGGCCGTCGATCGTGGCGCCGACGATCGTCTCGAAGCGCGCCGCGAAATCGAACCCGGAGGCGATCTTGCGCGCATGCGGCTCGTTCTTCGCGGTGACGATGGCGATGCGGTGGCCGCGATCGGCGAGCGCATGGATCGTTTCGGCGATGCCGTCGTACAGCGTGTGTTCGGCGTAGCCGACGTCCTCGAAGCGTTCGCGATAGAACTCGACCGCGCGCTCGACGCGCGCCGGATCGTTCAGCACCGGCGCGAAGCTGTCGCGCAGGGGCGGGCCGATCCAGCGCCGCAGTTCGGCCATGTCCGGCACCGGTTCGCCGATGCGCTCGAGCGCGTGCGCGACGCAGCGGGTGATGCCCACGGCGGAATCGATCAGGGTGCCGTCGAGGTCGAAAAACAGGGTCGGCCTCATGTCAGCGGCTGCCCGGCTTGCGCAGTTCGACCGCGAGGAATCCGGCCACGGCGGCGAGGAATAGGCCGACCGCGGTCCACAGGCCGAAGTCGATCCAGTAGCTCGCACCGAGCTGAAGTTCGCCGCCGCCGCGCGTGATCCACCACATGCGCAGGAAACTGATCGGCATCACCACGAGCGTGGCCGCCAGCGACGTCAATGCGCCATGCAGCAGGCCGTCGCGGCGCGCGATGAATCCGGCGATCGCACCGCCGCCGATGTCGGCCAGCGCCGACACCAGGCGCAACGCGAACGACAGCATCGCGAAGCGCGCCGGATCGACCAAGCCGAACAGGAATCCGCTGCCGAAACTCATCAGCAGGCTGACCGCGACATTGAAGCCGGCGCCCGCGAGCAGCGCGCGCCAGAGCAGCGTTCCGCTCATGCCGCGCGCGCCCTGAGCGCCGCGACCGCCGGCAGTTCCTTGCCTTCGAGGAACTCGAGGAAGGCGCCGCCACCGGTGGAGATGTAGCTGATCCGATCGACGACGCCGTACTTGTCGATCGCCGCGAGCGTGTCGCCGCCGCCGGCGATCGAGAATGCCGCCGAGGCCGCGATGGCCTGCGCCATCGCGGCGGTGCCGTGGCCGAAGGCATCGAACTCGAACACCCCGACCGGGCCGTTCCAGACCAC
Organism: Patescibacteria group bacterium; assembly: GCA_035562895.1. Lineage (GTDB taxonomy): Bacteria > Pseudomonadota > Gammaproteobacteria > Xanthomonadales > Ahniellaceae > JADKHK01. The sequence continues at coordinate 1,181 of DATMVT010000356.1, read as the reverse complement.
GGTGCCGGCGGTCATGATGCGTGCCGCATAGGCCTTGGCGGTGTCGGGGCCGATGTCGAGGATCATGTCGTCGGCCGCGACGTCGGCGACGCGCTTCACGGTCGCCGGCGCATCGGCCTTGAACGCGGTCGCGACGACGACATCGACCGGCAACGGGATGTCGGCGCCACGCGCCTTCGCGTCCGCCATGATTTGTTTCGCGGTATCGATCAGGTCTGCCTCGTACAGCGACTTGCCGACCGGATGGCCGCTGGCGGCAAGGAAGGTGTTGGCGATGCCGCCGCCGACGATCAACTGGTCGACCTTGCCGATCAGGCTCGACAGCAGTGCCAGTTTCGTCGACACCTTCGATCCGGCCACGATCGCGAGCAACGGTCGCGCGGGATGTTCCAGCGCCTTGGCGAGCGCGTCCAGTTCGGCGGTCAGCAAGGGGCCGGCGCAGGCGGTCCGCGCATGCCGGATCACGCCATGGGTCGAGGCCTGGGCACGGTGCGCGGTGCCGAACGCGTCCATCACGAAGACATCGCAGAGCGCCGCGTACTTGCGCGACAGGGCATCGTCGTCCTTGCCCTCGCCGACATTCATGCGGCAGTTCTCGAGCAGCACCAGCTGGCCTGGCGTTACCGCGACGCCATCGACCCAGTCGCGGATCAGCGGCACGTCCATGCCCAGCAGTTCGGACAAACGTTTCGCCACCGGCGCCAGCGAATCGGCCTCGCTCCATTCGCCTTCCTTGGGGCGGCCGAGATGCGACATCACCATCACCGCGGCGCCCTTCTCGAGTGCCAGCTTCAAGGTCGGCACCGACGCCACGATGCGCTGGTCCGAGGTGACGCGGCCGGCGTCGACCGGCACGTTCAGGTCCTGACGGATCAGCACGCACTGACCGGCGACATCAAGATCGACAAGGCGAAGCACGGACATCGGACACTCCAGACGCTCGGGAAGTCGCGCATTACAACCGCATCGATGCGGCGCTGCAACGTGACGGCCGTGCCCCGATCGTCGCCCGGACTTGACCCGGATCAACACCCGCAAGGCGCGGAATGCTTAGTCTGCCCCGCACATCCGGAGGTTCCCGTGTCCGTCATTCCCGTCTTCGATCGCGACCTGCTGCGCCGTTACGATGGCCCCGGTCCGCGCTACACCTCGTACCCGACCGCGCCGCATTTCGATGCCCG
>DATMVT010000355.1:0-42389 GCA_035562895.1 Patescibacteria group bacterium | reverse complement strand
GCCCAATCGAGCACAGCAACTACGGCGAAGGCAGTAGCGATCTTTCCGACAATGAATCCGACTGTGGCGCCTACAGGGCATCCTGGCCCGGTGACTGCGCAACCAACGCCAGCTGCCGGAATCGCGGCACGCCCATCCGGATCCGTGAACTTGTAGGGCGAGTTGTTGGCATAGGCGTAGCGATTGAAGTTGAACGCGCTGGTGGTGTCCACCGCCATCGGGTCGGGGCTGTAGAAGATGCCGAGTTGCGGGTCGTAGTAGCGCTGCTGGGCGTAGATCAGGCCGGTGCCGGTGTCGTACTGGTGGCCGGTGTAGCTCGGCGATCCGTCGTGCGGCGTCGGCAGCGGGGCGCCGTAGGGTTCGTAGAGCGTGCGCGTGCCGGTGATTCTTCGTGTCCACCAGTTGACCCGGACGGCCCCGCTGCGCACAGTGTCGGCATGTCTCGTCGTCTGATCCTGATCTGGGCCCTGTTGCTGGCACCGTTGGCTGCGGCCGAAGTGTCCGTGGTGCCTTATGCGGCGCTGTACGAATCGCTGCGTCCGGCGCTCGAGGTGAGCGGCCATGACCGGCTGCTGGCGCGCACGCGCATCCAGAGCAAGCGCCGCGATGTCGCGCCGGAACAGATCCGTCTCGACATCCGCAGTCGCAACGGCCTGCGCACGGTCCGCGTCGCGCCGAACGGGGACGTGAACTTTCCGCTCGAGACGACGTTGCGCGAGGAAAATCCGGCGGTGGCCTCGAATCAGCCGAAGGGATCGCTGACGCTCTCGGTGGCGATCGAACTGAGGCCACCGCGCGGGTTGCGTTTCCCGTACCGCGAAATCGCCCTCGGCATCGACCAGATGCGCGCGGTCGTGACGGCCGACGGCGCCGATGGCCGCTTGCACGTGCAGGGCGTCGAGCTTTGGTTCGATCCGCGCGCCCAGGCGCAACTGAGCGTCGTCGGTCGCATCGAACAGTTGCGGATGGCGGACCGCAATGGCCGCATCGTGCTCGACGACCGCGCCGAGTTCCGGGAAGACGGCGTCATGCTCGTGCTCACGGCGATGCCGCGCGAGATCATCCCGGTGCTCGGCATGGGTTCGGCGCCATGAGCTTGCGCGCGCGCTTCGGGACGTGGATCGGCCTGGCCGGCGTCGCGCCCGACGAGCATGCGCGCGCGCGCCAAGCCGGCACCTGGTTCGAATGGATGCTGGTGCCGCTGGCGCTGTGGCTGCCGATCCAGTGGTCGCTGGAAAGCAGCGGCGAAGTCTCGGTCGAGAACGCGCGCCGCGTCGCCCTCGTCATCTGGCTGCTGTTCGTGACCGAAGCCGTGGTCGTCGGCGCGCTGGTTCGCGATCGCCTGCGCTACTTCCGCGGCAACTGGCTCAACCTGCTGATCATCCTCACCGGCCTGCCGATCCTGCCGAGCAGCGGTCACTGGGTGCAGATCGCCCGCGCCGCGCGCCTGCTGGTGATGCTGTCGCTGCTCGCCAACGTCGCTCGCGTCGTGCGGCACATGCTCGCGCAGAACCGTCTGCTGCCGATCCTCGCCGCCATCGTGCTCGTGACCACGCTCGGCGGACTGATCATCGGCTACTTCGACCCCGGATTCTCGCGCCCGCTCGACGGCATCTGGTGGGCCTGGGTCACGGTGACCACGGTCGGCTACGGCGACATGGTGCCGCAGACGCCCGCGGCGCGCGTGTTCGCGGTCACCCTGATGCTGCTCGGCGTGTCGATGATCGCCCTGCTCTCGGCGTCGCTGGTGTCGTTCTTCCAGGAAGACGAGGAACGCGAAGCGCAACACCTGCGGCGCATGATCTGGATGAAGCTGCAGCACATGGAAGACGATGCCGAGGCGCGCGCGAAGCACAACGAGGAAACCCTGGCACGACTCGCGGCGATCGAACTCGCCCTGCTCCAGGCGGTCGAGGCACGCAACGTGCTCGAGCGCAAGATCGAGCAACTCGTGGTGAACGCCACGCCGACGACGCCGCACGACGACGCCGCGAAAGCCCATGCCGCCCATGCCGGTCCCGATGGCTGATCAGGATCCTGCGGAGTTTCGAACACCATGACGACGATGCCGATCGTGAATACCCACCACGTCCATGGCCGGCCGATCGCCGGCGACTTTCCCGGCCTGGATCGCATCCAGTTCGGCATGGGCTGCTTCTGGGGCGCCGAGCGCAAGTTCTGGTCGCTGCCGGGCGTGTACACCACCGCCGTCGGCTATGCCGGCGGACACGCGCCGAACCCGACCTATCGCGCGGTCTGCTCGGGGTCGACCGGCCATGCCGAAGTCGTGCAGGTCGTGTTCGATCGCGGCGTGATCGGACTCGACGCGCTGTTGCGGGTGTTCTTCGAAAACCACGACCCGACCCAGGGCATGCGCCAGGGCAACGACCGCGGCAGCCAGTACCGTTCGGTGATCCATGTCGACACCGCGGCCGATCTCGCGCACGCCGAGCGGGTGCGCGATGCCTATGCCGCGTCGTTGCGGGCCGCCGGCTATCCGCCGATCACCACCGAACTGCGCATGTCGCAGCCCTTTTACTACGCCGAAGACGAGCACCAGCAGTACCTGTCGAAGCACCCGCACGGCTACTGCGGCTTGGGCGGCACCGGCGTGACCTGCGTGCCCTGAAGCGCCGCGCGCATCTCGCGCACGCGCTGCGTGCGCGGGTGCTCCGCGCCCATCGCCGCGACCAGGATCGTTTCCGCCTGCGCGTAGGCAGCATCGGCCTCCTCGATGCGCCCCGTCGCCTGCAGCGTCTGCGCACGCCCCACTTCGAACAGACCGACCTGCCAGGCGTCCGCACCCAGCACCTCGCGCGCCAATGCGAGCACGCGCGCATGCATCGACAGCGCGTCGGCGAATCGCGACTGCTTGCGATACAGGCCGGCGATGTTGTGCATCAGCGCCAAGGTGTCGGGATGGCGTTCGCCGATCAGCGCGGTCTCGATGCGCAAGGTCCGCTCGTACAGGGTCGACGCTTCTTCAAAGCGGCCGGACAGCGACAGCAGCAGGCCGAGATTGCTCATGCTGTTGCGCGTCAGGTGATGGCGCTCGCCGTACAGCCGCTCGCGCACCGACAGGGCTTCGCGGAACAGCGGCTCGGCGGCGTCGAAGCGGTGCTGTTCCTGGTAGACGGTGGCGAGCTCGTTGATCACGTGGACGGTGTCGGGGTGGATGTCGCCGAGCACGCGTCGTCGCGCCGCCAGCACCCCTTCCAGCGCCTGCGCAGCCTCGTCGAAGCGGCCGAGGTGACGCAACACGATGGCACGATCGATCGCCAGGCCGAGCCGGTCCGGATGGTCTTCGCCCAATTCACGGTCGAGGCGCGGCAACATCGCATCGACCAGGCGCAGCGACGCCTCGTGCTCACCCAGCATGCGCAGCGCCTGCGACATCGCCTGCACCGCGCCCAAGTGCTGCTGCGCCGGTTCGACACCGGCGGCGACATGCGCCCGCACCGCCTCTGCAGCGGTCGCGTAGTCACCGCGCTGATAGGCAATTCGGGACCGAAGCACGTCGCGCTCCCGCGAGGGCGGCATCGCCTCGATCAGCGACGAGGCCGCGTCGAGCTGGTCGAGCGCCGCCAGCACGACGGCGAGTTGCCGCCGTGCCGCATCGACCTGCGCCGGCTGCGATCGTTCGGCTTCGGCAAGTGCTGCGCGCGCATGCGGTTCGGCCTGGTCGGCGGCACCCAGCGCCGCATAGAGCCGGCTCAAGGTCAGACGCAACGCGAGGTGCTCGGCCGGTGCGCCGCGGAATCGCGTCCCGACTTGCCGGGACGCGCGGTCCAGCGCTTGCCGCACCGTCATTTCGTGTCCCGGCATCGCGAACGGATCGGCCGCGGCCAGCAGATCATCTTCGACGAAGGTCAACACCGTCTGCGCCACGCGTGCGCGCTCGTCGGCACGATCACGCTCGGCCGCGATGCGCTGGATCGACACGAAGATGCCGGCGACGATCATGGCGAACACGCCGGCACTGATCGCGGACGCGATGCGATGCCGAACGATCCAGCGACCGAGCACGTACATCGGTTCGCGCCGGCGCGCGGCGATCGGGCGTACCTCGAGAAAGGCCTGCAGGTCGGATTGCAGCGCCGTCACCGTGGCGTAGCGCGCGGCCGGGGCATCCGCCGTCGCGTGCTGGATGATCCGGCGCAGATCGTGCGGCAACGCGTCGGGCAAGGCCGGAAGCGTGTCGGGCTCACCCGCCTGGCCGACCACGGTGCGATGCTCGTCGCGGTCGCGCGCCAGCAGTGCCGCGAGCAAGCGCCCCAGTTGATACACATCGCCGGCCACGGTCGCCGTTTCGCCGCGCCGCTGCTCGGGGCTGGCAAAACCGGGCGTGAATGCCGCCGGCGCGACGTCGTCGTCCCCGTCCTTCAGGGCCGCGATGCCGAAATCGAGCAACTTGGCACGGCCATCGACGTCGACCATCACGTTCGACGGCTTGATGTCCCGATGCAGCACGCCGCGTGCGTGCGCGTAGGCCACCGCATCGCAGACGTCGAGGAACAGGCGCAGCCGCGCGTCTCGGGGCAGCGCACGGGCGATGCAGTGTCGATCGAGCGTGTCGCCCTCGATCAACTCCATCGCCAGCCAGGGTCGGCCATCATCGCGCTGGCCGCCATCGACCAGACGCGCAATGTTGGGATGGCGCAGCGCCGCCAGCGTCTGGCGCTCGCGGCGAAACAGCGTCGCGCTGACCGAACCGGCGCGCCCGCTCAACCATTTCAGCGCCACCTGCTGCCGGAACTGGCCGTCATCGCGCTCGGCCAGCAGCACCACGCCCATGCCGCCGCGGGCCAGTTCACGCACGACGCGAAACACGCCGACGCGCGCGCCGGGTGCGGGCACGTCGTCGACCTGCGCCATCAGATCGCGGAACAAGGCGCCGGCGAACAGCCGCCCGGGTTCCAGCAGGTCGAGGGCATTCATCGGTTCGGCGGCAGAGGATGCATCTCCGGCAATACCCGTGTCGGGCGACGATCCCGCCATGGCTCAGTCCGCCAGCAGTTGCGCGAGACGGGCACGCGCGTCCGCCCACAAACGCTGCGAGGTGCGCAACGACTCGCCGATGGCATCGGCGGACTCCTGCTCGGTCAGGCCGGCGAACACGCGGCATTCGACCACGCGCACCCATTGCGGGTTCTCCGACTCGAGACGGTTCAGCGCGCTGTCGATGTCGATCAGATGCCGCGCTTCGGTCGCGATCGCGTCGTCGCGTCCGTCGAGGTCGGTATGCACGGCACCGCCACCGCGCTTCTCGGCGAGGCGATCGCGCGCATGGTTGAGCATCAACTGGCGCATCGCGCGCGCCGCCAGGGCGAGGAAATGCGCGCGGTTCTGCACGGCATCGGCGCCGGCACGTTCCAGGCGCAGATAGCATTCGTGCACCAGCGCCGTCGGATTCAACGTCCCCTGGCCACCGCCGAGCACGCCGCGGGCGATGCGCTTGAGATCGTCGTAGACCAGCGCGACCGCCTGTTCCCAGGCACGATCGTCGCCCGCGCGGGCCTTCTCCAGGAGTTCGGTGACCTGACTCATTGCACGCCTTGAGGTTCCCCGTCACGAGCATAGCCCGAGGCTGGCGGAGTCGGACAGCGTTCCGGGTAATGATCGGGGACCACGGAGCCTTGCCATGACCCGCACCCTCGCCGTCCTGTTCGCCCTCGTCCTTGGCGCCATCGCGCCGGCGGCGCTTGCCGGCGACGATCCGCTGGCGCCGCTCGGCAGCAATCTGGGCGGAATCACCGACTTCAGCGACGAATTCCCGTTCGTGAACCTGATGAAGTCGTCGCGCGACTGGATTCCCGGCCAGGTCGGCTGTTTCGATTGCCGCGACAACCCGGGGTGCGGCGGCGTCTGCCCGGTCACGCTCGACCGCGACGCCGACGGCTACGTGCAAAGCCTGCTGCCGAATCAGGAAGCGCGCACCGTGATTTACGCGGGCGCCGGACTCGCGACCGGTCGCCTGCCCGCCGGCACCTACACGATGCTGTTCGACGGCAACGGCAGCGTCAGCTTCTTCGGTGCCGGCAACGTGCAGAACCCGCAACCGGGGCGCATCACTTTCGACGTCGGCGCGAGCAACACCAACATCGGCTTTCACCTCACCGCGACCACGCCCGGCAACCACCTGCGCAACATCCGCATCCTGCCGCCCGGCGGCGTCTGTTCGAACGACGAACGCCGCGCCTGCGATGCCGGCAGTCCGTGCAGCGGCGGCGGCACCTGCAATCTGTACAGCACGCCAGGCGTGGCCGACGCCCAGATCTTCCAGCCGCGCTTCCTCGCCAATGCCGCGCCGTTTCGGGTGCTGCGCTTCATGGACTGGATGGAGACGAATTCCTCGCCGGTGGTGGACTTCGCCGACTACCCGACGCCCACCAGCGCGTTCTGGCATCGCGTGCCGCCGCAGATCCTGGCCGAACTCGGCAACCGCCTGGGATCGGACCTGTGGATCAATATTCCGCATCGCGCCAGCAATGCGTTCGTCGATGCGTTCGCGACCGTGCTGCGCGACGATTTTCGCGCCGACCGCAAGCTGTTCGTCGAATACAGCAACGAGAACTGGAACGGCATCTTCAGCCAGAACCTGGAGATTCCACGCACCGCATGCCCGTCGTTTCCCGATCTCGCGGCGAATTGCCAACTCGACGGCGTGCCCGGCAACGGCATCGCCTGCGAGATCGACCCGAATACCTTCAGCGTGCCGGCGCCCGCGAACGGCGCCTGCTTCCAGGCCCTGGTGCGACGCTGGGGCGATCGCTCGGTCGAGATCTTCGATCGCTTCGACGGCGTGTTCGGCGCCAACGTGCGCGATCGCGTCGTGCGCGTCGTCGCCGCGCAGGCCGCGAATCCCGACCTCGGTCGACAAGTGCTGGTGCGCACTGTCAGCGGCGGCGGCACCACGGTCGCCGCGAAGACCGACGCCTATGCCGTCGCGCCGTACTTCGGCACCGAATACTGCACGCCGAGCGCGGGCATCAATCCGGCGACGCATCCGAACGTCTACGCCAACCTCGACAACTTCTTCGCCGACCTGAACAGCCGCGCGCTGCCCACCGCCATCGGCTTCATGACCGGCAACAAGACCATGCTCGCGAACGACTTCGCCGGGTCGGGCATCCGTCTGATCGCCTACGAGGGCGGGCAGCATTTCGCCGGCATCGGCGGTTTCACCTTCGACAGCACCTGCAACGCGATCTTCGATGCCGCCAATGCCGATGCCCGCATGGGCACGCTCTACGCCGACTATCTCGCGGCCTGGAAGCAGAACGGCGACGAATTCGCGCACTTCTACAACGTCGGGCGCTGGGGCCCGTTCGGACGCTGGGGCGCGCTGGAATTCCAGGACCAGGCGGCAGCGACCTCACCGAAGTACACGGCGCTCACCAACTTCTCGAACGCGAACGCGTGCTGGTGGCCAAATTGCGCGCAAGGGCCGAGTGCGCCGATCGACGACCTGTTCGGCGACGGCTTCGAAGACGACGGCACGCCGCCGCCGACCTGCACGCCGGCACAACTGCTGAGCGACGGTGGACTCGAAGCGAGCGATCCCGGCACCGGCGCGAATGCGTTCTGGGCCTCGACCTCGACGACCTTCGGCAGCGCCATCTGCACCGGCAACATCTGTCCCGACGACGCCGGCACCGCGCTGCCGCGCAACGGCAATGCCTGGGCCTGGTTCGGCGGAATCGCGAACGCGGAAACCTCGACGCTGTCGCAATCCGTGGTCATTCCGTCCGGCAGCCCGCGTCATCTCAACTTCTTCCTGCGTCGCGGCTTCACCAGCGCGCCGCTCGATGCGGTGCTGCGCGTGAAGGTGGACGGCATCACGCTGCGCACGTTCGACGAACCGGCGAGCGCGGAAGCGGCCTATGTCGCCCGCAGCATCGACCTGAGCAGCTTCGCGAACGGTGCCAGTCACGTGATCCAATTCGAATACGTGAGTCCGACCGGCAGCGGCAAGTCCAATTTCGTCGTCGACGATCTCTCGATCGACTGCACCGCTTCAGGCGGCTGATCCGGCGCGACTCATGCGCCGGACTCCGCGCTCGCGGCCAGCAAGCGATTCATCAGCGACTTCAGCGCCAGCGGCTTCACCGGCTTGTGCAGCAGATGGCAACCGGCGGCGCGCACGGCATTGCGCACGGCGTCGGAGTGATCGGCGGTGATGACGATGGTCGGCACGTCGGCAAACGCGGCACCGAGCTGTGCGCGCAATTGCAGGCCGTCATGGCCGCCGTCGAGATGGAAGTCGAGCAGCATCAGGTCGGGGCGCTGGGCGTCGGCGAAGATGCGCGCATCGTCCGCATCACGCGCCGCATGGACCTCGCAATGCCAGCCTTCGAGCAGGGACTGCATCGCCTTCAGCACGGCGGCGTCGTTGTCGACCACCAGCACCTTGGCGCGTGGCGCCTGCTCCACGCGCGCTGCAGGCGGCGGCGGCGGCGCCGCGACCGCGTCGGCGATCGGCACCTCGACCGCGAACACCGTGCCGCGCCCGACCCGCGAGTCCAGCCGCAGACGATGTCCGAGCAGGCGGGTGATGCGATCGGCGATGGCCAGCCCGAGGCCGAGGCCCTGGCTGCCGCGATCGAGGCGACGGAATTCCTCGAAGATGATGCCGCGCTCGGTCTCCGGAATGCCCGGCCCGGTGTCCCAGACTTCGATCGACAGCATCGCGCCGCGCCGCCGGCAGCCGATCAGCACGCGGCCGCGCTGGGTATAGCGCACCGCGTTCGACAGGAAGTTCTGCAACACGCGGCGCAGCAACTGCGGATCGCTCTCGACCCAGGCTCGGGTGCGGATGCAGCGCAGTGCCAGGCCGCGCTCGGCCGCGAGCACGCGGAACTCGCTGGCCAGGTGCTGCAGCACGTCGTCGAGCGCGAACACCCGCACCTGCGGCGTCATGCCGCCGGCGTCGAGGCGGGAGATGTCGAGCAGCCCGGCCAGCAAGGCTTCCGCCGAGGTCAGTGCGCCATCGATCTGCTGCACCCCTTCGAGGTACTCGCCATGCTTCAGCGACTGTCCGAGCGCATGCGTGAACAGATGCGCGGCATGGATCGGCTGCAGCAGGTCATGGCTGACCGCCGCGAGAAAGCGCGTCTTCGCCTGGTTCGCGCGCTCGGCCTCGGCCGACGCCCGCGCCAGGTCTTCGGTGCGCGCCGCGACGCGCTGCTCCAACGTTTCCGCCGCCTGTTTCAACGCCGCCTCTTTCGCGCGGAATTCGGTGACGTCGGTGAAGGTCGCGACGAAGCCGCCACCCGGCATCGGATTGCCGCGGATCTCGATCACCGAACCGTCCGGAAAGCGCCGTTCCGTCACGTACGGCGTGCCGGCGCGCATGTGCGCGATGCGTCGCGGCAGATCGGCGTTCGCGTCGTGGCTGCCGGCCAGACCGCGCGCCATGTTGAAGCGCAGCAAATCGGCCACCGGCGTGCCGACGCGCAACAGTTCCGGCGGATAGTCGAAGCGCTCGGCATAGCGTCGGTTCCAGGCGACCAGCCGCAAGTCGGCATCGACCACGCTGATGCCCTGGCTCATGTTCTCGAGCGCCGCCTCGAGGATCTGCTGGTTGAAACGCAGCGTCTGCGACGCCTCGCCGACGAATTCGGCGACCCGTTCCAGCGTCGCCGCCGGCGTGCGACCTGCGGCTTCGACCAGCAGGCGCGCGCTGGCGGCACCGATCACCGGTGCCAGCTCGCGTTCGACCCGGGCGATGCGTTCGACGCCGGCATAGCGTTCGGCCGCGTCGAACAGGGCGGCGCTCTGGGCCTCCGGCAGGAAGCGCGACACCAGTGCGCGCAACACCGAACTTTCGATGCGACCGGTGGCATGTCCGTCGCTCGCTTCGCCATGACGCGCCCGCCACAGCATCGCCACCGTGATCGCGAACAGGCTCACGACCGTGCCGCGCGCCAAGCGGTCGAGACCGCCGAGCCCGAGGAACTGCGCCGGTTCCAGCCACGTCAGCCAGGCCGGGAACTTCGGTGCGCCATGGCCGGCGAGATCGCTCGCCAGCGGCAGCAGGATGATCCACGACCAAAACGCGATGCCGACCACGAGTCCGTTGAACACCGCGCGCGCCGGCAAGCGTGGCCGATACACCGCCGCGACGATCGCCGGTGCCAGCAGCGCCAGCGCCGAGAACGACAGCGCGCCGATGTCGGCCAGGGCTTCGCTGGCGACCATCGCGCGGCTGTACGCCCAGGCGAGCAGCACCACGAAGGCGATCGCATAACGTCGGTGGCGCAGCACGACCCCGCGCAAGTCGCCGGACTCGGCCCCGGCACTGCGCACCACGCGCGGCGCGAACCAGTGGTTGGCGATCATGATCGACAGCGTCAGCGCCACCAGGATCACCATGCCGGTGGCAGCCGACACGCCACCGAGGAAGGTCAGCAAGGCGAGTGCGTGATGGCCTTCGGACAACGGCAACGCCAGCACGTAGAGATCGGACGGCACCATGTCGCCGAACGCCAGCTGGCCGGCCCAGGCCAGTGGCAGGATCGGTGCCGCGATCAGCAGCAGGTACAGCGGGAACAGCCAGCGCGCGGTGCGCAGGTGGCGGCGATCGCGCAGTTCGACGACGCCGAGGTGGAACTGGTGCGGCAGGGTGAACATCGCCACCGCACCCAGCGCCACCAGCGCGAAGAAGCCGCTGTCGGGTCGGCCGTCGAATGCCGCCGGCACGCGCGCCGCCAGTGCCCCCAATCCGTCGTGCATGCCGAACACGACGAAGGCGCCGACCGCCAGCATCGCCGCCAGCTTGATCAGGGATTCGAAGGCCACCGCCAGCACCAGGCCGCGATTGTGTTCGGTCGCCGCGGCACGGCGCGTGCCGAACAGCATCGCGAACAGCGCCATGACGACGGCGATCCAGAAGGCCGCGTCCTGCCACGCCGGCACGTGTGCGGCGCCACCGGTCAGCATCGCGTAACTCATCGCCACCGCCTTCAGCTGCAGGGCGACGTAGGGCACCATGCCGAGCACGGCCACGGCCGTGATCAAGGCCGCGAGACGCGGATCCTTGCCGAAGCGCGATGCGATCAGGTCGGCCAGTGAGGCCGAGTTCTGCGCCTGCGCCAGTGCCGCGAGGCGACGCATGAACGGCATCGCAAGAACGAACAACAGGATGGTGCCGATGAACGTCGGCGGGATCGGCGTGTTCCAGCGCGCCGCCTGGGTGACCGTGCCGTAGAAGGTCCAGGCGGTGCAGTAGACCGCCAGCGACAGCGCATAGATCGCCGGCCACAGGCGCGCGAATCGTTCCGACCGACGTTCGCCATACAGTGCCACCGCGAACAGCAGCAGGACCCAGACCAGGCCGGCGATCACCACCGTGGACGCGCTCAGCATGCGCGTCGCTTCCACGTCAGGCAGCGACGCCGAAATGCGCGAGCACGCGCATCAGCCAGCGCATCTGCGCGCCGTCGCGGGTGTCGTGATCGACGCCTGTGTAACCCCACCAGTCCCAGCATGCTTTCGGATTCAACGGCATCAGGCTTGATCGCGCTTGAGGATACAGCACGACCACGCCGGCGCTGTCGGCCCAGCGGTTGTAGCCCGCCTGCGCGACGAAGCGCGTGCCGATCCGGTCGGCCTCCATTTCGCAACCGTGGAAGGCGATGTGCATGCCGCAGGATCGCGTGCGGCACGGGCGTGGCACGTACAGGTAGCCACGCTCGGACAGCATCGGATCATGCCCGTCTTCGGCGTAGGGCCGCTGGTCGAACGCGACGAGTTCGCCTTGCGCGACCGCGTCGATCGCGATCGGTGGCGCAGCGGTCAGATGCCGGAGGATTTCGCCGGCGAGATCGATGCCACAGGCGGCCATGTGCGCATCATCGGCCACGCAATCGCCGTTCACGGTCGTCGGGAATGCATGCGCGAATTCACGGTCGTCGTCCAGCGTCACCGCGATCGATGGCGACAAGGCCCGATACAGGTCGGCGGCAGCCGCAGTCACCGTGGCGCCGACGCGCACGTCCGCACGCCCGTGCACGATCAGCACGCGATCACCCGCCAGCCCGTCGAGCGCATCGATGCGACCGGCGTCGGCGCGCGATCGCGCGATCGCCGCCAGCGCTGCGGCATCGGGTCCGGCCGATTCGGGGTTCATGCATTCGGACAGCGCCGTCTGCAGTTCGCCGCGTGCGCAGCCATAAGGACCGCCGGCGATCAGCGCCGCACCACCCACGGTGCGCGAGAACGCCAGATGGACCTGATGCGCCATGTACGCACCCGAGGAAATGCCGGAGACGCTGATGCGGGTGGCATCGATCGACAGCGGCGGCAGCGGCGGATCGGGATCGCCGCAGCCGGCGAGCGCGAGCGTCAGCGCGGAAATGACGAAGCGCGCCAAGCGCGGTCGTCGCGTGCGAAGGGCCCCTGCGCCCGCCCCGGCGAGGAGAAGGCGCCGGGGACGAGCGAGGGACAGGGCGTCGTGGAACAAGCGATCAGTCGAAGCTGTAGGTGGCGGCCAGCGTGTACTGGCGCGGCGCACCGTAGAAGCCGGTGAGGATGCCGAGCACCGGGATGTTGTAGCCGGTGGTGCGGTATTCCTTGTCGCCGAGGTTCGAGCCCTGCAGCGAGAACGACCACGGGCCGTCGCCGCGCCAGACCAGGCCGGCATTGAACAGGCTGTAGCCGGACTGCGCGATCGCTTCGCTGAGGTCGGTGGTCGGATAGACCTTGGACTGATAGCTGGTGGTCGCGCGCGCCATCAGCTCGCCGCCGAACGCGGGCCAGGTGTAGGCCAGCGTCAACGCACCGGAACGCTCCGGCGCATTGGTCATGTACTGCGACTCGGCGATGTCGGTGCCGCGCGAGACGAACTCGTCGTAGGCCGCATCCAGCCATGCCGCGTTGCCGCTGATGCTCAGGCGCTCGGTGGCCAGCCACTGCAGTTCCAGTTCCAGGCCCTGCACCGTCGCCTGGCCGGCGTTGGTGAAGTCGCCGAAGAACGAATCGTCGGTGCCGTCGCCGTTCGAGTCGTAGGCACTGAACACCGACAACTGGATGTCCTCGTACTTGTTGTGGAACAGCGCGGCATTCAGGAACAGCGAATCGTCGTTGAACGACTTCTTGGTGCCGATCTCGAAGCTGGTCACCGACTCGTCGTCGAACGGCAGGGCCGATTCCGGCACCGCCGTGGCATTGGCGCGGATGTTGAAGCCGCCACTCTTGAAGCCGCGGCTGATCAGTCCGTAGACGAGGGTGTCGTCATCGATCTGCCAGTCCAGCGAGATCTTCGGCGACAAGTTCTTGAAGTCGACCGAGTCGGTGAAGTCCGACGGCGTCGCGATCACCGTGGTGAACTGGTCGTTCGCGAAGAACTGGTTGAGCACGTCGGCGCTCTTGGTTTCGTCGGTCCAGCGCAGGCCGGCGGTGACCGACAGCGTGTCGTTGATCGGAAAGGTGCCTTCGCCGTACAGCGCGTAGGACTCGGTGTCGACGGTGCCGTTGGTGGTGCCGAACTGCAGGTTGAAGAAGTTGTTGTACACGGTGCCGCCGGCCTCGCCGTCGAACCAGTAGAAGCCGAACACGCCGCTCCAGCGATCGCCGGCATAGTTGAACTGGAACTCCTGGCTCAACTGCTCGTCCGAATAGAGCGCGCGCACGTCGGCGATCTTGTTCGGCAAGGTGTCGAAGTCGATGCTGGTGTCGGTGTCCGACTGGCGATAGGCGGTGACCGACTTGAACCACCAGCCGTCGGCGAGGTTCCAGTTGATCGTCGCCGATGCACCGTCCATCGCGGTGTCGTTGACGTTGGACATGCCGTTCAGCACGTCGTAGCGGTCGTCCAGCGGCGGCGTACGCGTCAGGTCCGCGGGATTGAAGGCGTTCAGGCGCTTGGCACCGCGAACGCCGCCCTGATCGTCCAGCCAGTCGGCACTGAGGATGACGCTGACCGCGTCCGACGGATAGAAGCCGACGGTACCGCGCGCGACCAGGATTTCCTTGTCCGAAACCGGCTCCCCGGTGCGGCGATTCTCGCCGAAGCCGTCGCGATTGAGCGAGGCCAGCGAGATGCGGCCGACCACGGCGTCGGAGCCGAGCGGCAGGTTGAGGCTGGTCTTGACGTCGAGTTGCGAGTGCGAACCGACCGCGATCGACGTGGTCGATCCGAAGTCCGGCGTCAGCGCCTTGGTCACGTACTTGATCGCGCCGCCGATGGTGTTCTTGCCGTACAGCGTGCCCTGCGGGCCGCGCAGCACTTCGACGCGCTCGATGTCGATGACGTCGAGCAAGGCGCCTTGCGGACGCGCGATGTAGACGTCGTCGAGATAGATGCCGACGCCCGGATCGACGCCCCACAGCGGATCCGACTGGCCGACCGCGCGAATGTACGCGGTCACCGTCGAGTTCGAACCGCGCGCGGCGTAGACGGTCAGGTTCGGCACCTGCGCATCGAGATCGCCCATGTCCTGCACGTTCATGTTCTCGAGTGCGGTCTCGGTGAAGGCGGTCACCGCCACCGGCACTTCCTGCAGGGTCTCTTCGCGGCGACGCGCGGTGACGGTGATCTGCTCCATCGTCGTGGTGCCGGCCGATTTCGCTTCCTCGTCGTCCTTGCTTGCTTCCTGCGCCACGGCCGGCAGGGCCGCGAACAGCGAGAACGCGATCGCCAGGGCCAGCGGTGAACGGATGTGCTTCGACATGTGGTCTCTCCCCGGCACGACATGCGCCGATCTTGGCCGCCACTGTAGAAACCGAAAGTTCACGACGCACCTGTACCTTGGTCCAGTTCGCGCCGGGCCGGGATCAACGGTGGATGGCGAGTCGCAACGCGCCGAACAGGATGGCGGTCGAGACCAGCATCCAGATCACCGCCCACCAGGTCGCCGGCAACCAGGTCAGATCGGCCATCGTCTGGGCATCGCTGCGCACGCTCTGGTCGCGCGCCAGCGCGAACACGGTGAACAGGCTGTCGTAGCCGTCGAGGACGAGTTGCAACGCGAGCACGTCGACCAGCAGATCGCGCATCACCGCGCCCAGTTTCGCCGCCGCCGCGATCAACGCGACGGTGATCAGCATTGCCGCCGCGATGCCGAACAGGTTGCGCACGAACAGCAGACACAACAACCCGAACAGGACACCGAGTCCGAACAGCAACGTGCGCGACGACAGCAGGCGTGCATGCAGCACCAGCAGCACGCCGCCGAACACGGCACTGCCGATGTACCCGGCGCTCGCCACCACGGTGCGCCAGCCGCCGGCCGAATGCGCGAGACCGGACAGGTCCGGCGAGACCGAGAAACGCACGAAGTCGCCGCCGGTCGCGATCGCGGCGAGGCCATGACTCAACTCGTGCACGAAGGTGCCGAACACGCGGAACGGATAGACGATCCAGCCGAGCCAGGGCACCTGCCACAGCCCGATCAGCAGCAGCGCGAGCACGGCCAGTGTCAGCCACCGCCGCCAACCGCGGTCGATGTCGGCGTCACTCGGGCTTGATCCGGACGAAGGGGCATCCATGTCGCGTTGATAGCATAGGTTCCGCCATGACACCCGCCAGCCTTGCGCTCGCCGAGCGCCTGAACCGCGACTGCCACTGCATCGGCACCGATGTCGATGCGTTGCGGGCGCGCATCGAGCATGACCTGGCCGCGCGCGGTCTGACCCATCCCATCGTCGAATCGCACCCGCACCTGTTCTCGGCGCTGCCGGTCTTCGTCGCGCAGACCCATGCCGAGGCGATGCGACGCGTCATCACGGCGATCGAATCGGTGATCGCGATGCCGCCGTGGCAGGCCGCCGTACTCGCCGAGTCGCCGGCGATCGCGCGCCTGCCGCAAGCCGCGCACGGCGTGTTCATGGGCTACGACTTCCATGTCGGCGCACACGGCCCGCAACTCATCGAGATCAACACCAATGCCGGCGGTGCCTTTCTCAATGCCGCGCTCGGCCAGGCGCAGCGGGCATGTTGTCCCGAAGTCCGCGACTGGCTGACCACGCCGGCCGACATGGGCACGATCGACGACCTGCTGTTCGACATGTTCGCGCACGAGTGGCAATTGGCGCGCGGCGACGCGCCCCTGAGGCGCATCGCCATCGTCGACCGCGATCCCGCCGCGCAATACCTGTATCCGGAATTCCTGCTCGCGCAGCGCTTGTTCGACGTCCGCGGCATCGCCACGGTGATCGCCGATCCGGCGCGATTCGCGTTGCGCGATGGCCGGCTCGAATGCGATGGCGACGTCATCGATCTCGTCTACAACCGTCTCACCGACTTCTACTTCGACGCACCCGAGCATGCAGCGCTGCGGGCAGCTTACGAAGTCGGCGCGGCGCTGTTCACGCCGCATCCGCGCGCACACGCGCTGTATGCGAACAAGCACAACCTGGCCTTGCTGACCGACGCCGATCGCCTGCACGACTGGGGCATCGATCGCGCGACCGTCGACACCTTGATCGCGGGCATCCCGCGCACGATCCGCGTGCGCGCCGAAGATGCGGACCGGCTCTGGTCCGAACGCAAGCACTGGTTCTTCAAACCCGCCGGCGGCTTCGGCAGTCGCGGCGCCTATCGCGGCGACAAGCTCACGAAAAAGGTCTTCGCCGAGATCCTGACATCGGACTACGTCGCGCAAGCGATCGCCGTTCCCGGCGAACGCCACCTCAATGCCGACCAGCCGCTGAAGATCGATATCCGCAACTACGTCTACGACGGCCAGGTGCAACTCGTTGCTGCGCGCCTCTATCAGGGCCAGACCACGAACTTCCGAACGCCCGGCGGCGGCTTCGCGCCGGTGTATCACCCGCCACAGATCGACATCGTTTCGTAGGCCGCTAGGCCGACTTCATCTGCAGCAGATCCCATTTCATGCCGTAGAGGTCTTCGAACACCGCGACGGTGCCGTATTCCTCGTGGCGCGGGGATTCGAGGAAGCGCACGCCGTTCGCGACCAGTCGGGCGTGGTCGGCGGCGAAATCATCGGTGTAGAGGAACCAGGCGACGCGGCCGCCGCCCTGATGGCCGACGCTGGCTTCCTGCTCCGGCGTCGCGGCGCGCGCGAGCAGCAGTTCGGTCCCGCCACCGCCAGGCGGGGCGACGCGGACCCAGCGTTTGCCGGGGCCGCGCGGGGTGTCTTCGATCAGATCGAAACCAAGCACGTCGACGAACCAGCGGATGGCTTCATCGTAGTCGCGCACCAGGTATGCGACATGGGCGATGCGCGTCAGCACGGCATCGCCCTGTCAACGCGTCAGGCGCGCACGCGCTTCGGGAAACCGACCATGCGTCGCAGGTCTTCGTCCCAGAGTTTCAGTTGCGCGCACTTCAGGCTGGTCCACAGGGTCAGGCGCGGCGACAGTTGCAGCAACGGACTGGATTCGAAGGCTTCGCGCAGTCGGTAGTTGGGGATGCGGCTGGCGAGGTGATGGATGTGGTGATAGCCGATGTTGCCGGTGAACCAGTGCATCACCTGCGGCAGATCGAAATAGGACGAACCGCGGATCGCTGCCTCGGTCGAATCCCATTCTTCCTTGCGCGCCCAGTAGCTGTTCTCGAAATTGTGCTGGACGTAGAACAGCCACACGCCGGCGGCACCGGCGATGAGCACGACCGGCAGGTGCACCATGAACACGGTGTGCCAACCGATCAGGTACCCGAGCGTGCCCCCGCAGACCAGCAGCAGCACATTGTTCACCCAGACGCTGGCCCATTCCTTCTTCCACGAGAACGGCATGTCGAAGGGAAAGCGGTGCTTGACCACGAACTGGTAGGCCGGACCGATCACCAGCAACACGAAGGTGCTGCGATAGAAGCGATAGGCGAAACGACGGCGCCATGACAGCGCCTGGTATTCGGCCACCGTCAGCGTTTCCATGTCGCCGACGCCGCGACGATCGAGATTGCCGGAACTGCCGTGGTGGATGTTGTGCGTCTTGCGCCAGTAGCCGTAGGGGAACAGCGTGATCAGGCCGAGCACGCCGCCGACGATGTTGTTCGCCTTCTCCGACTTGAAGAACGAGCCGTGGCCGCAGTCGTGCTGCACGATGAACATGCGCACGTACAATCCCGCGGTCGGGATCGCCAGCAGCAGCACCCAGCCGTAGTTCCAGTCATGGGTGACGCCGTAGGCCATCAGCGCCCACAAGGCCACGAACAGCGGCAGGGTATTCAGCAACTGCCACAGCGCGCGGCCGAAATGCGGCTTCGCGTATTCGGCGCAAAGCGCACGCAACTGTGCAGCACTGCTCGGGAGCGGGGTCGGTTGGGACAAGGTCAATCTCCGGTCAAGGCGGCCATTGTTGCTTTTGGCACTCAGTGGCGCAAATTCAATCGTTCGTTTCTTCAATTCTTCACGACCGCTGTGACGAACCGACGTCGCCGCGCCGCCAAATCGTGCCGGCGTTCAGATTCACGACCGGTTTCGACGCTTATCGCGCCAGCACGGCCATGATGTCCGGCGGACAGGCGTACTTGGCCTGATCCAGCAAACGGGTGCCATCGTGCGTGACCACGTCCGGATTCGCGCCGAGTCCGATCAGATGCTCGATGATGGCTTTCAGCCCCGCGGCGGCCTGGGGAATGCCGCAGTAGTTCACCGCGACCACGATCGGCGGCGGCGGCGTGCCCTGGATCTGCGGATAGCGAACCGGCAGGTCGACATTGCCGGCATTGACCAGCCGCTTCACGGCCGCGACATCGCCCTTGGCCATGGCGGCATACAGGGACGCGCCATCGGCACCCTTGCCCGTCGGCTTCTCGACCGCGACGGCGCTCGGCGGCTTCGGGGGGCTGGCCCCTGCCGACGTCTTCCCGCGCGCATCGCGTTCACGCCAGGCCGGCTCGATGCGATCCAGAGCCGCCTCGGCCGCACGGGAAACGCGCGGATCGTCGTGATCGCGCTCGGCGCGAACGCTGTCGGCCACCACGGCAGCGTCACCCCACATCGATTCGAGACTGCCGAGGAAAACCACCTTGGCATCGGCATAGGTATTGGACGCCAACCAGGCGGCGATGAGTCGCGCGCGCTCGGCGTCGTCAGCGACGATGTAGCTGCTGTCGTTGCGGCAGGCCTTGAAGTAGTCGTCCACCGCATGCGACTTCAGGATCGGCGTGCACACCGTTTCCCAATGCTTGCGCGCGACACCGTGCACGGCCGGCAAGCTGCCCTGGACCGAGGTATCGGCGCCGTCGGCGAGGATGGCGATGGCACGCACGCGATCCTCCGCATCGGCCGATGCGTCGCCGACGAGTGCCGCCAACTCGGGCAATCCGTGCACGCTGCGCCCGGCGGCATCGGACAGGGCCGAGAGCGCGACGCGGCGCATGTCGCGGTCAGCGAGCAGACTTGCCGCCTTCGGCGCCCAGCGCGCCAGCGAGGCCGCATCGACCTGGTCGCCGAGCAGGTCCCAGGCGCGTTCGCGCGTTTCCGGATATGCATCATCGGTGTAGCGCAGCAGCAAGTCGGTCCAGCCCCGCGGCTTGGGATCGAACTGGCCGAGCAGCTGGAGCAGGAACGGCACCGCCGGCGGCGAAGTCGCCAGCCCCCGCTGCAGCGGATCGATCAGCGCCTGGTCCTTCGTCGCCACCAGCTTCGACAGTGCCTTCTCGCCCAATTCGACATTGTCGTCCGAGCCACCACGCGCTTCCGCTTCGACGGCATCGACGTAATACGCCAGCAGATACGGCAACAACGGCGGCGCCGGATCGATCCCGACCAGGCCGCGCGCCGCGAGGAAGCCGACGTAACCGCGCACGCCGTTCTCCAACACGCGTCGGCGCGCCGCAGCCAGTTCGGATTCCGGCACATCCATCGACGCCAGCGCGCCCGCGGCATTCATCGCGACGGCGGCATCGGCATCGTCGAGCGCGACGCGCAAGGCCGCTTGGGTCGTTGCGAACGCCTCCGGCTGGCGCGACGCCTGCGACCAGGCCTCCTCGGCGGCCGCGAGCCGCACCACCGGATCGGGATGCGCCAAATGCCGCGTCAGCACCGGCGCCGTCTGCGCGGCGAATTCAGGACCGAGTCGCCCGACCGCCTCGATCTGCTTCAGCGGCGCGCCGCGCTCCAGGTCGCGCAAGGCATCCTTGTTCTGCTTCGCCCAGAACTTGTCCGCGACATCGTCGGCTGCAACGTGCGCCGACACGACCCACAACATCGACACGAACAGCGTACGGACCAGCATGGGCGAACTCCGGCGGTGGCGAGCGATGCGGAACGATAGCGCAGCCTCAGCGACCTTGCGGGCGATCCAGCATCGCGACGAACTCGGAAGCGAAACGATGCGCGTCGCCCGGCCAGCGCGCGGACAGCCAGTTGCCGTCGCGCACGACGAAGCCGGGTGACAAGTCCTGCGCCGAGTCGCGGCGCAGGCTGCGCGGGCCGGGATCGAATTGCGAGACATGGGCGAGTGCGTCGGTGACCTCGTCCTCGACCGTCTGCGTGTAGGTCCGGTAGTAGTCGCCGAGCCAGACGCAGGTGAGCCACCACGCCGGGAGTTCCATCGCCTTCGGCAGCGCGGTCGTTTTCCGGCCATGCAGGGCCGATTCGCCATCCGGCCCCATCGCCCGCGCCGCCACCAGCACACCGTGGCAGATCGCGGCGACCGGCTGGCCGGCCGCGAGCATCGCCGCCGCCTTTTGCTGCACATCGACCGATTCGATGTAGGGCCGCACCCGCGGCGCATGGCCACCCGGCAGCAGCAAGCCGTCGAAATCGCGCGACAACGCGCTTTTCCAGTCGATTGGATTGCGGAACTCGGGACTCTGAGACATCGCCGAATACGCCACGCGGCCATCCCGATTCGCCATCAGCAAGCGCTTGAATGGCCCGAAGCCGCGGCCGCTGATCAGTCGCTGATCACATTGACCGGGCAAGCCGTCCTGGGTCGCGAACACCACCTCGTGACCGGCGGCGCGCAGGTATTTCCACGGAATCGCCGACTCCGTGGGATCGAAATCGTCGTTCGGAATCGCGATCAGCACGCGCGCCATCGCCGCACCTCGTTAGGAATGCCGGCGATGCTATCGGAAGCACCGCCGCGACACCGACTGGCACTTGTCTCGCTGGATCGTTCCGCAGCGACGTGCCTCGGCATCGACGAGGATTCGGCTCAGCCGTCGCCAAGCCTGCCAAGCGCCGCCTTCGCGGAGTGCAAATCCTCGTCGAGCGACAGCGCCTTGCGATAGTGGTTGCGCGCAGCGTCGACGTCTCCGTTCAGCAGACAGGCCTCGCCGAGACTGTCCCAGGCGTTCGCCGAACTCGGGTACAGCGCAGCATTCAGCGACAGAACCTGCTTCGCGGCCGGATAACGCTTCTGCCCGATCAGCCGATAACCCTGTGTGTTCAGATAGGCTTCCGACCCGACAATGTCGCCGGATTCGGCGAGCTTGCGGTAATCGGCAACGACACTGGCGTCATCGGCGTACAGCCGTTCGCGCAGCGACCGCATATCGTCCGCCAGACGCGCATGCGGCTCGCGTCGACCATCGGCATGGACGAACGACAGTTGCTCGCCGCCCGCAGCATCCTGCCCCAGTTCGATGGTCAGTCCGGTACCCGCAGCGACGAACCGACCATGGCCAACCGGTGTCAGCAACATCGCCTCCTCCCCGCCGTACTCGAACGAGAGGTCGCCGCCGACCGGCTTCACCAAGATGTACTGCTCGACGTTGTAGGGAAAGCGGCCTGGCAGAGCCGCGCGCTGGACATCGGTGATCGGCACGCGCTTCTCGGTGCGATAGCCCGGCCAGCGGAACTCGAACGCGACCGCACGGCGCAATTCGTTCATCAGTTGCGGATGATTCGCATTGATCATGATGGCCACGCCGTCACCTTCGCGATTCGCCAGCAGATGCGCATTGAAGCCTTCGTTCCAACCGTCGTGGCCGAAATAGGCGGCGCCGTTTTCATGGACGATGCCGAAGCCGAGCGCGTAGTGATCCGGTCCCGGATCGCGCAACATGCGCTCGGCGGAATCGCGACCAAGCAGACGGCTTTCGCCACGCACCGCCTTCTGCACTTCGATCGCGAATCGTGCCAGGTCTGCGGGCGTGGTCCACAGGCCGGCTGCGGCCGACTCCGGGTGCACCTTGCGCTTGCCCACCACATCCTCTCCGTCCGGCATCACGCCCGCAGCCGCATGCTTCATGCGGCGCGCAGGCAACGGGTATGCGAAGGTACTGTCACGCATGCCGATGGGCTTCAGCACCTCGCGACGCATCAGTTCCGGAAACGGGCGACGGGCGACATCGCTCATCAACACCTGCGCAATCGTGTAGCCCCCGCCGGAGTAGCGGAAGCCGAGTTCCGGCGCCTGTTCGACTCGCACCGGAGAACTATTCGCCGGCGCTACACCGTCGAGAATCTGCGTGATGCTTGGCAATCGCTGGCCGACCTCGTAGCCGAGAAAGCCGTGCACGCCGAGCCCGCCGGTATGGCTAAGCAGATGTGCGAGCGTGATCGACTTCGCGCGCGCGGCGTCCACATCTGGAATCTGCCACGATTTCAATGTGACATTAACCGGCGCATCGAGGCGAAGCTGGCCGCGCTCGACCATGCGCATCGCGGCGAACGCCGACGCCGCCTTGCTGATCGACGCCGCCTGCATCGGCGTGTCGGTGCGCATTGCTGCGCCAGTTTGACGATCGGCGAGGCCATAGGCCCGCGTCGCGACGATGCGTCCGTCATCGATGATCGCGATGGACAGGCCCGGCACGCCATAGTGCTTCATACGTTCGGCCAAGGTCCAGCGCTCGCCATCCTGGAGGCTGATCGGCGGACGCAAGTCGTGCTCGATTCGGGCGAGGCGCACGTCGATCGCCGATTCGCTGGCCCACACGCCCATCGAACACCACAGCGCCAGCAGGCCCAGAGCACGCGTCATGCGCACCTCCTTGTCGCGGAGAGGAGCCGGATCATCCCCATCGACGCGCGCGCACGCAAGTTCTGGCGGTACCGACTGGTCGTGCGCAATGCATGCGCGTATCGTCGCATCGTCCCGTTCGCCGGAGTCTCCGATGCGCCCAGTGCTTTGCCTGTTGGTGACGACGACGATCGCACTGCTCGGCGGCTGCGGCACGCCCAGCGATGTCCTCGATTGTTCCGGCCATGGCACCGCGCGCGGCAGCCATGACGAAATCAACAGCGGCAAGCTCGACTTCAAGGAGGCGGTCGCCTTCGCGCTCGACGGCGGCTACACCGTGATCTTCACCGACGATGCGACCCTGGCCGAACTGATGCGGCAAAGCCCGTCGCCGGAATACGAAGTGGCGCGCGCCGGCGCGATGTACGACCGGCTGCTGGTCGGTTTCCGCTTCGACGGACACGGTCAACTGACCGAGCATCTGACGCTCGGCAACAGCACGTCCTCGGGCACCGACAGCAGCGAGCGCGGCGCGATGACCGCGGACACCGACGGTTGCGCGCGCGGAGACGTGCGTCGCAAGTTCCACGGCAACGCCTATTTCGCGGTGCCGTTGGCGCATCCCGATCGGCGCGGCGCCGAATTGGCCGTCGAACACGGCGCAGCGTCCAACGCGGCGATACCCGCCACGTCCGACGATGACCTGATCGCACGCTGGCGCGACGCACACGCACGACTGACGAACCTGCATCCGGTCACCGCCGTGCAGGCGCTCGGCTTCAGCGTCTCGGCCGCCCAGGTGCTGGCCGCCGACCCGCGCAGCCAGGACGCGCGCGAGCGCGTGCGCACGCAGTGCGTCGATCCGGCGCAGGCGACGCTCAACGAATACGGCGAAGTCGTCGGCCCGTCGATTTCGCACAAGGGATGGGTGTTCCAGTCCACCGTCGTCACCGAATCCTCGAACGACGGCGAATTCCTCGCGAACTGCTGGGTCATGCAGCGCAACGACGAAGCGCTGGAACAGTGCTGGCCGCTGAACACGGATTGCAGCAAGGTGCCGCGGTACGACCCGGCACCCTGAACTCAGTCGCCGATCACCTGGACGCCAACCACCGCGTCACTTTCGCTTCAAGCACGTCGAGCGGCAAGGACCCGTCTTCGAGCACGATGCGGTGGAATTCGCGCGGATCGAAGCGGTCACCGAGCCGGGCTTCTGCGCGGCGGCGCAGTTCCTGCAGCTTGAGTTCGCCGATCTTGTAGGCGAGCGCCTGCCCGGGCATGGCGATGTAGCGCTCGACTTCGATGGTCGCATTGGTTTCGCTGATCGCCGAGGTGTTGCGCATCTGCGCGATCGCCTGTTCGCGCGTCCAGCCCTTCGCGTGCAGGCCGGTATCGACGACCAGTCGGTTGGCACGCCAGATCTCGGCCGCGAGGCGGCCGAAGTACTGGTTCGGATCGGTGTAGACGCCGAGATCGCGACCCAGCGATTCCGCATACAGGCCCCAGCCTTCGGCGAAGGCGGTTTCGCCGCCGAAACGACGGAACGCTGGCAGCCCGGTCAACTCCTGCTGCAACGCGATCTGGAAGTGATGCCCGGGAATCGCTTCGTGCAGAAAGATGCTTTCGATTTCCCAGGTGCGCCGCGACGGCAGGTTGAATGCATTCGCGTAGAACACGCCGGGGCGCGTGCCATCCTGGCTCGGGCCCTGGTAGGACGCCGCCGGCGCACTCGCCGCACGGAACGGCTCGACCAGTTTCACCTCGAAGCCGGCCTTGGGCAGCAATGAAAAATGCGCCGCGATGTTCGGATCGATGCGACCGCGCAGCGCGTTGTACTGGTCAAGTACGTCCTGCTCGTTCTTGAACGCGAAACGCGCATCCTCGTTCATGAACTTGAAGTAGGCCTGCAAGTCGCCCTCGAAGCCCACCTGCGCCTTCACCTTCTCGAATTCGGCGGTGATCCGCGTCACCTCGTCGAGGCCGATCTGGTGGATCTGCTCCGGCGTCAGGTCGGTCGTGGTGTAGCGCTTCGCAAGATCGGCATACCAGGCGGCGCCGTTCGGCAAGGCCGACAGACCGACCGAAGCTCGCGTCGCCGGCAGGTATTCTTCGCGCAGGAAGTCGCGCAGGCGCACGAAGGCGGGCAACAGCTGCGCACCGATCAGCTCGCGATGGGCAACCGTCAAGCGCTCGCGATCGGCAGCGGCAAACGTGGCCGGCATCTTCGCGACCACGCCCCACATCAGCGTGTCTTCGACCTTGTCCTTGATCAGCGCGTCGAATTGCGGAATCGTCTTCTCGATCACCACGCGCGGCTGCACCACGCCCGCCTTGATGCCTTCGCGCAGATTGGCGATGGTCTGGTCGAAGATCGGCACGAAGGCGCGGCCGCGCTTCAGCCACGCCTCGTGGTCGGCGACCGTCGCGAACGGTTGGCCGCGCGAACCGGCACCGAGCTGGGCAACGGTCGCCGCAGGGTTGCCGAGCTGGCTCAACGCCAGCATCCAGTCCGGATGCTTCGCCATCGCGATCGAACGTTCGCGCTGTGCGATGAAGATGTCGCGACTGAGCTTCGCCTGTCCTTCGAGACCGGAAGCATCGACGGCACGCACGCGCGCCAGCCAGTCGCGATCCAGCCGCTCGCTCTCGGCGCGGAATTCCGGCGTCAACGTGTTCGTCAACTCGCCGTGATAGCGCGCATCGCCGATCGCGGTCGCCCGCAACGGATTGCGCCGCAATTGCTCTTCCCAGTAAGTGGCGTAAAGCGACGCCAGTCGCGATGCCGCGTCTTCGGCCACCACGGCAGGCGCCGCAACGGGCGACATCGTCTGCTGAACCGCGCAACCCGAGACCAGGGCCAGGCTCACCGCAAGCGTCAACAGGCGTTTCATCGTCTTCTCCGAGCGCCACCGGAACGGGGCAACCATCGGAAGGATATAGACGAGGATCGGTTCAGTTGCCAGCGCGGTGGGCCGGATCGTTGCTCAACCGCCACGTCTGACCGCAAGCCGGCGTTCGAACCGGTCAGACGGCAGCCAGCACCAACGCACGCGCCAACTGCCGCGCCTGCTCGCGGTCACGAGCGTCGAGCGTGAACACGGGCACCGGGCGTCCAAGGCAACGCGCAGCGGCACGCACCGGCGCCAGCGAGAACGTCGACACCAGGTCGGTGTGCGTGATGCCGACGGCGATGGCGGCATCGGGTGCGATGCTGGCGACCGAATGCAGCCACGCCGCACAGTGCGCGGCCACTTCGGGATCACGACCGTCGAGCAGAACGATCGCACCGGCAGCACCGTCCAGAATGATCGGGCGCATGAAGGCAAAGTGGTCCTGGCCGGGCAGGCCGTAGACCAGAACCGGGGTTCCATCGTCGAGCAGGATGTTCGCGAAGTCGAGCGCAACGGTGGTCGTCGTCTTCTCGGGCTGCGCCGGGTCGGACCACGGCATCTCGGTCGACAGCGCTTCCCCGTCGGAGATCGCGCGGATCGCCGCAGTCTTGCCGGCACCGACGGGACCAGCGAGTACGAGCTTGGCGGCAGCATCTCTGATCACGACTCTCTCCGATTCAACAGACTGGATTGCGCGGGAAAATCAAACGGAGACACGTGTCAGCCCGAAATGGCGAGCCAGCTTGGCGAACAAGCCGCGAGCAGGCACCGCGGACGGCGCCCGGGGCACCACGGCCGAGCCGACGTCGGCGCGCTTCAGCAAGCCCGACGCAGCGAAAGCCCAGAGGCAGGCGGACACTTGCCGCGGGTCGACGTCGGCCAACGCCGGGAGCGCGGCACTGTCGATGGCACCGCGCGACAACGCGCCAGCGACCTTGAGCGCTGCGGTCACGTCGGACGCGCTGCCGAGATCCGGCCAATCCTCCAGGACACACGTTCGACGCGGAAAAAGCGGCAGCTTGTCGACGCCGCGAAGCACGCCACGCAACAGAAAGGCATCGAGACCGGTCGACACTTCGGCACCCGCCCGCTCGACCTCTCCGGCCTCCAGTCGTCGCATCGACCAGCCAGGCTCGCACAGGTGATCGCGGACACTGAGTTGTTCGCTCATGGTGGCGGTGAGCACGCGACCTCGGCTCGGCAAGAGATAGACGTGCCGATGGTCGAGCCGGCACAGCACGTCCTGTCCCGCCCACGCGGGGTCGAGTGCAAGCTTGCACGGCAGCGCGTCCAGCAACGCTGGCGGCGTGAGCGCGGCAACGCGACCGAGCGCGACCCGGCTTTCACCCTGCGGCACCGGCGGCTCGACTTCATGACCGTCAGGCCGAAGGCCGCGCAGCATCTCGTCCGCCAATGTCGCTTCGCTCGCCGTCGCATCCACGCAGGACTGTGCGCGACATTCGGCGCCGAGGTCCGCGCTCAGCGCGACGACGGCGAGACCCCGACGACGCGCGATCTCGATGACATGGCGCCCATAGCCATCGTCCGCGTTCGCGACGACCAGATCGCAGCGCGTGCCGTCCCAGTCCGACAGGCGCGCCTGGATCGCGTGCGCCGAAAGCGAGCGTGCCGCCGCAGCGACGCGCTCCTTCTGCATCAAAGCGAGCGCCACACCACGAATTTCGCTGCGCATGCCGGCCTCCCGCAGTTGCCCCTGACGATGCATGCGATCAGGAGAAATCGATGCTCTGTTCGAAGCTGCGCAATTCATGTCGCGCCATCGCCAGGTTCGACTTGCCGCGATCAAGCACGACGTAAAGAAACAGGTTCTGGTTCGATTCAAGCGGACGAATCAGGTGGTACTGCTTCGTCAGGTTGATGAGGATGTCTTCGATCGAATCGTTCAGCGCCAACGAGTTCGCCACCTTGCGCTTCGCCCTCAGCACTTCGGTATTGCCGGCAGCCGCAAGCTCCAGGTTGATGCTGGTGCCATCGCCCGCGAGCAACATGCCGCTGTCCGAATCGACGAGGGCGGATGCGATGTAGCCGTCGATGTTGCGCAGGGATTCGAGGGAAATCTTTGCCATGATGTTGCTCCGTGTGGGTGGTGGTCGATCGTTGTGAATGATGGTCGGGGCGGGCGCGCATCGACGACGTCGCCGCGAACCGCGCAAGCCCGCTGCTAGGGCAGAAGTCCGGCCAGTGCCGTCGATGTGTCGAGCGCGCGCCGCAACAGCAACGCCAGTGTTTCGCTGCTGTCTGCCCCGAGCGATACCGCGTAGCGGGCGGATGCACTGGGCACGCGCACCGTGACGACGGCGCCGTGCTCCGCAACGACCACGCTGTACAAGGACTTGCTGCGAAAGGCTTCCCGTGCGCAGGTCTCGCTGATGCCCAACGAAGCGCCGCTGATCGCCGCGATGCGCTGCGGACTCAAGCCGCCGCTTCCGGCGAAGGCCACGACGCGCCCGTCCACCGAGCCGAGGCAGGCAAACTGAAGCGCCGCATCATGGGCGAGGACGGCGCGCAGGCGCGCCTCGCTTTCCTTCACGCGTCGGGCTTCCGACGCGACCGCATCGTCTGGATTCTGGCTGTGCATGATGACCTGTCGTGGCGCCGCTTCGGCGCGATAGGATGTCGTTGCAAGCACGCATGCTCGGGGCACGACACATGCGGCGCATCCTAGATCGCGTCAAGGAAGATCACGTGAACGCGAAAGATTGTTTTCAAGCGTGATGCCTGCCTTCACGCCGCGACCAGCCGCACGAAGCGTGATCAACCAGCGGCATGGTGCGCGCGAATTCCTATTCGAAGCCGCGCGTGTAGAGATTCATCGCACCGTCGCGCGCAAATCCGATCAGTCGCAATCCACACCGCATGGCCAGGTCGATCGCTGCCGAGGTCGGTGCGGAAATCGCGACCAGCGTGCCGATGCCCGACATCGCCGCCTTGTGCACGAGTTCGTGGGAGGCGCGCGAACTGACGATCGCGAAGCCGGCCGCGGCATCGATGCCGGCATGCGCGAGCGCGCCGCCGAGCTTGTCGAACGCGCCGTGACGCCCGACATCCTCGCGCAGCAGGCGAATGCCGGATGCGTCGCACCACGCCGCCACATGGGCACCGCCGGTCGCGGCATTCAGTCGTTGCATCGCCGGCAGTGCGTCGAGTGCCGCCACGATCTCCGCCGCAGCGATTCGTCCGGCATCGACGGCTGGCGCCGGCCGCATCGCCACCGCCAGCGACTCGGTGCCGCACAGGCCGCAGGCACTGTTGCCGATCAGGCGCCGCTGCATGGCCGCGAGCGCATCGAAGCGCTGCTGCGGGATCGCGATGTCGATCACCCAGCCCGCATCGCGTCGCGTCGCGTCGATCGAACGACACTCGTCCAGCGAAGAGACGATGCCCTCATGCAGCGAGAAGCCGAGCGCGAAGTCGTCGAGATCGGTCGGCGTCGCCATCATCACCGCATGGGCGACGCCGTTGTAACTCAGCGCGATCGCGCACTCCTCGACGACGACATCGACATCGGCGCGGCATGCGCCATCGCGAAAGCGCCGCAGGTCGACGCGTCGCGCACCTTTGCTCACGATGCGACCGTGCCGGCCGCACTCGCCGTCAACCGCACCGCGATCGCCTTCGAGGTCGGCGTGCCGGCGCGTTCGGCGACGCTGTCCAGCGGCACCAGCACATTCGTCTCAGGGAAATAGCTCGCGAGATTGCCGCGCGGCAAGTCGTACTCGACGAGGGTGAAACCGTTGGCGACGCGTTCACCGTCATGCCAGTTCGAGTGAATGTCGACGATGTCGCCGGGCCTGAAACCCAGCATGGCCAGATCGTCGCGATGGATGAAGACGACGCGACGCAGTCCGCGCACGCCGCGATAGCGATCGTCGAGTCCGTAGACCGTGGTGTTGTACTGATCGTGGGAGCGCACCGTCATCAAGCGGAACGGCGCGACCGGATCGACCGCGCCGTCACGCAACGGATGCGCGACCAGCAGCGCGCGCCCGCTGATCGTCGGGAAGCGGCGTTCACGCGCCGGGTGCGGCAGATGGAAGCCGCCGGGATGACGAACACGGGCATTGAAATCCTCGAATCCCGGAACGACCCGCGCGATGCGTTCGCGGATGCGATCGTAGTTCGCGACGAGTTCGCGCCACGGCGTCGTCGACTTCGACAAGGTCGCCATGGCGAGTCGCGCGACGATGGCCGGTTCCGACAACAGTCGCTCCGACGCCGGCGCACGGATGCCGGCGGACAGATGCACCATGCTCATCGAATCCTCGACCGTGACCGCCTGCCGGCCCGCCGCCTGCTCGTCGAATTCGCTGCGTCCCAGGCAAGGCAGGATCAGCGCCTCGCGGCCATGCACGAGATGCGACCGATTGAGTTTGGTCGACACCTGCACGGTCAGGTCGCAGCGACGCAAGGCCTCGGCGGTGCGCGACGTATCCGGCGTGGCCGCCGCGAAATTTCCGCCCAACGCGAAGAACACGCGTACCGCGCCGTTCGCCATCGCCGCGATCGCCGCGACGACATCGAAGCCGT
Organism: Patescibacteria group bacterium; assembly: GCA_035562895.1. Lineage (GTDB taxonomy): Bacteria > Pseudomonadota > Gammaproteobacteria > Xanthomonadales > Ahniellaceae > JADKHK01. The sequence continues at coordinate 12,120 of DATMVT010000355.1, read as the reverse complement.
GCTGTCGCGGTGGCTCGAACTCGAATTCGGCACCCAGGCGATCGAGGAACGCCGACGCGGGTTTCTCGTCGATGCCCATGGTGCGATCGCCCTGCACGTTCGAATGCCCGCGCACCGGGCATGGCCCGGCGCCCGGCTTGCCGACATTGCCGCGAAGCAGCAACAGGTTCATCAGCATCTGGATGGTCGCGACGCTGCGCCGGTGCTGGGTGATGCCCATGCCCCAGCAAAAGATCGTCGCGCTGCTGTCGATGTAGATTTGCGCCGCCAACTCGATGTCCGCACGCGCCAGACCGCTGTCGTGCTCGATTTCCGCCCAGTTCGCGCCCAGGACGGACTCGCGCATTGCATCGAAGCCATCGCAATGCTGCGCGATGAAATCGTGCTCGATCGCGTCCCGTTCGAACAGGATCCTGGCGAGCCCGATCAGCAGCGCGAGATCGCCGCCGATGCTGGGTTGAAAATAGTGCGAGGCGATCTCGGTCCGCGTACCGAGCAGCAGATCCGACGGCGACTGCGGATGCGCGAAGCGTTCCAGCCCGCGTTCGCGCAATGGATTGAACACGACGATGCGGCAGCCGCGCTTCGCGGCCGCGCGCAGCTCGCCGAGCATGCGCGGGTGATTGGTGCCCGGATTCTGGCCGAACACGAAGATCGCGTCGGCGTGTTCGAAGTCTTCGAGCGCGACCGAGCCCTTGCCGCTGCCGATCTGTTCGGTCAGCGCCACACCCGAGGCCTCGTGGCACAGGTTCGAGCAGTCCGGCAGGTTGTTGGTGCCGAACTCGCGCACGAACAGCTGGTACAGGAAGGCCGCTTCGTTCGAGGTCCGGCCGGAGGTGTAGAACGCGGCACGATCGGGCGAATCGAGCGCCGTCAAATGTCGGGCGATCATCGCGAAGGCGTCGTCCCAGGCGATCGGCACATAGCGATCGGTGTCGGCGTCGTAACGCATCGGCTCGGTCAGCCGGCCCTGCGCTTCCAGCCACAGATCATCGCATTCGGCGAGATCGGCGACCGCGTGTTGCGCGAAGAAATCGCGGGTGACGCGCTTCGCCGTCGCCTCGGCCGCCACCGCCTTGACGCCGTTCTCGCAGAACTCGAAGGTCGAATTCGGATTGCGGTCGGGCCACGCGCAACCGGGGCAGTCGAAGCCGTGGTCCTGGTTGGTGCGCAGCAGCGCGCGTGCGCCGGCGCCGACGATGCCTTCCTCGCGCAGCGCCCGATAGGAGCGCTTCAGCGAATCCCAGCCGCCGGCCGGCTTGTCGTAGGGCTTGATGTCATGTCCGGGCATGCAGCGATGCTATCGCGACGCGCCAGTCGGTTGCCGACTCGAGCATCGCCGCCCTACGCTCGGGCTTCCCCTGCGGTCCGGTCCATGCGCCTCGTCGTCAAGCTCGGTTCTTCCACGGTCTCCCGCGATGGCGTGCTCGATGCGCCGCGTCTGATCGATTACGCGCGTGCCATCGCCGCGTTGCGTGCCGACGGACATCAGGTCGTGCTGGTCAGTTCCGGCGCGGTTGCGGCGGGTCGTGCCGCGATGCGCGACATGGCCGCCGATCCGGTCGTGGTCGGCAAGCAGATGCTCGCCGCCATCGGCCAGCCACGGCTGATGGCGCTCTACGGCGAACTGTTCGGCCACTACGGCATGACGGTCGCGCAAGTGCTGCTGACGCGCGCCGACCTCGACGACCGCCGTCGTTATCTCAATGCCCGCAACACGTTCGAAGCCATGCTCGCGGCCGGCGTGTTGCCGATCGTGAACGAAAACGACACCGTCGCGACCGAGGAAATCCGCGTCGGCGACAACGACCAGTTGTCGGCCCTGGTGGCCTCCCTGGTCGATGCGCGCCTGTTGGTGTTGATGACCGACCAGACCGGATTGTTCGACGCGAATCCGCGCACGACGCCGGATGCACGCCTGATCGAGCGCATCGACGCGGCCGAAATCCCGGAGACGATCTGGGCGGCGGCCGGCGGTGCCGGCGGTGCACTCGGCACCGGCGGCATGCTGACCAAGCTCAAGGCCGCGGACATCGCCCGCCGCAATGGCGCCGAGGTCGTGATCGCCGACGGTCGACTGCCGCAGCAACTCGATGCGATCGTTCGCGGCGACGCCATCGGCACGCGCGTCGGCGCCACCTCGCAGGCCCGTGATGCGCGCAGCCGCTACATCCTCGCGGGACTGCGCGATGGCGTCGGCGTGCGCGCCGACGCCGGCGCCGTCGATGCCTTGCGTTCCGGCAAGAGCCTGCTCGGCGTAGGCGTGCGCTTCGTCGATGGCGACTTCGATCGCGGCGATTCCGTCGCGGTCCACGACCCTGAAGGGCGCGTCGTCGCGCGCGGCATCGCCAACTACGGCGCCGCCGAACTTCGCCGCATCGCCGGAAAGCGCTCGACCGACGTCGCAGCCCTGCTCGGCTACGACTTCGGCCCCGAATTCATCCACCGCAACGACCTGGTGATGTGGTGAACGAGATCGATCTGAAATCCCTGGCTGCCGAAACGCGCAACGCGTGGAAGACCCTCAAACGGAGCACCCGCGTGCAGCGCGATGGCGTGCTCGCGGCACTGGCCGAATCACTGCTGCAACGCAGCCCCGCGATTGCCGCTGCCAATGCCGACGACCTGTCGGCAGGATCCGAATCGGGTCTCGATGCGGCCATGCTCGACCGCCTTCGCCTCGATGCGCCACGCATCGCCGCGCTCGCGGATGACGTCCTCAAGCTGATCGACCGACCGGATCCGCTCGCGGTTCGCTTCGACGAACGCGCGCTGTCGAACGGCCTCAAGCTGCATCGCCGGCGCGTGCCGATCGGCGTGCTCGGCGTGATCTACGAGTCGCGCCCGAACGTCACCATCGACGTCGCCGCGCTCGCGATCAAGAGCGCCAATGCCGCGATCCTGCGTGGCGGCAAGGAGTCGCTGCGCACCAACCTCGCACTGGCCGGGTGCGTGCGCCACGCCCTGCTGGCCACCGGCCTGCCGGCCGAATGCATCGCGATGATTCCGTCGATCGAGCGCGCGCATGTGCTGGAACTGCTGAAGCTCGATGGCTTCGTCGACCTGATCATTCCGCGCGGCGGTGCCGCCCTGCACGCCTTCTGCCGCGAGCATGCGCGGATGCCGGTGATCACCGGCGGCATCGGCATCTGTCATCTCTACATCGACGAACACGCCGACCTTGCGCGCGTCGTGCCGGTGATCCGCAATGCCAAGGTGCAGCGGCCGACCGTCTGCAACGCGCTCGACACCGTGCTGGTGCATCACGCCGTCGCCGGACCCGTCCTGTCCGGCATCGTGCGCGCCCTCGCTGCCGACGGCGTGCATTTTCGTGCCGAGCCGCGCGCCCTCGCGGCGCTCGAGGTCGCGCTCGGCGATGCAGCGCAGTTTCGGGCAAGCGTGCAGGCCGCGGGCCCGGAAGACTTCGATACCGAATGGCTGTCGCTGGTGCTCGGCCTCAAGATCGTCGATTCGCCGGAGGCGGCGATGGCCCACGTCGAGGCCCATTCCAGCGGGCACTCCGACGGGATTCTCACCGAGGATGCCGACCGCGCCCGCGACTTCCTCGAACACGTCGATTCCGCGGCGGTCTACTGGAACGCCAGCACCCGCTTCACCGATGGCGGCGAGCTCGGTCTCGGCGCCGAAGTCGCGGTCTCGACCCAGCGCATCCATGCGCGCGGGCCGATGGGCCTGGAGGAGCTCACCAGCTACAAGTGGGTGATCGAGGGCGACTACCACGTGCGCCGCTGACGCTCATTGCGGCCCCGGGAAGTGCTCGACGTACTTGATCGTGAAGTCCGGGAAGGACTCGACGATCTGGATCTTGTAGTCCGGGAACGAGTCGACCATCTGCCAACGCCCGGGCTGGTCAGGGAAGTGCTCGACGACCTGGACGTGGAGGTCGGCGAAGCTGTCGACGACCTTGACCTTGTAGTCGGGGAACGAGGTGACGAACTGGATGCGGCCGTGGATCTTGGCCACGTCGACCTTCTCGTCGGCAAACCCTGCCGGAGCGAACAACAGAAACACGAACAGGCTGCGCATCGACATCGTGGCTACCCCGCTGCGAACCGCCCCTCACCCTGCCCTCTCGCCGTTGGGCGGGGAGAGGGAACATTCTCGAACAACTTGCACGTCATCGTGCTTGCTTCCTTCTCCTCGCACCGCGGGGAGAAGGTGCCCAAAGGGCGGATCAGGGTCCAAACGCAAGACTACTCCGCCAGCACCGCCACCGGCGCGGCCTCGCCGCCGAGCATTTGCGCACGGTTCACCAGCGCGACGAATTCGCGCTGGTAGCCGAATCGATCGTCGTTGCGTGCGCTTTTTGCCAGTGCGGCGATCCGTGCCAGATCGAAGTCGCCCACGTGTTCGCCACCACGCAGGCGATCGGCAAACGCCGCCACCGCCGCCGCAAACTGCAGGCGCGGACTCGCCTCCCGGGCGATCTCGCTGCGCTGGATCGGACGTTCGATCAGCGTGCTCGTCTCCGCGTCCGGCTGCTTGTAGCGCAGCTTGACGAAAGCGAGTTCCTCGCCGGAACGCTTGGCCGTCGCGCTCGCGCCATAGCGCAGCGGATCGATCGACTCGGCACCACTGCCGGCCAGCACGACTTCGTAGATCGCGGTCACGTCGTGGCCGGCACCGATCTCGCCGGCGTCGACCGCATCGTTGTTGAAATCCTCGCGGGCCAGCATGCGGTTCTCGTAGCCGATCAGCCGGTATTCGCTGACCACCGCGGGATTGAACTCGACCTGGATCTTCACGTCCTTGGCGATCGTGAACAGGGTGCTGCTCATTTCCTCGACCAGCACCTTGTGGCCTTCGTTCAAAGTGTCGATGTAGGCGTGATTGCCGTTGCCGATGTCGGCGAGCTGCTCGGACAGTTCATCGTTGTAGTTGCCCTGGCCGAAGCCGAGGGTGGTCAGCGACACGCCGCTGCGACGTTGCTCGGCGACCATCGTCTTCAAAGCCTCCATGTCGACCGTACCGACGTTGAAATCGCCATCGGTCGCGAGGATCACGCGATTGACACCGCCGTCGATGAACGCACGCTTCGCTTGCTGATACGCCAGCTCGATGCCGGCCGCGCCATTCGTCGAACCGCCGGCGGACAAGCGATCGAACGCGGCAAGAATGGTCTCGTGATCGGCGCCCGAGGTCGGCGGCAGCACCAGCCCGGCCGAGCCGGCATAGACGACGATGCTGATGCGATCCTGTGCGCGCAGCTTCGGCACCATCGCCATGAAGCTCTGCTTGAGCAGGCCGATCTTGTCCGGAGAATCCATCGAGCCCGAGGTGTCGATCAGGAACACGACGTTCGCGGCGGGAATCTCGGTGGCGTCGACCTCGTAGCCCTTGATGCCGACCAGCATCAACTGGCGCGCGGGATTCCACGGTGCCGGCGCGACTTCGGTGTGAACGGCGAACGGCGTCTTGCGGCTGCTCGGCGGCGCGTACGCGTAGTCGAAGTAGTTGATGAATTCCTCGGCGCGAACGGCGTCGCGCGGCGGCAACTGTCCGTCGTTCAACATGCGTCGCACATTCGTGTAGCTGCCGGTGTCGACATCGATGCTGAAGGTCGAGAGCGGCTGCTCGGCGACGCGCATCACCGCGTTGTCCTCGTGGTCGGCGTAATTCTCGGTGTTGATGTCGCCGGGCAACGGCTGCGGCATCGCGCCGCCGACGGCGACCGCTTCGAGCGTCATCGGGCTCATCGTCGCCAGCTGCACCGGCGGCGGATGGCGCATGGCCTTGGCTTCGGCCGGTGCGGGCGGTGCGGGCGGCGCCGGCGGTGGCGGCGGCACCAGGTGCGCGACGTCGATCTCGTCGCGCGACGCATTGGCGCGTTGTGCAGACCGGTCCGCCAGTGCCGGTTGCGCGCGCTCGCGCAGCAACTGACGATCGTCCTTGTCGACGCCGACCTCCTGTTTCGCCTGTGACTTCTCCTGCATCGAGCAGGCACCGATTCCGAACATCAGGCCGGCGGTGATCGCGATCGACAACGTCTTGCGTGCGTACATGACTCGCTCCTCGGGTTGGGGTTGCGAGACGTACAACGCGGCGATGCCGGAATCGGGGTTTGCGGGTTTGAAGCGCGTCCGGAAGCTGTCCGGACGCGCCGAGGTCTCCGATCAATCTTTCCGGAACTGCAACGTGCCATTGAAATTGTCGACGACGACGCGGTCACCGCTGACGAACTGGCCCTGCAGGATCTGCTTCGCCAGCGGGTTCTCGAGCTGGCTCTGGATCGCGCGCTTGAGCGGTCGTGCGCCGTAGACCGGATCGAAGCCGGCGTTGCCGAGCAGGTCGAGGGCGCTGTCGCTGATCTCGAGCTTGATGCCGCGTTCGCCCAGTCGCTTTTCAAGGTGACCGGACTGGATGCGCGCGATGCTGCGGATGTGTTCGCGGCCGAGCGGATGGAACACCACGAGCTCGTCGAGCCGATTGATGAACTCCGGACGGAAGTGCGACTGCACGACTTCCAGAACCGCCGACTTCATGCCGGCATAGTCGTTGCGAGACGCGAATTCCTGGATCAGCTGCGAGCCGAGGTTGCTGGTCATCACGATGACGGTGTTGCGAAAGTCGACGGTGCGTCCCTGGCCGTCGGTCAGGCGGCCGTCATCGAGGACCTGCAGCAGCACGTTGAACACGTCGCCGTGCGCCTTCTCGACCTCGTCGAGCAGGATCACGCTGTACGGACGCCGGCGCACCGCTTCGGTCAGGTAACCGCCTTCCTCGTAACCGACATAGCCCGGCGGCGCACCGATCAGGCGCGAGACGCTGTGCTTCTCCATGAACTCGCTCATGTCGATGCGCACCATCGCATCGGTCGAATCGAACAGGAATTCGGCCAGTGCCTTGCACAGCTCGGTCTTGCCGACGCCGGTCGGGCCGAGGAACAGGAACGACCCGTTCGGGCGATTCGGATCGGACAAGCCGGCACGCGAACGCCGGATCGCATCGGCGACCGCGACCACGGCCTCGTCCTGGCCGACGACGCGCCGATGCAGTTCCGCTTCCATGCGCAGCAACTTGTCGCGTTCGCCTTCGAGCATCTTGCTGACCGGAATGCCGGTCCAGCGCGACACCACTTCGGCGATCTCGTCCGCAGTGACGCGCTGCTGCAGCAGTTTGAAGCCCTTCTGCTCGGTCTCCTGCGCCGCCGCGAGCTGCGCCTCCAGCTGCGGCAACCTGCCGTATTGCAGCTCGCTGACCTTCGCAAGGTCGCCGCGACGCATCGCCGCATCCATCTCGTTGCGCGTGCGTTCGATGTCCTCCTTCAATTTGGTACTGCCCTGCACGGCCGCCTTCTCGGACTTCCAGATTTCCTCCAGATCGGAGAACGCACGCTCGAGCTTGTCGATCTCGACTTCGAGATCGGCAAGGCGCTGCTTCGTTTCGGCGTCCTTTTCCTTCTTCAGCGCTTCGCGCTGGATCTTGAGCTGGATCAGGCGACGTTCGAGGCGATCCATTTCCTCCGGCTTGGAATCGATCTCCATGCGGATGCGCGACGCCGCTTCGTCCATCAGGTCGATGGCCTTGTCCGGCAACTGACGATCGGCGATGTAGCGATGCGACAGCGTCGCCGCCGCGATGATCGCCGGGTCGGTGATCTCGACGCCATGATGCACGGCGTACTTTTCCTTGAGCCCGCGCAGGATCGCGATCGTGTCCTCGACCGACGGCTCGCCGACGAACACCTTCTGGAAGCGGCGTTCGAGCGCGGCATCCTTCTCGACGTACTTGCGGTACTCGTCGAGCGTGGTCGCGCCGATGCAGTGCAGCTCGCCGCGGGCGAGTGCCGGCTTGAGCATGTTGCCGGCATCCATCGAACCTTCGGCCTTGCCGGCGCCGACCATGGTGTGCAACTCGTCGATGAACAGGATGACGTTGCCTTCCTGTTTGGCGAGGTCGTTCAGCACCGCCTTCAGGCGCTCTTCGAACTCGCCGCGGAACTTCGCGCCGGCGATCAGCGCGCCCATGTCGAGCGAAAGCAGGCGCTTGCCCTTCAGGCCCTCCGGCACTTCGTCGTGGATGATGCGCTGCGCGAGTCCTTCGACGATCGCGGTCTTGCCGACGCCCGGTTCGCCGATCAGCACTGGATTGTTCTTGGTGCGACGCTGCAACACCTGGATGACGCGGCGGATCTCCTCGTCCCGTCCGATGACCGGATCGAGCTTGGCGTCTTCGGCACGCTTGGTGAAGTCGATGGTGTACTTGTCGAGCGCCTGCCGATGTTCCTCGGCATTCGCGTCCTGCACCGCTTCGCCGCCACGCAACTGGTCGATGGCCGTGGCCAGCAACGCCTTGGTCGCGCCGTGGTTGCGCAGCAACTGGCCGATTTCGCCCTTGTCGTCGGAGACGGCGAGCACGAACAGTTCGCTGGCGATGAACTGGTCACCGCGCTCCTGAGCGAGCTTGTCGGTGAGGTTGAGCAGACGCGTCAGGTCGTTGCCGATGCTGACGTTGCCCTCCTGTCCCTTCACCTTCGGCAAGGCATCGAGCATGGCCGCAAGGCGCTGGCGGATCACCGGCACATTGGCGCCGGTTTTGGTCAACAGCGGGCGGACCGAACCGCCCTGCTGCTCGATCAGCGCCGAGAGCACGTGCACCGGTTCGATCATGTTGTGGTCGCGGCCGACGGCGAGCGACTGGGCGTCCTGCAGGGCCTGCTGGAACCGCGACGTGAGTTTGTCCATGCGCATGGGAATTCCCCGAGATCGGATGCGGCCACGCCGCGAGATGGTCGGAGATTGCGGGCGCGGAGGCCTGTTTCAAGCACCGCATGCGACGACATCGATGGTGAACGGGCGGATTCCGCGACCTGCGTCACGATGTGACATTGCGGCTCAAACAAACGTTTGACGCAGTGCAGCGTGCGCAAAACGAGAACTAGTGCACACTTCACACCGCGCCACACTTGGGCACAGGGGCTCAAGTCTGCGGGGACTCGTTTCGGCGCATCCAACACACACCATGCCGTTCGCGCAACCCCGCTTGCGTGCGCACAAATCTGGGAGGGTTTCGTGAGCAAACGTCGCACCGGTTTCCTGTTGTCTCTTGCTGCTGCCGCAGTCCCGTTCGCTTCGGTGTCGGCCGCGCAACTCGCGACCAAGCAACTCGCTGGCGCGCCCTCCGAATTCGCCGACATGGCTGCGGTCGAACCCGCGCATACGGCGGTGCATTCGAAGAGTGCGCTGCTGCCGGTGCGCCTCGACAAGCAGGCCAACGGCCGATTCGGCTGGCAATCGACGCTGCCGGTGGAAGGCGAAGCACTGCGGCTGCTGAGCTTCTCCGGCGCCAAAGCGCAGTGGGATCTCGCCCTGCGCGACCCGATGGGCGGCCACGCCAAGTCGGTGCGCGACCTGGCGCAGGAACTGGATCGCACGAATTTCGCGCTCGAAGGCCAGAGCTTCCCGGCCGTGCGCTACGGCTTCAAGGCGATGATCCCGGGCGACTGGACCTTGTCGGTCGAGGGCGATGCCGCCGGTGAAGGATTCGTGCTCGTCGAAGGCGCCGGCAAAACGCGCCTGATGGCCCATCAGACGAGTTTCAACCAGCAGGTCGGCAAGCGCCTCGGCTTCGTCGCCTCGGTCTATGACGAAGAAGGCAGCGACAGTGCACCGCAGATCGCCGACGCGAAGCTGCGTGTGCGCAGTCCGGACGGCGTCGTCGAATACCCGATGTTCGACGATGGTCTGCATGGCGACGGCAAGGCGCTGGATGGCCTCTTCGGTGCCGACTTCGCGGCGCTGCGCGCCGGCGAACACAGCGCCCAGGTGATCGCGAGCGGTCGCACCGCCGACGGCAAGGGCTTCGTGCGCAGCGCCGAATTCGCGCTGCCGGTGATCGCCGATGAATTGTCGGTGCGCCAGGCGATGGTGTTCGGCAAGGCCGTGTCGGATCGCCGCATCGCCCTCGACCTCGAAGTCAGCACGGCCAAGGCCAGCACCGACCACTATCGCGTGATCGCTGAAGTCTGGGGCACGAGCCGCGACGGCAAGCGCGCCGTGCCGGTGGCCTGGATCGGCGGCATGAGCCAGATCGAAAGCGGTCGTCTGCCCTTGTCGCTGGATGCTCGCTGGATCGCCAAGGCGCAGGCGGTCGGTCCGTTCACGCTGCGCAACCTGCGCATCGAGGATCCGAACCATTTCATTCCGCTGGCAAAGATCGCCGAACTGCCGGTCGATCTCGGCGCGTTGCCGAAGGCCGCGTTCGATCGCCGCGTCGCGATCGACGACGAGATGCTGCAGGGTCCGCGTCCTGCCGACCTCATGCTGGCCAAGGGCGTGGGCAAGCGCCTGCTGCTGGTGCATGGCTATTGCTCGGGTGATGCCTGGGGCCCGGTCGCCTATCAGTTCGGTACCGCGTCGGTGTTCAAGGACTTCAACAAGAACCGCACGCATGACCAGTTCGCGAACCTGATCAAGACCTTCGGTTCGACCTGGAATTCGTTCGGCGTCGTTGCCCACAGCCAGGGCGGCGCCGCGTCGCTGCACCTGTACACCTACTACTGGTCGGGTCTCGACAACGCCACCGGTTCGCGCCTGATCCAGTCGGTCGGCACGCCCTACCAGGGCACCGCGCTGGCCGGCAACGCGGCCGTGCTGGGTTCGGTCTTCGGTGTCGGCTGCGGCACCAATGCCAACCTCACCTACAGCGGTGCATCGACCTGGCTGGCCGGCATTCCGAGCTCGCGTCGCGCCAAGGTGAACTACTACACGACCTCGTTCAAGCTCACCAACTGGTACACGAACGATTACTGCAACATGGCCACCGACCTGTTGCTCAACGATCCGGAAGACGGCACCACGGAACAGGCCAAGGGCCAGCTCAGCGGCGCCGTGAACCAGGGCCACAAGACCGGCTGGTGCCACACCAGCGGCATGCGTGATCCGGCCCAGGTCAGCGACAGCGGCCGCAACAGCACGATGAACAGCAACGCGGCGCGCTGATTCGTCACGGCGTCGTACCCGAAACCGCGGTCCGCAAGGGCCGCGGTTTTTTCATGCGCTAACGATGGACCAGCATGCCGACGGCGAGTTGCTCGGCCTTCTCGGGCATGCCCAGCGCATCGACCAGGGCGAGCGCGAACTCGAGCGCGGTGCCTGGACCACGACTGGTCAGCAGATGGCCGTCACGCACGACGCGTTGATCGACGAAGCTGCCCGCCGGCAACATCGACTCGAAGCCCGGATAGGCGGTGGCCCGACGCGTTCCGATGAGCCCGTGCGTGCCGAGCACGACGCCCGGCGCCGCACAGATCGCGCCGAACAACGCTGCGCGTGAATCTTGTGTCCGCAGTTGCGCGATCAGGGCCGGCGTGTCGCGCAAGTGTTCCGCGCCCGGCATGCCACCCGGCAGGACGATCAGGTCGTATCGGCGATCCGCGACGTCGCTATGCAGGCGGTCGGCGACCAGATGCGTGCCGTGCGCGAGCACGACGTCGCGCGACGCGCCGACACTGGCCACGGTGACGACGACACCGGCACGACGCAGCACGTCGATCAGGGTGACGGCTTCGATGTCCTCGCTGCCGTTCGCGACAGGAATCAGGGCGGTCTTGGGCATGGCGGACTCCGTGGTCGTGTCGATGTCGAGTCTGCCGCTTCGGCGCAAGCGCTGAAAGCCTCTTGCGCCCCTTGAAAACAAGACGCCCCGCCGAAGCGGGGCGCTTGCATCGACGGATCGGAAGGACGGGCTAGGGCACGAAGGTCTCGAAGCCATCGCTGAACACGCCGTCGGCGACGATCGGGTCACTGTCGGTGGCGCTGTTGTCGGCGTTGGTGCCCGACTCGGGCGGCGACAGTGCCTCGGCCGAGGCGAAGTTCTCGACCGTCGAACCGTCCGCGCCATCGACCACGGCGGTCACCGTGAACGTGATCGACGCACCCGCCGCCAACGTGATGGTCTCGGCGATGTTGCCGCTGCCGCTCGCGGCGGCACAGCCGGTGCCGTTGCAGGTCCAGCTCATCGAGGCCAGTCCCGGTACCAGGCTGTCGGCCACGAAAGCGCTCCCCGACACGTTGCCGTTGTTGGTCACGACGATCGTGTAGATCGTGGTCTGGCCCTCGATCAACTGATCGACGCCATTCGACTTGGTCACCGCGAAGT
>DATMVT010000354.1:0-6416 GCA_035562895.1 Patescibacteria group bacterium | reverse complement strand
GAATCCACCGCGAAAACCCTGGCGCGACATTTTGGCGCGCTCGAGCGGATTGCCTCGGCAAGCGAAGCCGACCTGATGACGGCTCCGGATGTCGGCCCGGTGGTCGCCGCACGGATCGCGGCATTCTTCGCGGCGCCTCATCAGCGTGAAGTCATCGACCTGCTGCGCGCGCGCGGCGTGGTCTGGGAAGAGGGCGAACCGCTGGCGGCAGCTGGTCCGTTGCTTGGCCAGACCGTGGTGTTGACCGGCACGTTGAATTCGCTGACCCGCGATGCGGCCAAGGAGAAGCTCGAAGCGCTCGGTGCCAAGGTCTCGGGCAGCGTGACGGCGAAGACAAAGTTCGTCGTCGCCGGCAGCGAGGCCGGAAGCAAGCTCGACAAGGCGCAAAAGCTCGGCATTCCGGTACTGGACGAAGCCGCCTTGCTTGCCCTGTTCGCCGAACACGGTGCTTGACGATGACGCCGGAACGACGGAAAGCGCTGCATTTGCGCGCCGACCTCTACGCGGCAATCCGTGCGTTCTTCAGGGCACGCGGCGTGCTGGAAGTGGAAACGCCGATGTTGTCGGCGGCCGGAAATACCGATCCGAACATCGAGAGTTTCGTCACCACCTTCGATGGCCATGTCGATGCCGGCGCGCGCCAACGCTGGCTGCGCACCTCGCCGGAGTTCCCGTTGAAGCGCCTGCTCGCTGAAGGTCTGGGCGACTGCTACGAACTTGGCCGCGTGTTTCGCAATGGCGAGGCCGGGCGCACCCACAATCCCGAGTTCACGATGCTGGAGTGGTATCGCGTCGGCATCGACCATCGCGCGCTGGCCGAGGAAGTGCTGGCCCTGGTCGAGACGGCGATGGCGCTCGTCGGACGTGCGATCGAACGCCGCACCATGGCGTATCGCGACTGGTTCCGCGATCGACTCGATCTCGATCCGTTCCTTGCGTCCGAATCCGAACTGCGCAACGCGCTGGGTGACGTGCGCATCGATGGTGACGGCCTCGGGCGCGACGACTGGCTGGATCTGCTGATCACGCATCGATTGCAGCCCGCGTTGCCGAAAGATCTCGCCCTGATCGTGCACGATTTCCCCGCGACGCAGTGCGCGTTGGCGCGGGTCGTTTTTCGCGATGACATCGCGGTCGCCGAACGCTTCGAGTGTTATCTCGGTGGTCGTGAGCTCGCAAATGGCTACCACGAGTTGAATGACGCCAAGGAGCAACGGCGCCGATTCGAGGCCGATGTCGTCCGGCGACGCTTGCGCGCTCGACCGGAGGTTGCCATGGACCGGCGACTGGTCGCTGCCCTGCCGTGCTTGCCGGACTGCGCCGGCGTGGCGCTCGGCATCGAACGTCTGCTGCAAACGATGCTGGACAGCGATGATCTGCGCGTCACACTGGCTTATGCTTTCGCCGACGCTTGATGGAAGATCACCGATGAGCATGAAGACCTGGTTCGGTACCGACGGCATTCGCGGTCATGTCGGTACGACGCCGATCACCGCCGAGTTTGCGTTGCGACTGGGGTACGCCGCGGGTCGTGTGCTCGCGAAGTCGGAAGGTGGCGTGGTCGTCATCGGCAAGGACACGCGCCGTTCCGGTTACATGCTCGAATCGGCCTTGGAGGCCGGCCTGATCTCTGCCGGCGCCGACGTGCGCTTGCTGGGTCCGATGCCGACGCCCGGTGTCGCGTATCTCACCCAGGCCATCGGTGCGTGCGCCGGCATCGTCATCAGCGCGTCGCACAATCCGCACCACGACAACGGTTTCAAGTTCTTCTCCGGCAAGGGCGAAAAACTGGGCGACGACGTCGAACTCGCGATCGAAGCGGCATTGACCGACGAGATCGTGACGGTCGATCCATCACGCCTGGGTCGCGCCGCACGCATGAGCGATGCCGACGATCGTTACCTCGGCTTCGTCGCATCCACCGTGCCAAACGGCTTCCGGCTCGACGGCCTGCGCATCGTGCTCGACTGCGCGCATGGCGCGACCTACAAACTCGCACCACGGCTGTTCTCGCAATTGGGCGCGTCGGTCACCGCCATCGGCGACGAGCCGGATGGACTCAACATCAACCGCGGGGTCGGTTCGACCGAACCTGCGGCGCTGCAGGCGGAAGTGCGGGCGCAAGGCGCCGATCTCGGCATCGCCTTCGATGGGGATGGCGATCGCTTGATGTTCGTCGATGCGACCGGTGAATTGCTCGACGGCGACGATCTGCTGCACATTCTTGCGAGTGATTGGCAGCGCAGTGGCCGCTTGCGAGGTCCGGTGGTCGGCACGCTCATGACGAACATGGCGCTGGAGCTCAGGCTGGCCGGGCAGGGCATCGGCTTCTCGCGCGCCAACGTCGGCGACCGCTACGTGCACCAGCGCCTTCACGAGAGCGGTGGCGTGCTCGGCGGCGAAGCCTCCGGCCATGTCTTGTGTCTGGATCGGGCCGGTACCGGCGATGCCATGATCGCCGCGCTGCAGGTGTTGCATGCGCTGTCGACGAGCGCACGCAGTGCCGCCGAGTGGCGTCTGGCGATGCCACGCTTTCCGCAGCAGACCATCAACGTTCGCTATGTCCAGGGGGCGAAACCGCTGGAACATGCCGACGTGCGAGCCGCCCGCGACGAGGCCGAGCAGGTCTTGGCCGGGCGTGGCCGGCTGGTGCTGCGGGCCTCCGGCACCGAACCGCTGATCCGTGTCACCGTCGAAGCCGATGACGTCGCGCTCGTGCAGCGCGTCGCACAGAAGGTCGCGGCCGCCGTATCATCCGCGACCTGAATCCACGATACCCATCGCCAGACGCTGCACCGGCAGCGTCGCCAACGGAAGCCCGCCATGACCCAGAATCATGTCCCGACCCTCGACATCCGCCGCTATGACACCGACCGCGACGCCTTCGTGCGCGACATCGGCGCGGCCTATCGCGAATACGGCTTTTGCGGCATCAGCGGCCATGGCATCTCGCCGCAACTGGTCGATCGCGCCTATGCCGCGTTCAAGGCATTCTTCGCATTGCCCGAAGTCGTGAAGAAGCGTTATCACGTGCCCGGCGGCGGCGGCGCTCGTGGCTATACCGGCTTCATGGTCGAAACCGCGAAGGATTCCAAGTTCCCGGACCTCAAGGAGTTCTGGCACGTCGGTCGCGAGATCCCGCGCGATTCGAAATACGCCGACGTGATGCCGGCGAATCTTTGGCCGGCCGAAGTCGCCGATTTCCACGAGGCCGGTTACGCGCTTTACACCGCACTCGATCAACTCGGTGTGCGGGTGCTGCGTGCGTTGGCCCTGCATATCGACCTGCCGGAGAAATTCTTCGACGACAAGATCGATTTCGGCAACAGCATCCTGCGCCCGATCCACTATCCGCCGATCACCGCGCCGGACGTGCCGAACGTGCGCGCCGGTGCGCACGAGGACATCAACTTCATCACGCTGCTCGTCGGTGCAAGCGCGGCCGGCCTGGAAGTGCTCACGCGCGAGGGTGACTGGCTGCCGATCACCACCGAAGGCGACACCATCGTCGTCAACATCGGCGACATGCTGCAGCGCCTGACCAACCACGTCTATCCGTCGACCACGCATCGCGTCGTCAACCCGCCCGGCGACGCCGCGCGCCAGCCACGCTTCTCGGTGCCGTTCTTCCTGCATCCGAACCCGGATTTCCTGATCGACGTGCTGCCGAACTGCGTCAGCGCCGACAATCCGAACCGCTACCCGACGCCGATCACGTCGCACGACTACCTGATGGAACGCCTGCGCGAGATCAAGCTGGTCTGAACATCAGTCGAACTGTCGGAACTGTTTCGAGCGGCGGCCGACCAGGCGCAACGCGGCCTGGTCGGGCAGGTGCTTGGCGATGAATTTCATCAGGCGATTGACGCGACCCGGCACGCAGATGACGCGATCGCGATCGAGCGCGTCGAACGAGGCTTGCACGACGCTCGCGGCGCTCATCCACAGGTAGTTCGGCATCTGGCTGACCAGTGCACGTGCGCCGGTGACGTCGTGGAATTCCGAGTAGGTGAAACCGGGGCAGAGCGCTTGCACGCGGATGCCGCGGGCCTGGGTTTCCAGCGACAGCGATTGCGAGAACTTGATCAGCATGGCTTTCGAGCCGCCATACAGCGTGCTTCCGGCGGAGCCTGGCACCAGTCCGGCCAACGACGCGACATTGATGATCGCGCCGCGTCGGCGTTCGCGCATGCCGGGCAGCAGGCGATGCGCGAGTTCGGTCGGAGCGTTCACCATGACTTGCAGGAAGCGCGCTTGCGTCGCCCAATCAGTCTGATGATAGGCGCCTGGCACGCCGAATCCGGCGTTGTTGACGAGCACGTCGATGGCGAGACCGCGTTCTGCCAGCGTGGCGCACAGCGTTTCGACGGCGGCCGGATCGGCCAGGTCGGCGGCGATGCAGTCGACCTCGACGCCGTGCTTCTCGCGCAGTGTCGCGGCCAACGTCTCCAGTCGATCGACGCGGCGCGCGGTCAATACCAGGTGGCAGCCGCGGGCCGCGGCCATTTCTGCATAGGTCTGGCCGATGCCGGCCGAGGCGCCAGTGATCAGGGCGCGTTGTCCGCGCCATTCGAATGCTTGGGTCATGAGCAAGATCAATTGCCGCAGGGGAGGGCGGAGACTATCCTGCGCGCCCTTCAGAGTGGAAACCCGACATGCGCCGACCGCTGATCGCTGGCAACTGGAAGATGCACGGCAGCCTTGCGATGACGCGCGAGTTGATCGTCGCGATCGAGGCTGCTGGCCCGTTTCCGAAGGTCGACGTTGCGGTGATGCCGCCGTATCCGTATCTGCATGGCGCGCTTGCGTTGGCGAAGACGCTGGCGGTCGGCGCGCAGGACGCGAGTGCGCACACCAGCGGTGCATTTACCGGCGAGGTGGCGCCGGGCATGCTGCGCGAAGTCGGCTGCCGCCATGTGATCCTCGGTCATTCCGAGCGGCGCCAGTATCACGCTGAATCGGATGCACTGGTCGCGGCAAAATTCATCGCTGCGCAGGCGGTCGGCCTGACTCCGATCCTCTGCGTCGGCGAAACGCTGGCGCAACGCGATGCCGGCGAGACCGACGCGGTGGTGTCGTCGCAGCTGCGGGCAGTGATCGACGCTGCAGGGGTGGATGCCTTCGCGAACGCCGTGCTGGCCTACGAGCCGGTCTGGGCGATCGGTACCGGCCGAACCGCCTCGCCTGAACAGGCCCAAGCGGTCCACGCCCTGCTGCGTGGCGTGGTCGCAAGAGAATCTGCTAATATCGCTGGCTCGCTGCGCATCCTGTATGGCGGCAGCGTCAAGCCGAACAATGCGGCGACGCTGTTTGCACAGTCGGATATCGACGGCGGATTGATCGGCGGCGCGTCGCTGATCGCCGACGATTTCGTCGCGATCATTCGTGCCGCAGCCCACTGAAACGCATTCTGGATAGTGAAATGAGCTTCGAACTCGGTCTCAAGATCATGCTGGCGCTTTACGTCATCGTCGCGCTTGCGATGATTGGCCTGATCCTGCTGCAGCGCGGTTCCGGCGCACAAGCCGGTTCTGGCTTCGGCGGCGGTGCTTCGGCCACGGTGTTCGGTTCGCGCGGATCCGCGAATTTCCTTAGCAATTCGACGAAGTGGCTGGCGGTGCTGTTTTTCGCTCTCAGCATCGGCATGGGCGTCTACATCAGCCACAACTCGAAGGCCCCGGGCACCACGACCGACCTCGGCGTGATGGCTGGAGCCGAGGTCCCGGTCGAGGGGGCGGCGATTGCGCCCGCGCCGAATGGTGATGTTCCCGCGGCACCGGTCCAGACGAGCGAGGTTCCGGAGGCCACCGACGCCAACGCGTCGGCGCCTGCCGCCGCGACCGAAGTCGAAGCGCCGAAAGACGGCAAAACGAAAGATTCAACCCAGCCGGAGACTTCTAACTGAAGGGCTCCACCAGCTAGAATGAGCAACTTGCCCAGGTGGCGGAATTGGTAGACGCACTACCTTGAGGTGGTAGCGACGATAGTCGTGGGGGTTCGAGTCCCCCCTTGGGCACCAAACACCGAAAAAGAAGCCGCATCGCGGCTTTCTTTTTTGCAGCAAGACGCACGAAGAAGCGGGACCTCGCATGGAACTGTCCGAATACCTGCCCGTACTGCTGTTCATCGGACTAGCGACGATCATCGCGATCGCCTTGCTCGTCATCGGCACCGTGATCGGGCCAAGCAAACCGAGCGATGACAAGCTTGCACCCTACGAGTGCGGCTTTCTGGCCTTCGAAGATGCGCGCATGAAGTTCGACGTCCGCTATTACCTGATGGCGATCCTGTTCATCGTGTTCGACCTTGAAATCGCGTTCATCTTTCCGTGGGCCGTGGTGTTCCGCGACATCGGCCTGATCGGGCTCATCGAGATGGGCATGTTCTTGCTGCTTCTGGTGCTGGGCTTCGCCTAT
>DATMVT010000353.1:0-4061 GCA_035562895.1 Patescibacteria group bacterium | reverse complement strand
TATTCGTCCGGCGCCATGTCGCTCCAGCTGGTGCGCGGCCGGGCTTCGCTGAAGTGGATGCGAACGATCGACTTGATGCTCTTGAAGCCGTATTTCCAGGGCACGACGAGTCGCAACGGCGCGCCATTCTGATTGGGCAACCAGCGTCCGTAGACCCCGACCGCGAGCAGGGTCAGTGGATGCATGGCCTCATCGATGCGCAGGCCTTCCTCGTAAGGCCAGTCGATGATCGCGCTGCGTTGCCCGGGCATTTCGGACGGGCGCTGGATGGTTTCGAAACGGACGTGCTTGGCCCTGGATGTCGGTTTGAATCGCTTCAGCAGCGTCGCCAACGGGAAGCCGTTCCAGGGCACGACCATCGACCAGGCTTCGACGCAACGGAGTCGATAGATGCGCTCCTCGATGGCAAGTCCCTTGAGCAGGTCGTCGAGATCGAATCGACCGGTGACTTCGGCTTCGCCCGAAATCTCCAGCGTCCACGGCCTTGCCTTGAAACGGGCGGAATTCGCGGACGGATCACCCTTGCCGGTGCCGAACTCGTAAAAGTTGTTGTACTCGGTGACGTCGCGATAACTGGTCAGCGCTTCCTTGCTGCTGTCCGGCCAGGTCTTCAGGTCGGGAATCCGCGTGGGCATCAGTGCAGTCGCAACGTCCTCGGCGCGTGCCTCGGCCCGGCTGTCGCAGCCGACCAGCGCGGTCGCGAGACCCGCGACGACGCCTTGCATCAGGCTGCGCCGCTGCAGGTAGAACGGCTCCGGCGTGATCTCGGAGGCGGGAATGACATCGAACAATCGTTGGCGCATGGTGGATCCTCTGTCGGACAAGACCCGAAGAATGCGGAAATCCTGACAGCGACGCGTGCATGCGTCGTCAATGCCGCCGCTTGGTTTATTGCCCCAAGTTTCGCTGGTAGGTTCGAGCGGTCCGCGCATTTGCACGTGCTTTTCACCGGGCAAGCTGCGCCACAGGTTCCCCATCGACAGCCGCGGCCTTCAACAGTCGCGCAAAGGAGTGTTTGTGAGCCGTGCCTACAACTTCTCATCCGGCCCCGGAGCCATTCCGGAACCCGTGCTGACGCAAGCCCGCGACGAGATGCTCGAATGGTCGAGCGCACGCGCCTCGGTGATGGAGATCAGCCATCGCGGCAAACATTTCATCCAGCTCGCGGAGCAGGCCGAATCCGACCTGCGCGCGCTGATGGCGATTCCCGCGAACTACAAGGTGCTGTTCCTCCAGGGTGGCGCGACCCAGCATTTCGCGCAGATCCCGATGAATTTCGCCGCCGGCGCCAGCGCCGACTACATCGTCACCGGCCAGTGGGGACAGAAGGCCTCGAAGGAAGCGAAGCCGTACACCGGCGTCCGCATCGCCGCGACCTCTGAGGCCGACCAGTTCTTCAAGCTCCCGGCACGCTCGGCGTGGCAGCTCGACGCGAACGCCGCCTACGTGCATTACACGCCGAACGAGACCATTCAGGGCGTCGAATTCCACGACATTCCCGACGTCGGCGACCGGCCGCTGTTTGCCGACATGTCGTCGAACATCCTGTCGAAATCGCTGGACGTGTCGAAGTTCGGCCTGATCTATGCCGGCGCGCAAAAGAACATCGGTGCGTCGGGCCTGGTCGTGCTGATCGTGCGCGATGACTTGCTGGCGCGATGCCCGGCCAACATCGCCGGCATTTTCAATTATGCCGCGCATGCCAAGGAAGGATCGATGCTGAACACGCCGAACACCTTCGGCTGGTACCTCGCCGGACTGACCTTCCAGTGGCTGCAACGCGAAGGTGGGCTGGTCGAAATGGGACGCCGCAACGACGAGAAGGCGAAGAAGCTCTACGACTACATCGATGCATCGGGCTTCTACACCAACCCGATCGATCCGGCTGCACGCTCGCGCATGAATGTGCCGTTCCGTCTCGCCGACGAGGCGCTGGACGATGCCTTCCTGAAGCAGAGCGAAGCCGCCGGCCTGATGGCGCTGAAGGGCCATCGCTCGGTCGGTGGCATGCGCGCGAGCATCTACAACGCCATGCCGATGGCGGGCGTCGATGCCCTGATTTCGTTCATGCGCGAATTCGCGCGGCAGAATGGTTGAGGAATGGCCATGTACACGATCAAGACCCTGAACAACATTTCGCAGAATGGCCTGAAGCGCTTGCCGGCCGAGCGTTACCGGATCGTTGACGAACTCGCCGGTGCCGATGCCGTGCTGGTCCGCTCGGCCGACATGCACACACTCGACATTCCGGCCTCCGTGCTCGCGATCGCGCGCGCCGGCGCGGGCACGAACAACATCCCGGTGACGGCGATGTCGAAGCGCGGCGTGCCGGTATTCAATGCCCCGGGGGCGAATGCCAATGCGGTGAAGGAGCTGGTGCTCGCGGGCATGCTGTTGTCGGCGCGAAACATCGCCGACGCGCTCGCGTTTTCGGCGTCGCTGCCTGCCGAGGGTGGCGAAGAGCTGATGGAGAAGGAGAAGAAGCGCTTTGTCGGGTCGGAGTTGATCGGCCGGACGCTCGGCGTGATCGGACTCGGCGCCATCGGCGTGCGTGTCGCGAATGCGGCGCGTGCGCTCGGCATGCGCGTCATCGGTTTCGATCCGCACATGACCGTCGAGGGCGCATGGGCCTTGTCGTCCGACGTGATCAAGGCCGGTTCGATGAACGAGGTCTACGCGGCTTCGGACTTCGTCAGCTTCCACGTGCCGCTGAACGACGCCACGCGCGGTTCGTTTTCGCTGGCTTCGCTTGACGCGGTGAAGCCGGGCGTGGTGCTGCTGAATTTCTCGCGCGACGGGATCCTCGCGCACGATGCGATCAAGGCCGGTCTGGCCGATGGCCGCATCGGCCGCTACGTCACCGATTTCCCGAAACCGGACTATCAAGGCAATCCGCGCGTGATCGGCCTGCCGCATCTCGGCGCATCGACCGAGGAAGCCGAGGAGAACTGCGCGTTGATGGTGGTCGACCAGCTCCGAGAATTCCTGGAACACGGCAATGTCGTGAACAGCGTGAACTTCCCGACCACGCGCATGCATCGCGCCGGCAAGGCGCGCATCTGCGTCGCCAACGCGAACAAGCCGAACATGATCGGCCAGTTGTCGGCGACGCTCGGAGCAGCCGGCATCAACATCGCGCAGATGCACAATGCCTCGCGTGGCGACCATGCCTACAACCTGGTCGACGTCGACAACGATGTCGGACCGGATGTCGTCGAGCACCTGCGCGCGATCGACGGCGTGCTGTCGGTGCGGGTCATCGCATGAGCGATGGCGCGCCCAGACCGAATCTGTCCGAGGTGCGGGCGCGCATCGACGCGATCGACACCGCGATCCAGCAACTGATCGCCGAACGCGCCAACTTCGCGCGTCAGGTCGGGCAGGCCAAGGGGCCGCTGAAGGCGGCCGTCGACTATTACCGGCCGGAACGCGAGGCTCAGGTGTTGCGCATGGTGATTGCGCGCAACCAGGGGCCGCTGTCGAACGAGGAAATGGTGCGACTGTTCCGCGAAATCATGTCCGCCTGCCTCGCGCAGCAGGAGCCCTTGAAGATCGCGTTCCTGGGTCCGGAGGGCACGTTCTCCCAGCTCGCCGTGCACAAGCATTTCGGCCACTCGATCCACGGACTGCCGCTCGGCACGATCGAAGAAGTGTTCATGGAAGTCGAAGCCGGTCATGCCGATTTCGGCGTCGTGCCGGTCGAGAATTCGACCGAAGGCTCGGTGCATCCGACCCACGACATGTTCCTGACATCGCCGCTGAAGATCTGCGGCGAAGTCGAACTGCCGATCCATCAGTACCTGTTGGCGAAGCAGGACGATCTCGCGCGCATCGAGCGCGTGTTCTCGCATCCTCAATCGCTCGGGCAGACGCGCAACTGGCTGCGCCAGCACCTGCCGAATGCCGAGCGCGTGCCGGTATCGAGCAATGCCGAGGCGGCACGGCGCGCGAAAGGCGCCGACGACGCGGCGGCGATCGCGGGCGAGGGCGCGGCCGGCGTCTACGATCTCAAGGTGCTCGCCGGGCCGATCGAGGATCGACCGGACAACACTTCGCGCTTC
>DATMVT010000352.1:0-2454 GCA_035562895.1 Patescibacteria group bacterium | reverse complement strand
TCATGCGATCAAGCACGGCCTGTGCCGCGGGCGAGACGAACCGGTCCGACACGGCGGGCGTCGCGGGCTGGGGCGTGGTGCCGGCATCCTGTGCCGCCAGCGGTCCCGCCATGCCCAGCAAGAGTGCCGACAACAGCAGGGTGCGGCGTGGCATTCCTAGTGACATCCTCATGGTCTCTCCTCGTTGTCCGATGGCCTTGGGCGGGCGTACGGTTGCACGCGCCTGACGTAGCGCTACCGCGCGCCGGCGAAATCCGGCGCTACGGTGAACGAGGCTAGACCCGTGGCATCGAGGCCGAAATGGGACCTTGAGCCTATTGGCCGGCACCGGGCGAGCGGATCGGGCAGGCGTGGCCAAGGCCCCAGCGCTGGCCGGCGCCGGAACCCGACAGGAGGCGATGCCGCAATTCGTCGATACGGGAACCTGCCGCCCTCTTGCGGGCAGGCAGCATGGCCAGTCGCATGCTTGCGGGCAGCGCCGATTGCGCGTCCGCGACGCCGATCACCCGACTGGAAGAGATAGCACCCGGGCCGGGCAATTTCGAACGGGGGTAGCCCCCCGTTGCACGCTATTCCACGGTGACCGACTTCGCCAGGTTGCGCGGCTTGTCGACATCGGTGCCGCGCGCCAATGCGGTGTGGTACGCCAGCAACTGCACCGGGATGGTATGCACGATTGGCGACAGCACGCCGACGTGGCGCGGGGTGCGGATCACGTGCACGCCCTCGCTCTCGCTGAAGTTGCTGTCGGCATCGGTGAACACGAACATCTCGCCGCCGCGCGCGCGCACTTCCTGGATGTTGGACTTCACCTTTTCCAGCAGCGCGTCGTTGGGCGCGATCACCACCACCGGCATGTCTTCGTCGACCAGCGCCAGCGGGCCGTGCTTGAGCTCGCCGGCCGGGTAGGCCTCGGCGTGGATGTAGGAGATTTCCTTGAGCTTCAATGCACCTTCGAGGGCAATGGGGTAATGCACGCCGCGGCCGAGGAACAGCGCGTGCTGCTTCGGGCTGAACTTGTCGGCCCAGATCGCGACCTGCGGCTCCAGGTTGAGCGCGTGCTGCACGCTGCCCGGCAGGTGGCGCAGGTCGTCCAGCAATGCGGATTCGGCCTCGGCCGACAGGCGGCCGCGCAACTTCGCGAGCACGCCGGTCAGCGCGAACAGCGCGACCAGCTGGGTGGTGAAGGCCTTGGTCGACGCGACGCCGATCTCGGCGCCGGCGCGGGTGTAGAACACCAGCTTGCTGGCACGCGGGATCGCGCTTTCCGGCACGTTGCAGATCGACAGCGTGCGGTCCTGGCCCAATGACTTGGCGTACTTCAGCGCCTCCATCGTGTCCAGGGTTTCGCCGGACTGCGAGATGGTGACGATCAGCTGCTTCTGGTTGGCGACGACCTTGCGATAGCGGTACTCGCTGGCGATGTCGACCGCGCACGGGATGCCGGCGAGGTCCTCCAGCCAGTAGCGCGCGGTCAGGCCGGCGTAATAGCTGGTGCCGCAGGCGAGGATCTGCACCGATTCGATGTCGCCCAGCAGTGCCGCAGCGTCGGCGCCGAACAGCGCGGGATCGAAGCCGCCGGCATCGACGATGCCTTCCAGGGTGTCGCTGATCGCGCGCGGCTGTTCGTGGATTTCCTTCTGCATGAAGTGCCGGTACGGCCCCAGTTCCAGCGAGGCCAGCGACACGTCCGACAGGTGCACGTCGCGCACGGTTTCGACGTCGTCGGCATCGAACACGCGCACGCCGGCGATCGTGAGTTCGGCGGTGTCGCCTTCCTCCAGGAAGATCACCTTGCGCGTCGCCGAGATGATCGCCGAGACGTCGGAGGCGACGAAGTTCTCGCCCTCGCCCAGGCCGACCAGCAACGGGCAGCCCATGCGCGCGGCGACCAGCGTCGATGGATCGCGGCGATCGATCACCGCCAGCGCGTACGCGCCCTCGAGTTCCTTGACCGCTTTCTGCAACGCCTGCAGCAGGCCAAGGCCCTGCGCGCGGTAGTGGTGGATCAGGTGGGCGACGACCTCGGTGTCGGTCTGCGAGGTGAATTCGTAGCCGAGCGCGCGCAGGCGTTCGCGCTGCGCCTCGTGGTTTTCGATGATGCCGTTGTGGACCAGCGCGAGGTCACCGTGGCTGATGTGCGGATGCGCATTGAGCTCGGTCACGCCGCCGTGGGTAGCCCAGCGGGTGTGGCCGATGCCGAGGGTGGCGCCGAAGCCTTCGGCGAGCGCGGCGGCTTCCATCTCGGTCACGCGGCCGGTGCGGCGCACGCGGCGAACCGCGTCGCCATCGATCACCGCGATGCCGGCGGAGTCGTAGCCGCGGTATTCCAGGCGCTTGAGGCCGTCGACCAGCAGCGGGACCACGTCACGGTTGGCGATGGCGCCGACGATTCCGCACATGCATGTTCATCCATGGAAGCAAGTGCGCCAGTTTACCGCCGGTCGCCGCGCC
>DATMVT010000351.1:0-7849 GCA_035562895.1 Patescibacteria group bacterium | reverse complement strand
CCTGGACGCGAACTTCACCGGCCGGGCACTTCAATTCCAAGTGCTGACCGGACCGCTTGAAGGCGATGTCGTGCTGCGCAACTTCACGATCTCGCGCGGCTCGTCATCAGTGCAGAATTCAGGCACGAGCTTGGAATGGCGGGTCACCGGCTCGGCGGTGTCGTCTCTTCTCGCCGAAAACCTGCTCATCGTCGCGGCCTCCAGTTCGACCGCCTTTACCCAGCCCGTGATGATCGAACACAGCGGTTCGGGCAATGCCAAGTTGCGCAACCTCATGGTGTACGGAAACTCGACGCAAGGCACGGGCGGCATCTTCATTCGTGCCAACAACAGCGCCTTCGCCATCCTCTCGAATGCGAGCATCTTCGACAACCATTGCGCCTGCGCCGCCGCCGGACTGGGTGCCGGTGGCGTGGTGACGCTGGCCAACAACGCGGTTGCGGACAACACCTCCAGCGCCGCCAGCAGCTTCCAGTTCCGCTCGGACGCGCCAACTGGCCTGACCCTTCGGAACAATCATTTCGGCACGAAGTCGATGGCCGGCAACCCGAGTTCGGAATCCGGCACGACCACCGGCGACGCGCATTGGAACCAGGTCGGTTCGATCATCATCCCGAACACCATTTCGCCCTTGCGCGACAGCGGCATCAACAACCCGACCGGGCAATTGTCGAGCACGGATTTCAAGGGCGACGCACGCATCGTCAACACCACCGTCGATCGCGGCGCGGTCGAGGCCGAAGCCATCCCGCACATCGGCCCGACGATCTCCGCCGTGTCGCCCACGCCCGGCACCGGCCTGTTCATGCCCGACGGGCTGATCAACACCACGCACACCCGCAGCATCACGTTCGCGGCCACCGGCGGCACCGGCGGCGGCACCACCAGTCTGGTCTGCACCGACAACAACAACGCCGCGACCTTGTCGGCCTCGGCCAACCAGACGATCGCCGTCGGCGACGCCGTCGCCCCGGTCGTCGTGACCATGACCTACACGCAGGCCGGCTACAACCTCGGGGTGTTCTGCACCGCGAACACCAATGGCAACATCTACAGCTTCGAGTACGCCTTTTTCATGCCCGGCGCGAGCCCGCTCGGCCCGATGATCGTTGCGGTGGCGCCGCAAGTCGGCAGCACGACCACGCTGAGCGGACAAGCGGTGGGCGACCTGGCCTCGACGTCCCTGACCTTCACCGCCCAGGGCGGCGCCGTCAGCGGTCAAGCCACCCTGGTGTGTGCGCCACTCTCGGGCGTCATCGCGGTCACCGGCAATGCCAGCCAGACCGTTGCCTCCGGCGGCACGGTTCTGCCGGTGGAAGTCAGCATGCAGGTGACCGGACAGGCTCAGTCCGCAAGCGTCCGTTGCATTGCCAGTCGCATCGGTTCGTCACCCGTGAACATGGACTACACGTTCAATCTGAACACGCTGGAGACGATCTTCAACAGCGGATTCGAAGACTGATCGTGCATCCGTCGTCTGCGCGGGCGGTGAATCGCCGCCGCCCGTGAATCGCCCGATCGGCGCCGTTCGTGCGCCATCGCTGCGCCGCTTTGCGCAACGACAGTCGGTCTCCCCAACGGAGAACGCCATGGACGCCACAGTTCCGGACACCCTGCCCGCCGACCTCACGCCCGTCGTCTGCGGCAGTTGCGAAGACTGGAACGCGGCACACCCGCCATTTCGATTGTTCGGCGGTTCGCACTACATCGGTCCCGACGGCCTGAGTGTCGTTGCGATCGATACCGGCAACGGCGTGATCCTGATCGACGGCGCGTTGCCGCAATCGGTCGATGGCATCATCGCGAATCTGAAGTCGATCGGCCGCGCGGTGCGCGACGTGAAATTCATCGCCGTCTCGCATCCGCATTTCGATCATGCCGGCGGTGTCGCCGCGCTGGCACGACTGAGCGGCGCCACGGTCTTGTCGACCGCCGCAGGCGCCGATGCCCTGCAGCGAGGCGACGTGCCAGACGAGGACCCGCAGGCCGGATACGGCGACGTCATGCGATTCCCGCCGGTCGCGAACGTGCGCGCACTCGGCGACGGTGATTCGATCTCGCTTGGCGACACCACGCTGACCCTGCAGGCCACGCCGGGGCACACGCCCGGCGGCGCCTCGTGGACCTGGCGCGACTGCGAGGGTGATCGCTGCGTCGACCTGGTCTTTGCCGACAGCCTGAACCCGGTCTCGCACGACGACTACCAGTTCGGCGAGGGCGAACTGACCGCAGCGTTCCGGCGCAGCATCGCCAAGGTATGGGCCCTGCCCTGCGACGTTCTGGTCTCGGCGCATCCATCGCAGTCGCAACTTTTCGCGCGACAGGCGAAGGACGCATTGATCGACGCCGGAGCGTGCAAGACCTACGCCGACGAAGCCACAGCCCGGCTCGACGATCGTCTGGCCACGGAGCGCGCGCCGGCCCCGATCGATTAGCGTTTCAAGTTGACGTGGATGACGAAGCGCACGCGCCCGAAGCTCATGTCCATCGTGCTTTCCAGCGTCGCACCGGCGACTTCGGGTTGCGCCTTCATCGCCGCGAGCAACGCATCGAGCGCGTCCCGGTCGGGCAAAGTGCCGGTGAACAGCACGTAATCCTGCTCGCGGCGGAAGTTCAGCAGCATCGAATCCGGACCCATCAACTTTCTGGCACGGACGCGCAAACCAGTGACGCGTGGATCTTCGTCGCGTTCCAGCCAGCCATCGGGATCGGTCTTGGCCAGCGCGCGCTCATCGAGCGGCAGATTCAACGCGGTCGGCGTCCAGAACGGCGGCACGTCGGTCGACGCGAAACGCGCCCAGCGCGAATGGGTGTGGATCGAGTAGGGAATGCCGGCATTGGTCTCGGCCCAGACGCCGATGACCTTGCGCTCGGTCTTGTCGAATCGTGCCAGCAGGCCGCCGCGCACATCCCGCGTCAACGCGATTTCGGTGTCGTAGTCCCCGCCCTCGACCCACCAGCCGTCACGGCATTCGCCCTTGCGGCCGTGCATGCCCCACTCAGGCACGGGCCCGAGCCGCGTCAATGCGTCGAACGGCAGCTCCTTGCGCACCTTCAGGTTGCCGCGCATCGGGTCGAACAGGGCGATCGCCTGCTTCCGCCAGTGTGCGTAGTCGTCCGGACGTTCCTTGCGGAAGCGTTCGACCGCGCTGGCGAATTCCGCAGCGTCGCGGTGGAACACCGTGGTCATCGCCGACCCGCCCGCATCGAACAGCGACAACACCGTTGCCGGCCCGCCCAGCGTGTGCGTGTACGAGGTGTTGCTCCAGCCGACCTGGCTGCCCGCATCCGCCTGCATCGCGAACGAGCCCGACAAGTCCGGGCACACCGTTTCGCTGATCGGCTTCGGGAAATCGGGCGCATCGCCGCTGTGGCGAAAGCAACCGGCGAGCAGGCCCGCGACCATGACCGCCGCAAGCCGCGCCGCGCGCACGACGCCCCGGCCGTTGTCAGGCATGGAGATTGATCCAGGTGGCTTTGACCTCGGTGTATTTCTCGAACGCGTGCAGCGACTTGTCACGGCCATTGCCCGATTGCTTGTAGCCGCCGAACGGCGCGGTCATGTCGCCGCCGTCCCAGTAGTTGACCCAGACGCTGCCGGCGCGCAATTTGCGCGCGACGCGGTGCGCCTTGCTGATGTCGCGCGTCCAGACGCCGGCGGCGAGACCGAAGTCGCTGTCATTCGCATACCGCAGCGCCTGCGCCTCGTCGTCGAAGGCGATGATGCTGAGCACCGGCCCGAAGATCTCCTCGCGCGAGATCGTGTGCTCATGCGCGACGTCGTCGAAAATCGTCGGCTCGATGTAGCAACCGCCCGCGACCGGATGCACGCGCCGCCCCCCGAGCGCGAGGCGCGCGCCGTCGGCCTGGCCTTTCGCGATGTAGGACAACACGCGGCGCGTCTGCTCCTCGTCGACCATCGCGCCGGTCGGCGCCTTCGGATCGAGCGGATGGCTCGGCTGGTAGTTGCGACCGGCCTCGACCACCATCGAGACGAATTCATCCTTGATCGAACGCTCGACCAGCAGGCGCGACGCCGCCGTGCAGACTTCGCCCTGGTTGTAGAAGATGCCGCTGGCCGCGGCCTCGGCGGCACGTTTCAGATCGGGCGCGTCGGCGAAGACCAGGTTCGGGCTCTTGCCGCCGCATTCCATGTAGGCGCGCTTCATGTTCGAACGACCGGCACAGGTCAACAGGTGGCGACCGACCGCGGTTGAACCGGTGAACACCAGACCATCGACGTCCATGTGCAGGGCCATCGGCTCGCCGCACTCCTTGCCATAGCCGGGCAGCACGTTCAGCACGCCCGCGGGAATACCGGCCTCGATCGCGAGTTCGGCCAAACGCAATGCGGTCAGCGGCGACTTTTCGCTCGGTTTCAGGATCACCGAATTGCCGGTCGCGAGCGCCGGCGCGATCTTCCAGGTCGCCATCAGCATCGGAAAGTTCCACGGCACGATGGCGCCGACGACGCCGAGCGGCTCGCGCGTCACCAGGCCGAGTTCATCCGGACCGGTCGCGGCGACCTCGCCATAGACCTTGTCGATCGCTTCGCCGGTCCAGCTCATGCAACGCACGCTGGCGGCGACATCGACGTTCAGCGCGTCCATCACCGGCTTGCCCATGTCGAGCGCTTCGAGCAGGGCCAGTTCCTCGCGATGATCGTGGATCAGTTGCGCGAACTTCACGAGGACCTTCTTGCGATGCGTGGGCTTGCTCTCCGACCAGCGCCCGGACGCGAACGCGCGCCGCGCCACCTGCACGGCCCGATCGACGTCGGCGCCGTCGCATCGCGCGACCTTGGCGAGCACCGCGCCGTCGATCGGGCTGAGCGCGTCGAAGGTCGCGCCGCTCAGCGCATCGACGTGCTGGCCATCGATGAAGGCCTGGTGCGGAAAGCGCATTGCGGCGGCCTTGGCCTGCCAGTCGGTTCGGGTGGGGATGTTCATGGCGGAATCCTCTTCGGTTAGAACGTCGGCGGCGTGCTGGCGCTGACGATGATGACGTCGCTGTTGCCGACATTGCGGAATCGATGCGGATTCTGGCATTCGAAGTAGTAGGACTCGCCGGGACCGAGCACGCGGACGTTGTCGCCGACGGTGATCTCGACCTGGCCCTGCAAAACCACGCCGCCTTCCTCGCCTTCGTGCGTGATCATGGTGTCGCCGGTGTCGCTGGCCGGCGGCATCACTTCACGCAGGATCGTCATCTGACGATTGTCGCGGCGCTGTCCGACCAGGAAATAGTGGATGCCGTTGGTACCGAGATCGGGCATGTCGTCCGGCTGATAGAACGGACTGTCGGGCCCACGGACCTCGAAGTCGGCCGTGAAGAATTCGGCCAGCGACATCGGAATGCCGTCGAGGACCTTCTTCAACGAACCGACCGAGGGGCTGACCTTGTTCTGTTCGATCAGCGAGATCGTGCTGTTGGTCACGCCGACGCGTTTCGCGAGCTCGCGCTGGCTCAGGCCCTTGGCTTTGCGTACCGCCTGCAGTCGCAGCCCGATATCCACGAATCGATGCTCCCGTGATGCGAAATGTTGAACAGTGCGAGCCAAGAGCGTCCAACATTGACGCAGCGTTGTAAAGTTTATTTGACACTGCTAGCGTGACCGGCATTTCACGGAGCCTGGACATGAGCAGCGAACTCGCCCCCTTCCACCGCCATTACGCGAATGCGGCGACCTCGTCGCCGGAACAGATGGACGCGTTCTGGATGCCGTTCTCGGCGAACCGACAGTTCAAGTCGAAGCCGCGTCTGCTCGCATCGGCCAAGGGCATGTTCTACACCTCGGTGGATGGCCGCGAAATCCTCGATGGCACCGGTGGCCTGTGGTGCTGCAATGCCGGCCACGGCCGCGACCGCATCGTCGCCGCGGTGCAGCAGCAGATCGCGACGATGGACTTCGCGCCGACGTTCCAGATGGGCCACCCGCTGCCGTTCAAGGTCGCCGAACGCCTGGCCGCGATCGCGCCGGAAGGCATGAACCGCGTGTTCTTCACGAACTCGGGTTCGGAGTCGGTCGATACCGCGCTCAAGATCGCGCTGGCCTACCACCGTGCGCGCGGCGACGGCCAGCGCACCCGCCTGATCGGTCGCGAAAAGGGCTATCACGGTGTCGGCTTCGGCGGCATCTCGGTCGGCGGCCTCCCGAACAACCGCAAGTTCTTCGGCCCGCTGCTGCCCGGCATCGATCACATGCGGCACACGCTCGACATCGGCCGCAATGCGTTCTCGAAGGGTTTGCCGCCGAACGGCATCGAGCTCGCCGAGGATCTGGAACGGATGGTCGCGCTGCATGATGCCAGCACGATCGCGGCCGTGATCGTCGAGCCCATCGCCGGTTCCGCCGGCGTGGTGATTCCGCCGGACGGCTATCTGAAGCGCCTGCGCGAAATCTGCGACAAGCATGGCATCCTGCTGATCTTCGACGAGGTCATCACCGGCTTCGGTCGCGTCGGCAAGGCGTTCGCGGCACAACGTTTCGGGGTCACGCCGGACCTGATCACCTGCGCCAAGGGCCTGTCGAACGGTTCGGTGCCGATGGGCGCGGTGATCGCGTCCGACAAGATCCACGAGACCTTCATGACCGGGCCGGAAGGCGCGATCGAACTGTTCCATGGCTACACCTATTCGGGTCACCCGCTGGCGTGCGCCGCGGCACTGGCGACGCTCGACATCTACGAAGAAGAGAACCTGTTCGAGAAGGCGATCGAACTGGAAGGCGATTGGCAGGACGCGATCCACTCGCTCAAGGGCCTGCCGAACGTCATCGACATCCGCAACTTCGGCCTGATCGGCGCGATCGAACTGGCGCCGCGCGACGGCAAGATCGGCGCACGTGCCTATGACATCTTCACGACCTGCTTCCACGAGAAGGACTTGCTGATCCGCGTCACCGGCGACGTGATCGCACTGAGTCCGCCGCTGATCCTCGACAAGTCGCACATCGACAGGATTTTCTCGACGCTCGCGGATACGATTCGCGCCACTGTTTAAGGCGCAGCCGCGTCCACGTTTTCGTTCATCGCCCCGGGAGGGCAGTCATGCTGATCGGCGTACCCAAGGAAATCAAGAATCACGAATACCGCATCGGCCTGACGCCGGCCGGCGCCCGTGAACTCACCCACCATGGTCACCACGTGATCGTGCAGCGCGACGGCGGCAAGTCCATCGGCCTGACCAACGAGATGTACGAGAAAGCCGGCGCCACCATCGTCGACAGCGCCGAAGAAATCTTTGCGCGCGCCGACATGATCATCAAGGTCAAGGAGCCGCAGCCGAACGAATGCAGGATGCTGCGCCCGGGCCAGTTGCTCTACACCTATCTGCACCTCGCACCCGATCCGGACCAGACTGCGGCGCTGGTGAAGTCGGGCTGCACCGCGATCGCTTACGAGACCGTCACCGACCGCAAGGGCGGCCTGCCGCTGCTCGCGCCGATGTCCGAAGTCGCCGGTCGCATGTCGATCCAGGCCGGCGCGCACGCGCTCGAAAAGGCGCAGGGCGGATCGGGCGTGCTGCTCGGCGGCGTACCCGGCGTGAAGCCGGCGGAAGTGCTGGTGATCGGTGGCGGCGTCGTCGGCATCAATGCCGCGCGCATGGCCATGGGCCTGAACGCGCGCGTCACCATCCTCGATCGCTCGCTCGATCGCCTGAAGTACCTCGACGAACTCTACGGCGACAAGATCACGACGCTGTATTCGACCATCGACGCCATCGAAGAGCGTCTGGCCGATACCGACTTGGTGATTGGTGCGGTGCTGATTCCGGGTGCGGCGGCGCCAAAACTCGTCTCGCGTTCACAACTTTCCTTGATGCGTCCAGGCTCGGTTTTGGTAGACGT
>DATMVT010000350.1:0-2543 GCA_035562895.1 Patescibacteria group bacterium | reverse complement strand
CGCTGCAGACAGCAGTGACGTCGCCGACGGCAGCCAGACTCAGACACACGATCAGACATCCAGTGACCGGTTTCATCGCGTCTCCCCCAACCCAATGGACCTCGGTGCGGCATAAGATGGCACCTTTTCCGCACCGGCGCTTTCGGCGACCGGACGGCGCCGGCCACCGCCTGCCGAAGCACCGACGGCGCGTATACTCGGCGCGCCGTTGCTGGCGTCGTTTCATCCACGTCGGAGGTCCGCATGAATCGCAGGCTCGCAGTCCATTCGCTCCCGCTCTACCTTGCCATGGCACTGCCCGCCTGGGCCGGCGATGCCGCGCCAACGATGCCGCCGGAAGCGCAGGCGATGATGGACGCCTTCCAGAAGGCCGGGACGCCGGGGCCGCAGCACGAGCGCATGGCCAAGCAGGCGGGCGCTTACGTCATCACCATCAAGAGCTGGTCCGCGCCGGGCGCGCCGCCCACGACCGACCAAGGCAAGGTGACGCGACGCATGCTGCTCGGCGGTCGCGTGATGATCGAGGAATCAGAAGCCGCGATGGGCGGTCAGCCCTTCTCCGGTGTCGGGCTCAGCGGCTTCGACAACGTCAGCGGCAAGTTCTGGTCGACCTGGAACGACAGCATGGGCACCGGCCTGATGGTCGCCGAGGGCGACTGCGACGATCGCGGCAGCTGCACTTTCCACGGCAGCTGGAACGATCCGATCACCAAGGGCAAGACCCACGCCCGCATGACCACGACCTGGACCGACGCGAACACCGAAGTCTTCGCGATGTTCATCCCCGGCCCGGATGGCAAGGACATGCTGATGATGGAGATCACCTACCGGCGCACGCCCTGAGTGCGGCATGCGCCCACGGCGCGCTCAGCGCCAGTTCGCGTGGTCGCGCCAGAACGCGACGCTGCGTGCGTACGCGGCGCGGTCGATGGCCACACCCGAGCCTCCCTCGTCGACGCCGAGGGCATTGCGCAGCATGGTGATCGGCGCCATCGGAATTTCCTCCGGTTCGCTCGTGTACATGCAGCCCACGACGCCCTGGTCGGCGTCGATCGGCGCGCCTTCCTTCGCCAACTGCGCGCGATCGTAGAGGATCACCAGCAGGTACTCGGCGACCGGCGGTTCGATGCCCTCGAACCAGCGCACCAGCACCGGCAGTTCGGCGCTGTTGCGCGCTTCGTAGTCGGAGCGCAGCAGATGGCGGTTGCCGTCGGTGATCGGCACCGTCAGGCAGCGCGTCGAGGTCCAGTTGCGATGCACGTGCAACTTGCAGAACGGCGCGTAGCCGTCGAGCACCTTCAGCGGTGCGTGCTCGTTGAGATGGCGCTCGAACTGCTCGGCGCTGAGGTCCTGGATCGTGTTGCGCCGCGGTTCGCGCGGGAACAGGCGCGGGCGCGCGAAATCGGTCAGGACGATGTTCATGCGGCGAGCGCGAAATCCAGTCCTGCGCGCACCGCCGCGGCCTGCGCTTCGTTGCATTGCGCGGGCGAAGCGCGCGGGCTGTCCGGGTAGACCTCGGTGGTCGTGGTGTAACGCGCATCGGTCATGCCGGCGCACAAACCCAGCGCCTTGAACGGATACTCGATGACGCCGGGCGCCACCACCGTGTCGCCGATGATCTCGCCCTTGTCGTCCGCCGGCGCGATGTGCGTGATCTTCGCGACCGCATCGATGATCGCGGTCTGGAACGCCGACTGCGGGTTCTCGGCGTCGTCCACCAGATAGAAACCGTCCGGAATGGTGCCGGGTTCGTGGTCCTTGCCATCGCGTGCAGCAAGCGCGGGGCGGAATTCGGATTCGTCGGTGTCCGTGGTTTCGTGCAGGTCGACGTGTACCAGCACGCGATCGCGGATCGGCGCGACGAGGCGCATCAGCGCCGCCGCCTCCTCGCACAGTCCGCCGTCCTTGAACGAACGGTTCGGATCGATGGCCTCGGCGTTCCAGCGATGGATGCGCTCGTAGGCCCAGGGGCTGACGCAAGGCGCGACCAGCAGGTTGACGCGACCGGCGTACGGCTCGGCCAGTTCGTCGAGGAACTTCAGCGCGCCATGGACGCCGCTGGATTCGTAGCCGTGCACGCCGCCGGTGACCAGCGCGATCGGCAACGCATCTTTCCAGTCGCGGTTGCGCACCGCGTACAGCGGAAAGCGCTCGTCGCCGTAAGCGATTTCGCCGTACTGCTGCACCTCGAAACGCGAACGCAGCGCATCGATCTTGCCCACCACCTCGTCGGCATAACTGCGCAGCTTCGACTGGCGTGCCCGCCACGCCGCGCGCTCGGCGTCGCCCCAGGGTTGGCCGGGCGTTCCGACGGGATAGAAGGCAGTCGTGGACATGGGCAAGCTCGCGATTGAAATCGGGCCGGGAACTTTAGCGCACTCGACGGCGTGCACCCCAGCGTCATCGCGTTCCGGCATCGGCCAGTCCACCTCCGTTCCCGACAAATTGACGCCGATCAATACCTGCACCGGCACGGTATAGGAGATTGGCCGCAGTGAATGGAAAAGGAAAAGCACCGATGAGCCGGTTGATGTGGGTTCTTC
>DATMVT010000349.1:0-2187 GCA_035562895.1 Patescibacteria group bacterium | reverse complement strand
GGTCTCGTATTCCTTCTGCTTCACCGAGATGTAGGCATTGACGAAGCGCTTTCCGAGCAGCGCTTCGAGTTCCGCGCAATCGCGCAACAGCGACAACGCCGCCTCGAGCGAGCGCGGCAGCTCGTAGCCGAAGCTTTGCGCGCTCCCGGTCAGCGGTTCGGTCGGCAGGAGCTTTTCCTTGATGCCGAGCCAGCCGCAGGCCAGGGTCGCGGCGATCGCGAGATACGGGTTCGCGTCCGATCCAGCGAAACGGCTTTCGACGCGCGTGTTCTCCGGCGTGTCCATCGGCACGCGCAGGCCGCAGGTGCGGTTGTCGTAACCCCATTGCACGTTGATCGGCGCGACCTGACCGAGCGCAAGGCGGCGATAGGAGTTCACGTTCGGACCGAAAAACGCCATCGCCATCGGCACGTATTTCTGCAGGCCGCCGAGGTAATGCATGAACAATTCGCTGTGCTTGCCGGACTTGCCGCCGGCGAACACGTTCCTGCCGGTCTTCGCATCGACCATCGATTGATGGATATGCATCGAGCTGCCGGGCTCGTTTTCCATCGGCTTGGCCAGGAAGGTCGCGTAGATGCCGTGGCGAAGCGCGCATTCGCGCATGGTGCGCTTGAACAGGAACACCTGATCGGCACGCGACATCGGATCGGCATGCTGGAAGTTCACTTCGAGCTGGGCCGCGCCGGATTCGTGGATCAGCGTGTCGACGTCCAGCTCCATCGCCTCGGCGTAGTCGTACATGTCGTCGAGGATCGGATCGAACTCGTTGACCGCATCGATCGAATACGACTGACGCGCGGTTTCCGGCCGACCCGAGCGACCGGCCGGCGGCGCCAGCGGAAAGTCCGGGTCGGTGTTCTTCTGCACCAGGAAGAATTCGAGTTCGGGCGCGATCACCGGCTGGATGCCGAGTCCTTCATACAGCGACAACACGCGACGCAGCACGTTGCGCGGTGCCAGTTCATGCGGGCGGCCGTCCTTGGTGTAGCAGTCGTGGATGACCTGGGCGGTCGGTGCGGTCGCCCACGGCACCATGCGCACGGTGTCGGCGTCGGGGCGCAGCACCATGTCGGAGTCGGACGGGCTGACGAGATCGTCGTAATTGTCGGGATAGTCGCCGGTGACCGTGGTTGCGAAAATGCCTTCGGGCAGGCGCGTCCCGTAGTCGTGCGAAAACTTCGCGGCCGGGATGATCTTGCCGCGGGCATTGCCGGTGATGTCCGGCACCAGGCACTCGACTTCGGTGATGCGCCGCTCTTTCAGCCAGCGCTTGAGCGAGCTTTCGCTCTTCTCGGCTTCGGCGGCCTTGTCGGCCTGTTTCGCTTCGGATCGTTTCTTCGCCATGGGATCAGTTCCGCTGTGCGGCGCGTTCGCGGCATGCGTGCGCGAAGGCCTGGAAAATGCCCAGATAGAACGGGTTCTCGCGAACCTGCCATTCCGGGTGCCATTGCACGGCCAGCAGGAATGGCTCGGGTGCGTCGAGCCGGATCGCCTCGATCAGGCCATCGCGCGCGCGCGCCTCGACCACGCATCCCGGCGCCAGCGTGTGGATGCCCTGGCCGTGCAGCGAATTGACCGTCGCGACCTCGGCACCGGCGATGCGCGCGAGGACACCGCCCGGCGCAAGATCGATTTCGTGCGCGGGACCGTACTGGACATCGAGCGGCGCGTCCTTGTCCTCACGGTGATCGTTGAGGCCTGGGGTCTCGTGCACCTTCTGGTGCAGGCGGCCGCCGAGCGCGACATTGACTTCCTGCAGGCCGCGGCAGACCGCAAGCACGGGAATCTTCATCTCGATCGCGAGCGGCACGATGCGCAGCGTCGTCGCGTCGCGCACCGGATCATGCAGGTTGCCTTCCCAGCTGGGTTCTTCGCTGTAATGGTGCGGCTCGATGTTGCTGTAGGCACCGGTCAGCAGCAGGCCATCGAGTTCGGACAGGACCGCGCGCAGATCCAGCGACGGCTCCAGCGACGGGATCAGCAGCGGCAGGCACTGCGCGCCATCGACGACGGCGCGGATGTACTTCTCGCCCACCGTCTGGGTCGGGTGGTGACCGATCATCCGGCGGTCCGAGGGCAGTCCGACGAGCGGGCGCGTACGCATGCGGGGCCTTGCGTGGGGATGGCGAACCCTAGCCGCGGCGTTTGACTTTTTCAACATCAAGGCCGAAATCGGCCAACATG
>DATMVT010000348.1:0-5317 GCA_035562895.1 Patescibacteria group bacterium | reverse complement strand
TGTGCGGACGCACCCGGATAGACGGCATTGACGGTGACCGAGGGCGGGGCGATTTCGCGCTACCCCGACATCGCCCCGCCCTCGGTCACCGTCAATGCCGTCTATCCGGGTGCGTCCGCACAGGCGGTCGAGAACTCCGTGACCCAGGTCATCGAACAGGCGATGACCGGTCTCGACGGACTGCAATACATGTCCTCGACCAGCGACTCCAGCGGTGCCGTCGCGGTATCGCTGACGTTCTCGAATGACACCGACCCCGACACCGCTCAGGTGCAGGTCCAGAACAAGCTGCAGATCGCGACCGCGCAACTGCCGCAGATCGTGCAGGAGCAGGGTCTGCGCGTCGACAAGGCGCGTGCCGGATTCCTGCAGGTCATCGGCTTCGTGTCGACGGATGGCAGCATGGATCGCAACGACATCGCCGACTACGTTTCCTCGAACGTCGTCGACCAGCTCAGCCGCGTGGCCGGCGTGGGCGGTGTCCAGGTGTTCGGCGGCAAGTATGCGATGCGCATCTGGCTCGATCCGGCCAAGCTCGCCACGTATCGACTGGTGCCGACGGATCTTGTCGCCGCGATCCGCGCTCAGAACGCGCAGGTCGCGGCCGGGCAACTCGGAGGAACGCCGGCGATCGACGGCCAGCAGATCAATGCCACGATCACCGCGCAGGATCGCCTGCAGACGCCGGAACAATTCCGCGCCATCGTGCTGCGCAGCAATGCCGACGGATCGGTCCTGCGCCTCGGCGATGTCGCGCGCGTGGAACTGGGTTCGGAGAACTACACGGTCATCAGTCGCTACAACGGCCAGCCGGCCACCGGCGTCGCGCTGATGCTCGCGGCCGGCGCCAATGCGCTGGCCACCGCCGATGCTGTGGCCGCGAAGATCGAGGAAATGCGTCCGTCGTTTCCGGTCGGGCTCAAGACCGTGGTGCCGTTCGACACCACGCCCTTCGTGCGTGTTTCGATCCAGGAAGTGCTGACGACCCTGGTCGAGGCCGTCGTCCTCGTGTTCCTGGTGATCTACCTGTTCCTGCAGAACTTTCGTGCCACCCTGATCCCGACCATTGCGGTGCCGGTGGTGCTGCTCGGCACGCTCGCGGTGCTGCTGACGCTCGGCTTCTCGATCAACATGCTGACCATGTTCGCGATGGTGCTCGCGATCGGCTTGCTGGTCGACGATGCCATCGTCGTCGTCGAGAACGTCGAGCGCGTGATGAGCGAGGAAGGCCTGTCGCCGCTCGAGGCGACGCGCAAGTCGATGGACCAGATCACCGGGGCACTGGTCGGCATCGGCGTGGTTCTCGCCGCGGTGTTCGTGCCGATGGCGTTCCTGCAGGGCTCGACCGGCGTGATCTATCGCCAGTTCACCGCGACCATCGTCTCGGCGATGGGCTTGTCGGTGCTGGTCGCGATCGTGCTGACGCCGGCGCTGTGCGCGACCATGCTGAAGCCGCTGAAGAAAGGCGAGCATCACGGTGAACACGGCTTCTTCGGCTGGTTCAACCGCAAGTTCGACGCCGGCAACCGCGGCTATCAGGGCATGGTCGCGAACGTGCTCGCGCGCAGCGGTCGATTCCTGCTGATCTACGCCGCGCTCGCGATCGCGATGGGCGTGATCTACCTGCGCGTCCCATCCTCGTTCCTGCCCGACGAAGATCAGGGCATCCTGTTCACGATCGTGCAGACGCCGGTCGGCGCCACCCAGGAGCGCACCGGCAAGGTGATGGAACAAGTCGAGAACCATTACCAGCAGAACGAAGGCAAGCTGATCGAATCGGTGTTCTCGGTGCAGGGATTCAGTTTTTCCGGCGGTGGCCAGAACAACGGCATGGCCTTCGTGAAGCTGAAGGACTGGGACGAGCGCAGCGATGCCGCCGCCAGCGTGAATGCGATGGCCGGCCGTGCCATGGGCGCGTTCGGACAGATCAAGGATGCGATGGTGTTCGCGGTGGCACCGCCGCCGGTGACCGAACTCGGCACCACGGGCGGCTTCAACCTGTACCTCAAGGACAATGCCGGACTCGGCCATCGCGCGCTCGTCGCTGCGCGCGACCAGTTGCTCGGCCTCGCCGGGCGGAGTCCGCTGCTCACCGGCGTGCGCCCGAATGGCCAGGAAGACCAGCCGCAGTTCAAGCTCGACATCGACACCGACAAGGCCAGCGCACTCGGCATCGACATCGCGGCGATCAACAGCACGCTGAGCGTCGGCTGGGGTGGCCAGTACGTCGACGACTTCATCGATCGCAATCGCGTCAAGCGCGTCTACGTGCAGTCCGACGCGCCGTTCCGCATGGTGCCGGACGACTTCAACCGCTGGTACGTGCGCAATTCCGCGGGGGACATGGTGCCGTTTTCCGCCTTCGCGAGTTCGCGCTGGGAATACGGCTCGCCGCGTCTCGAGCGCTACAACGGCGTGTCCGCGATCAATCTCACCGGCATGCCGGCGGCCGGCGTCAGCTCGGGCGACGCGATGGTCGAGATGGAGCGCCTGGCGACGCAGCTGCCGCGCGGCATCGGCATCGAATGGAGCGGACAGTCGTACCAGGAACGCGTCGCCGACGAACAGACGCCGATCCTGTACGCGCTGTCGCTGCTGATCGTGTTCCTGTGCCTGGCGGCGCTGTACGAAAGCTGGACGATTCCGACCTCGGTGCTGCTGGTGGTGCCGCTCGGCATCCTCGGCACCGTGCTGTTCACTTGGCTGCGCGGCCTCGAGCGTGATGTCTATTTCCAGGTCGGCATGCTCACGACGGTCGGGCTCGCGAGCAAGAACGCGGTGCTGATCATCGAATTCGCGAAAGCGAATGTCGATCGCGGCATGGACCTGGTCGAAGGCACGCTCGCGGCAATCGGCGATCGGCTGCGCCCGATCCTGATGACCTCGATCGCGTTCGGCTTCGGCGTGTTGCCGCTCGCGATCGCGAACGGCGCCGGTTCGGGCGCACAGCGCGCGATCGGCACCGGCGTGATCGGCGGCATGCTGTTCGGCACCTTCCTCGGCCTGTTCTTCATCCCGTTGTTCTTCGTCGTGGTGCGCCGCCTCTTCGGCGCTCGCGCACGCACCTCGGGATCGGGCGCATGAATGCCGCGACGGTCGATCGCGATGGCGGGACGCCCGACCGCGCGTCGGCCCAGCGCGACCGCATCCTCAATGCGGCCAATCGCTGCTTCATCGAACACGGCTTCCATGCGGCGAGCATGGCCAGCATCGCCGACGTGGCCGACATCAGCGCCGGCCTGATCTATCGCTATTTCGACAGCAAGAACGCGATCATCCTCGCCATCATCGAACGTCAGCTCGCGGAGAAGCGTGCCGACATCGCGTCGTTGCAGCCGGGCGTCGATTTCGCCGAGCGCATCGGGGAACTGGTGGCGCGCTGGCGCGTCTGCGACGCGCGCGCGATGAGTCCGGCCTTGTTCCTGGAGATGAGCGCCCTGGGCACGCGTGACCCGCAGATCGGGGCCGCGTTGTGCGCGTCCGATCGGTTGACGCGCGGTGATCTCGCCGCGTGGCTGATGCAACGTGCCGAGCGTTCCGGCCAGACACTGTCGGAGTCGGACGCACTGAATCGCGCGTTCGCGCTGCAGTGCCTGGTCGAAGGGCTGGCATTGCGCGTCGTGCGCGAGCCCGACATCGCCGATGCACAAGTCGCGCACGTGATGGCCCAGATGTTGCCGACGATCTTGCCGTAGCCCGAACGAAATCGGCCCGCACGGGGCGGGCCGATCGACGTCGCGATGAAGCTGCGTCGCTCAGTTCTGGAACGGCGTGTTCTCGGAGAAGTATTCGTGGTTGTCGGCGTTCTTGATGGCGCTGGACGGGTTGCTGGTCGCCAGGTTCTTGGCGCCGGTCTGGCCATAGACGATGTCGTCGGTGTTGCCGAGGACGTCGAAGTGGCTCAGTTCGTGGATGATGGTTCCGGCCTTCGAGTCGGTCCCGGTATTCGGCGCCGACCAGAACGCCTTGCAGAGGTACACGCGATACGGCTGCGTCGGGTAGACGTAGGCATAGGCGCTCGACGTGCAGCCGCAATTGAAGGTCAGCTTGGTGTTCGACAGCGCGTATTCGATGCGATCGTAGTTGCCCTTGACCGAACTGAAACGCGAACTGGTGGCGGTGCCGAACCAGGTCTTGTAGCGCGTCGTGGTCGAGGTGTAGGTGCGGCTCGCGAAGTAGTTGTCCGAGTTGATGCCGTAGCTGCGTGCCGAGGTCAGCGCCGTCTTGATCGTGCTCTGGCGTGTGGTCGAGCAGCTTTCGAAGGCGGGTGTCGGATTCAGCGCCTTCATGCCGATCGGAAAAGTCTCGTCGTAGTTGTTCGGCTCGCCGCTGCCATCGACCCAGCGCAGGATCGGGAAGGACTCGACGCGCTTCGAACGGATGCCGCGTCCGCCATCGTGGTCATGCGTGTCGCCGGCCTCGGCCAGTTCGATCGCGTACTTCATCTGGTACTGGCCGCTGGCCGAGAAATCGTAGGCTTCGGAGAGATCGATCTCGACCGACTTGGCTTCGCCCGGCTGCAACGTCATCCAGTCGTCCGGAGCAGGCGTGCCGCGCTTGACCCAGCGACCGTTGTAATCCGATTCCATGCCGCCGACGTTCACGTCGAACAAGTCGTGTTCGATGCCGAAGAACGGCGTCTGCCATTTCAGGACGCTGATCGGTGCCGTGCTGTCGTTGCGCATCGTGAAAGTGAGTGCCGAGCCGATGTCCTGGCGTGCCTTGTCGAGCGATGGCGCCATCACGACACTGAGCCCTGCCGCTTGCACCGTCGTGGCCGCGAGTGCGGCGGCGATCGACAACACGAGTGTTCCGAGACCGCGAACAGCGGCCGAATTGCGCTGAATCATGTGCTCTCCCCAGAGTGTTCTTGATTTGCGTGGATGCTGCCGCAACGGGCAACCCGGCGAACGTAGCGACGCCATTCACGAGTTTGCAACTTGTTTCGATTGCGCGCTGCAGCATGCGCGCGGCCGGCTCAGACGATTTCGATGTGGTCCATGCCGTGATGGCGGTTCATCGCCGTCACCGCTTCATGGATCAGCGGCGTCAGCGCAGGCGAGAACAGGCGCGCACGATCGACCTGTTCCATCCAGCCGAAGATGCAGTGGCGCAGGTGTTCTTCGGTGCGTGCGTTCGCCAGTGCATCCGCGAGCAGCTTGCGGAACTCGCTGCTGGTCGGAATCGCGCCGAGGGCATCGAACAGGGCGGCGAACGCGCGGAACATCTCGCGCGCATCGAGACCGAGGCCGAATTCTTCTGGGCGATAGTCGAAGCGACCGCCCGAGGGGTCGGCCCAGATCCGGTAACTGACGTG
>DATMVT010000347.1:0-8764 GCA_035562895.1 Patescibacteria group bacterium | reverse complement strand
CGCGATCGGGACGTGGATCGCGACGATGTACAGCATCACCTTGCGCAAGTTGTCGAAAATGCGCCGGCCAAGGCGCACGGCATCGACGATGCGTGCGAAGTTCTCGTCGAGCAGCACGATCGCGGC
Organism: Patescibacteria group bacterium; assembly: GCA_035562895.1. Classification (GTDB taxonomy): domain Bacteria; phylum Pseudomonadota; class Gammaproteobacteria; order Xanthomonadales; family Ahniellaceae; genus JADKHK01. The sequence continues at coordinate 8,638 of DATMVT010000347.1, read as the reverse complement.
CGCTTCGCGCGCGACATCGCTGCCGCGCTCGCCCATCGCGATGCCGATGTGCGCGGCCTTCAGTGCCGGCGCATCGTTGACGCCATCGCCGGTCATCGCCACGACCTCGCCGCGCGACTTGAGGGCTTCGACCAGGCGCAGCTTCTGCTCCGGCTGGATGCGCGCGAACACCGACGTCGCCGCGACCCGTGACGCGAGCGCGTCGGCATCGAGCGTGTCGAGCTCACCCCCGACCAGCACCTCGCCATCCTGCGCAAGCCCGGCCTGACGCGCGATGACCTGCGCGGTCGTCGGGTAGTCGCCGGTAATCATCTTCACCGCGATGCCGGCGCAACGCGCCTGCGCGATCGCATCCGGCACCGAGGAGCGCAACGGATCCTCGAACGCGACCAATCCGAGCAGTTCGAAATCGAAGTCGTGAACGTCTGCCGGAATCACCGCGCCGACGAAGCGACCGCTCGCGACCGCGAGCACGCGCAAGCCGTCGCGCGCATGCGCGGAGACACGCTGCAGCAATTCCGAACGCGCATCCCCGTCGAGATGGCACAGGCTCGCGATCGCCTCGGGTGCGCCCTTGCTGGCGATCCACTGCACGCCGTGGCCGTCGCGCCACAGTTGCGACATCGCCGGCAAGGCGGCCGTCAGTCCGTACTGGCGTTCGAGTTGCCAGTCGCGATGCTGCAACGAATCGGCCAGGGCCGAGCCGGCCAGACCGCTGACGGCACGGTCCATCGGGTCGAACGTGTGGCGGCGCGTGGCCAGCAGTGCGTGTTCGAGCAGTCGCTGCTGGGTCGATGTCAGCGTGGCCGGGTCATCGCCGACCGTCCAGCGTGCCTGCCCGTCGTCGAGGCAGCGCACGCGCATGCGGTTCTCGGTCAAGGTGCCGGTCTTGTCGACGCACAGCACGGTGGCCGCACCCAGGGTCTCGATCACCGCCGAGCGCCGCGCCAGCACTTTGATCTTCGCGAGCCGCCAGGCGCCTAGTGCGAAGAACACGCTCAGCGCCAGCGGGAACTCCTCGGGCAGCATCGCCATCGCGAGCGCGATCGCCGACAGCAGGCCCTCGCTCCAGGCGCCGCGAGCGAGGCCGTGGAACAGCAGCAAGCCGACGCTGACGAGCGCCGCGAGCGCGCCGAACAACCGCACCAGTCGCCCGGTCTGGCGCTGCAGTCGGGTCGACTCGGTGTCGATGACGGCGAGCGAACGACCGATCGCGCCGGCACGCGTGCGTGGACCGGTGGCAGTGACGCGCACGAGTGCCTCGCCGGACACCACCAGCGTGCCCGAGTAGATCTGCGGTTGGTCCTCGCCGCCCGGTGCGGCGCGCGCCTCGGCCGCCTCCGTCGCCGCGAGCGGACGCTTGCGCACCGGCACGCTTTCTCCGGTCAGCAGCGACTCGTCGACGGTGAGCGCGCGCGCATCGAGCACCACGCCATCGGCAGCGACGCGTTCACCTTCGTCGACGACCAGCAGGTCGTCCGGCACCACATCGGTGGCCGCGATGCGTTGCGTGCGGCCATCACGCAGCACCACGGCATTCGGCGCACCGAGTGCGCGCAGGGCCTCGACGGCGCGTTCGCTGCGGCGCTCCTGCATCACCACGAGGCCAATCGTGACGCACGCGAAGAATCCGAGCAGAGCACCTTCGGCGAGATCGCCGAGCGTCAGGTACAAGCCTGCCGCCAGGACCAGCAACAGGAACATCGGTTCGGTCAGCACGCCACCGAGGATGCGCAGGAAGCCGCGCTGGCCGACCTCCGGAATCGTGTTCGGGCCGAACTGGCGAAGTCGCGTCGCCGCTTCGGCCGCGGTCAGTCCACTGCGCGTGTTCACGTCCTGCGGCATCGGCATTCGATCCTGATGCATCGGCCTACGAGCCGGGATCATGCCACGCGGCCGTTGCCGCCCGCCGCGTGGCACGCGACGGCGTTGGCGCTAGACCGCCTTGGGTCCGCGCAGAAGTCGTGCCGGCAACAGGATCAGCGACTTGAGGAACTCGAAGACGCCGCTGACGACGATGCCAAGCAACCGGAACGGCAGCAGCAACAGCCACACGATCGGATAGAGCACGATGGCGATCAGCGCGAGTGGCCAGCAGATCACCAGCAACAGCAGCCACAGCAGGAAAGCGATCATTGCGGTCTCCACGCGTCCGGAATTGGACGGAGTGATGCTAGAGGCTGACGCGCATCGGAAACTGAACGGGCTGCGCGAAGTCGGCGCAGCCCGTGACGTTCAGCCGTTGACGCTTGTTCAGAAGCGCTTGCCGACGTAGAAGCCGTACACCAGCGGATCGATGTTGACGGTGCCGACCTGCACCGCGTTCACCGAGACGTCGCTGTCGATGTCGATCCAGCGCGCGTCGACGCCGACGAACCAGTCGTTGTCGAGGTTGAAGTCGACGCCGGCATGGGCAGCGAGGCCCCAGCTGTTCTTCAACTTCAAATCGGTGCCGGCGATCGGGCCGGCGCTGTCTTCGCTGTAGATCCAGGTGAAGTTCACGCCCGCACCGAGATAAGGCGACACCTTCGCATCCGGGCTGAAGTGGTACTGCAGCGACAGCGTCGGCGGCAGATGCGTGACTTCACCGGCATCGACGCCATTGAGCTTGACGTCGTGCTTGAACGGCACCGATGCCAGAAGCTCGACGCCCAGATGGTCATTGAGGAAATATTCGGCGGTGAAGGTCGGGCGCCAGTTGCTGTCGACGTCGACCGTGAGCGCGCCGTCGGCGAGGCTGCCGTTGTCCGAGGTCGGATCGACGTTGTGGGCGCCGACCGTGAAGCGCCAGGCCGAGTCATTGGCGTGCGCGAGCGGTGCGGCGAGAACGAACAGCAGGGCGGTGGCGAGCTTGTTCATGCGATGTCTCCAAGGGGTAGGGAATGTCGGAATCAGGACGCGATGCGCGCGCGCGGGATGACGTTGCGCAACACTGGGGAATCGGAGCGGAAGCGGCCGGGGCCGGCCATCAGGTCGGTGCCGCATTCGAGGCTTTCGAGCCAGCCGAGGAACTGGTTGATCATCTCCTTGCCGAAGAACGGCAGGCCGTGCTGCGGCACGATCATCTCGACATTGAGTTCGCGCACCATCTGGACCCAGATGCGGCAGGCGCGGTTGCTGGCCATGAAGCGGCGGTGGAATCCGGCCATGATCTTCAGGTGCTCGTTGAAATCCTCGACCGGCTTGTAGTCGTTGCCCTCGTAGAGCGAGGCGCCGACGTCGCCGGAGAACAGCACTTTCGACACCGGATCGAAAACGTTGAAGTTGCCGACCGAGTGCAGGAAATGCGCGGGCAGGCAGGCGAGGATCGAATCCGCGAACGGCAGGTCGGCGCCCTCGTCACCGAGCAACACGTAGCGGTCGGGCCCGACATCGAGATAGTGCGGCACGCTGTGCGGAACGAAACGCCCCCACCACTTCGAGCACACGACCTTGGCATTGCTGTAGACCAGCCAGCGATCGACCGAGCCGATCACGTCCGGATCCTGATGCGAGGCGAAGATGTAGGTGAGCTGCTTGAGCGGGACATGGCGCGCGACCGCCATCGACAGTGGCGTGTACAACAGCGCGCCACCCGGATCGAGCAGCATGCTGTCGCGACCGCGCATGATCAACATCTGGTTGGCCTGGACGCCGTCCTCGCCACGCACCATGTCGTTGAAGACAATGACCTTGTGGCCGTTCTGGTTGTAGAGCTCGGTGGCCATGACTGCCTCCTGGGTGCGAGGACTGCAGCCTAGGCCGGGATTCCACGGCGAACTTGACGCGCATCAATTACGCGAGGTGACGAACTGTGATGCGTCGGCCAATTTGACCTTGGTCAATCCGCGACGCGGTCATGCAGTCGCAGCGCTTGCGGATAGGGCGCGATCTCGGGCGGGTCGCCGCGATGGAAGCGCTCCTGCAGTGCGCGCCACCAGTCGGCGCGGAAGATTTCTCCGTGCGTGGCGATCAGCGCGGCGCGGTCCTCAGCATTCAGGCCTAGGAACAACGGAAACTGCTCCGGGAAAACGTCGTGCTCGTCGACATGGAACCAGGCGCCGTGATGCATTTCCTCGTCTTCGTTCGATGGCTTCGGCAGCTCGCGGAAACGGCACTCGGTGACCAGGCACAGTTCGTCGTAGTCGTAGAAGATGGCGCGGCCATGGCGAGTGACGCCGAAGTTCTTCAGCAACAGGTCGCCTGGGAAGACGTTGCACATCGCCAGGTCGCGAATGGCCTGGCCGTAGTCGAGGATGGCGCGGCGTGCGTCCTGCGGCGCATCTTCCATGACCAACAGATTGAGCGGCCGCAGCCGGCGCTCGACGTAGCAATGCAGCAGCACGACATCGTCGCCGTCGGCGACCACCGATTCGCGGCAGCCGCCGAGCAGTTCCTCCAGCACCGCGGGTGCGAAGCGGCTGCGCGGGAAACGCAGGTGGCGGAATTCCTGCGCGTCGATCAGTCGCCCGGCGCGGTCGTGCTTGAACACCAGTTGATACTTCGCCAGCACGTCCTGGCGCACGACCGTCTTCGGCGGTGCGAAGACGTCGCGGATCACCTTGAACACCAGCGGATAGTCGGGCAGCGTGAACACCGCCATGACCATGCCCTTGGCGCCGGGTGCGTGCACGAACACCTCGGTACTCTGCTCGAAGTGCCTGAAGAAGTGGCGATAACGCTCGGTCTTGGCCTGCTTGAGGCGCCCGAGCATGGCGTACCACTCGTCGACGTTCTTGCGCGGCAGCAGGGTCTTCAGGAACACCACGGCGTCGCCGACCGTCTCGAAGTCGGCGAGGAAATAGGTGCGGGTGATGCCGAACAGCACCGCGACGTCGTCGCGTTCGGTCAGTGCCGCATCGACACCGATGCCGCCTTCCGGGCAATGGCACAGCGCGATCACGATCGGTGCATAGCGGTCGGTGCCGAAGATGCGGCCGACGAGGTAAGCGCGGCGTTCACGGTAGAACACCGTCTCGAGCATCTCGATCGCCCGGATTGGCCGCTCGCCCCAGTGGGTCAGGCGTCGTTCCAGGTCCTCGGCCAAGGCTTCGGCATCGACGCGCCGCTGCGCGAACGGCACATCGAACGGATAGTCCTCCAGCAGTCCATCGAGGCTGTCGGCGAGAGAGTCGCCGACCGAATAGCTGTGCCGCGCCACCGGATGGGTGATGCGGTCGGTCGGCTCGATGCGCAACGCCACGAATTCGATGTCGGCATCGACGCCGCGGGTCTTGAAGAAGCGGCGCGTCAAGGTGTTGTAGTAAGTCTGGTACAGTTCGCCGTCGAGGAGACCCTCGATCTCGGCTTCGAAGGCCGGCTTGATGCGTGCCCACACCGCGCGTTCGCCGGCGCGCTCGCGCAGCGTCTGCAACAGCGCCTCGCTGGCTTCGGCCACGCAACGGTCGTAGACCTCGATGCGTTCGACGAGATCGGTCTGCATTTGTGACCACTCGCGGCGTTCGAAGCGGCCACGCGCGCGCTGGGTGATGTCGCGGAAGCGGCGGTGGTAGTCGTCGAAACTGGCACGCAGTTGCGCGGCGGCGTGCTGGGCGAGGGCGTCGGGCATGGTCGCGACCGTGGCGGCGGGGGGCGACATCGAATCGCATACCTGCGTCGAGTACGCAAGCGGCCCCTTGTTATGCTCGCGGCATGACTGGACCAGGGCAGGCCGACGATGCGGCCGCGATCACCGCGTTGCTGCAGGAATTGATGACGGATCGCGACGCCGCACTCGGGGCGTTGTTCGTGGCGACGTATGCCGAGTTGCGCGGCCTCGCCGGCAGCCAGCGCGCCAAACTGGGCCAGCCGGCGACGCTGGCGACCACGGCGCTGGTGCACGAGGCATTCCTCAAGTTGCAGCGCGCCGGCCAGGTGTCGCTCGAGTCACGCAAGCACTTTTATGCATTGGCGGCGACCGCGATGCGCCAGTTGCTGATCGATCGCATGCGCGCGCCGCGTGCGAACCAGACCGGTTTCGACACCCTGCGCGATGGCGGTGTCGCTGATCCGGAGCGCGAACAGCGCTGGTGGCTCGACCTCGAGCGCGCGCTGCAGCGCCTGGCGCGGATCGACGAGCGCCTGGTGCGCGTGGTCGAACTGCGCTTCTTCGCCGGGCTCAGCGACATCGAGATCGGCGAATTGCTCGGCGTGACCGAGCGCACGGTGCGGCGTGATTGGGACAAGGCACGTGCGTGGCTGGCCGAGGCCTGTGCGGATCTCGCCTGAATGCGGCGCGGCGCACGCCGGGTCGACCACCGGCTTTGCTAGTCTCGGCGCATGACCGGAACGGACCCGCGCGCGATCGGGCGCGACGATACGGCGCTGCTGCGCGAACTCAACGACACCCTCGATCGACTGCTCGATCTGGCCGCCGACGCGCGTGCCGCCGAACTGGCGCAGATCGGCGCGGTCGACCCCGACCGGGCGCAGCGCCTGTCGCGATTGCTCGCGATCGCGGCACAAGCCGGGGCGACTGATGCCTTCGCGGTACGCCGCGCCGACCGCTTGCAGTCGCTGCTGCAAGACGATCGCCGTGGCGAGCGGCTCGGGCCATGGCAAGTCGACGAGCGCGTGGCCGCCGGCGGCATGGGCGTGGTGCATCGTGGTCATCGTGCCGATGGCGCCTTCGAGAAGGTGGTCGCGATCAAGTGCCTGGCGCCGCTGCTCGGCGCGCTCGAGGTCTGGTTCCGACGCGAGATCGCCGTGCTCGCGAAGCTCGATCATCCCGGCATCGCACGCCTGCTCGATGGCGGAACCGATGCCGAGGGGCGCGCCTATCTGGTGATGGAGTGGATCGAAGGTCGCGATCTGGACGCGTTTGCCGCGGACGATCGCATCGACTTCAGGCGTCGCCTCGACGTCTTCGACGCCATGCTCGCGGCGACCGCGCATGCGCATCAGCATCTGGTGGTGCATCGCGACCTGAAGCCGGCGAATGTGCGCGTCGACGCTGTCTCGCAGCCCCGGCTGCTCGACTTCGGGATCGCGATCCTGCTCGATGAGGATGCGGTCGGCGCGACGAACCTGAAGGCGTACACCCCGGATTGGGCGGCACCCGAACAAGTGGCGCAAGGTGCCATCACGACGCGCACCGACGTGCATGCGCTCGGCCGCTTGCTGGTGCTGTTGCTGGGTGGCGACCCCCTCGCGCCGCAGGCCGTGCAGCCGGTCATGCTGCGGCGTGCGCCGAAGCCGTTGCGACGCGAACTCGCGGCGATCATCGCCTGCGCGTGCGCCGATGACCCGGCACGCCGCTATGGCGATGCGGGTGCCTTTCGCGCGGACCTGCAGCGTCTGCGCACCGGCTTCCCGTTGCATGCCGTCGGTGGCGGCTGGGGCTATCGCAGCAGTCGCTTCATCGGACGCCATGTCGTCGCGCTGGCCGCGACCCTGCTGGTGGCGCTGGCCCTGGTCGCGGCGACCGTGTTCAGCGTGCGCAAGGCGACCGAGGCCGAGGCGGCGCGCGACGCCGCCGTGCTCGAGTCGCGGCGTGCCGATTCGGTGCGCGAGTTTCTGCAACTCAGTCTGCGCGAAGCCGCCGACCTGTCGGGGGAGGACGTGAGCCTGCGCGAGTCGCTGCAGCTCGCTTCGCAGCGCGTCGCCAACGAATACCGCGACGATCCGGTGCGCGCCGTCGATGTGCTGATCTCGCTTGCCGAGTTGCACAACCAGCTCGGCGACTACAAGACCGCGATGCCGCTGATCGAGCGTGGTCTGACCTTGGCCGAGCAGACTGGCCAGGCCGAGCAGCACGCCGCGTTGGCCTACGAATTCGGCGTTGCCGCACCGCGTCTGGGCCGTGCCGAGGAAGCGTTGCCGCTGCTGGCCCGGGCGGAACGACATTGGTCAGCCGAGGCGCGCTTCGCCCAGAAGCACGGCCAGTTGCTGCAATTGCGTGGACGCATCGAACGCAGCCTCGGTCGCGTCGTCGCCGGTCTGGCCGCCACCGAGGCCGGATTCGCGAAGCTGTCTGCGGATGTCACGACCTCGCCGCGCGATCTCGGCGTCGGCGAGGTGAATCTCGGCGCCGCCTATCTGCAGGCCGGTCAGATCGTGCCGGCGCGCCAGCACTTCGAAGCGGGTCTGGCGCGATTCGTACAGGCGAATCTCGGCGACACCCCGATGGCGCTGGACGCGCGCAACAATCTCGCCGCCACGCTCGGCTTCGAGGGCCGCTATCGCGACGCGGTGATGCAATTCGAAGAGACGGTACGCCTGCGCGAAGCGCGGCTCGGGGGATCAGCGGCGCTCGGTTCGGCCTTGTCCAACCTGGCGAAGATGGCGCTCGCCGCCGGCGATGCCGAAGCCGCGCGCCGGCATGTCGATCGCGCGTTGCCGATGCTCGCCCAGTTCGTCGGCGAGGCGTCGCCTGACTACGCCGCGGCCCTGGTCGGATCGGCCGATTGCGCCCTGTCCGAGCAGGATCCCGGGCGCGCGATGCGCGAGGCGCGACGTGCCCAGGACATCGTCGCGACGGCTCTGGGCGAGACACACCCGATGCACGCGGCGTTCGCGGTCGTGCTGGCGCGCGCGACCATCGCGGCGGGACAGCGCGACGACGGCCTCGCGATGCTGCGTGATGCCGTTGCGCGCCTCGCCGCGTCCGGTCCCGGGCTCACGCAACCGCAGGCGCAGGCACGCCTGGCCCTCGCCCGCG
>DATMVT010000346.1:0-2083 GCA_035562895.1 Patescibacteria group bacterium | reverse complement strand
CAGCACGAACAGGCCGGGCACCAGCGCGCCGACGACCGCCATCGCGCCGAACATGAAGACGATGGTCGCGAGATTGTCGAGGCGCTCGATCTCGTCTTCGGTACGCACGGCATGGCGCCGGGCAACGTCGCGCGCGATCGGGCCGCCGCGCAGGCGCTCGAAGTCCGGGCCTTCGGGAAAAACCGAGCGCAATCCGAGCAGCGCGATCCAGAAGCCGCGGATGACCAGGTGTCCGATGAAGGTGGCGAGCAGCAGGTAGACCGCCGCACCGACATACACCGTGAGGATGCTGGCGACCAGCCCGACGCCGCCGCCGAGGCGTGCCAGCACCGGCTCGATCATCGCGTTCAGCGCGGCCGGCAGCTGCAGCAGCCCGAACACGGTCGCGCCCGACAGCAGCATTTCCATTTCCCAAGTCGGCGTGGTCCTGGCCGGAATCGCGTCGGGTGCGGACGCGTCCAGTTTCGGATCGTGCGTGCTCATAGCGCGTCGGCGTCGAGTTCGCCGGTGCGAATGCGCACGACGCGATCGAGGGCGTAGACGAAGATCTTGCCGTCACCGATCTTGTTCGTGTTCGCGGCCTGCATGATCGCCTCCACGGCGCGGTCGCACTGGTCGTCGGCGAGCGCGATCTCGACCTTGATCTTGGGCAGGAAGTCGACCACGTACTCGGCGCCGCGATACAGCTCGGTGTGGCCCTTCTGGCGCCCGAAGCCCTTGACCTCGGTGACGGTGATGCCGGTCACGCCCAACTCGGCCAGTGCCTCGCGCACGTCGTCGAGTTTGAACGGCTTGATGATGGCCATGATCATTTTCACGCGCGGGCTCCTCCCTGGGACTGCGCGAGCTTAGCGAATGCACGGGGAGGGCGGCGATGCCCGCGGCAATCCATGCCTTTGCGAAATTTCCTAGGCACAATTCCGACTCCGCCCGAGGCGGAGCGCATGGGGCGCTCCCTAATCTGACGGCCATCGAGGAGGCAAACCATGATCAATGTCCGAGCCATCGACGAATTGGCGCAGCGTCTCGCGACGCTGGTCCCGCCGGGATTCGACGCCGCCAAGGACGATCTGGCGAAGACCTTCCGCGCCACCCTGCAGTCCGGCCTGGAACGGCTGAACCTGGTGACGCGCGAGGAATTCGACGTGCAGCAGCTGGTCCTGCTGCGCAGCCGCGAAAAGCTGGAAGCGCTGGAAAAGCGCCTCGCCCAGCTCGAAGCGGTACAGCGTTCGCCCTGATCCTCGACCGTCAGCGGGCAGCGTCGGCCTCCCCCGGGGCCGTAGGCGGAACGGACTCCGCCGCCCGTGTCGTTTCGACGCCGCCTTGTGCGGCGTTTTTTTTTGCATCGGTCGGCGGCTGCGAATCTTCGCAAGCGAATTCCGGAATTTGGCACGCGCATCGTGGTTCGGTCGCGCCCTAGTTTGAGCCTCTCTCCACCACCCAGCGATGAGGCTCATGCCGTACCCCACTGCACCCCACAACACCCAGGGACGCTGCCCGGTCGCGCGGCGCGGTAGGTCGGCATGAGCCTCGCCATCGTGCATGCGCGGGCCGCGCTCGGCGTCGAGGCGCCACGCGTGAACATCGAGGTGCATCTGTCCGGCGGCTTGCCCGGCACCAATATCGTCGGTCTGCCGGAAGCGGCGGTGCGCGAGAGCCGCGACCGGGTGCGCTCGGCCTTGTTGAACGCGAATTTCGACTGGCCGCAACGGCGCATCACGATCAACCTGTCGCCGGCGGACCTTCCGAAAGAAGGTGCCCGTTTCGACCTCGCCATCGCACTCGGCATTCTCGCGGCCTCGGGCCAGGTGCCGGTCGAGGCGCTCGACGACTACGAGTTCTACGGCGAGCTCGCCTTGTCCGGCGACTTGCGTGCGATCCACGGACTGCTGCCCGCGGTGATCCAGGCGACGCGTGCCGGAAAATCGGTGATCGTGCCGGCCGCCAATGCCGACGAGGCCGCACAGGTGCCCGATGCCCGTGTCTACGCCGCCGACCACCTGCTCGCCGTGTGTGCGCATCTGCGCGGCGATGCCGGCTTGGCACGGTGCACGGCGATGCCGATTCCACCCTCGCTGGCGAG
>DATMVT010000345.1:0-20178 GCA_035562895.1 Patescibacteria group bacterium | reverse complement strand
TGTTCACGATCAATGCCAACGAGATCCTCGAAGCCCTGCACGAGCCGCTGGCCGGCATCGTCGGCGCGATTCGCGCCGCGCTCGAACAGACCCCGCCCGAGTTGTGCTCCGACGTCGCCGAGCGCGGCATCGTGCTGACCGGCGGCGGCGCGCTGCTGCGCGACCTCGATCGCCTGATCTCGGAAGAAACCGGCCTCGCGGTGCATGTCGCCGATGATCCGTTGACCTGCGTCGCCCGCGGGGGCGGTCGTGCGCTCGAACTGATCGACCTGCACGGCAGCGAATTCTTCTCGCCGGAATAAGCGCCGCGTCGGGAGTCCGTCATGCCGGTCTACAGCGCCGAAGGTGCGCCGCTGTTTTCGGAAGGTTCCGGCGGCTCGCTGCGGCTGCTTGCCTATCTGGCGATCGCTGCGGCGCTGATGGCCGTCGATGTCCGCACCGGGTTGTTGCGCGATGTCCGGGCGGCGGCGAGTGCCGTCATCGCGCCCCTGCAGACGGTCGCAACCGCGCCCTTGCGGGTGGCCAAGGCGGCGCGTGAAGCGACCGCGCAACGCGCCGGACTGGTCAGCGAGAATGCCGATCTGCGCAAGCAGTTGCTGTTCGCGCAGGCGAAGATCGATCGCCTCGCCATCGTGCAGGAACAGAACAACCGCCTGCGCGCCCTGCTCGACGCTCGCCAGAAGCTCGGCCTGAAGGCGCAGCTGGCGGAGCTGGTCGATGTCGATCTCGATCCTTACCGGCATCGCATCCTGATCAACCAAGGCAGCGCCCATGGCGTCTTCGTCGGCGAGGCGGTGATCGATGCCGACGGCCTGGTCGGACAAGTGCTGAGTGTCGAGGGCGAGCGCGCGACGATCATCCTGCTCAGCGATCCGAGCCATGCCGTGCCGGTGCGCGTGCAGCGCACCGGGCTGCGCGTGATCGCCTATGGCAGCGGAGACCTGACACGCATCGAGTTGCCGCACGTGCCGTTCAGTGCCGACATCAAGGCAGGCGACCTTTTGGTGACCTCGGGGATCGGCGGGCGCTTTCCGCCGGGCCTGCCGGTGGCCATCGTCTACGAGGTGGAGACCGACAACAGCGCCACCTTCGCGGTCGCGCAGGCGCGTCCGCTGGCCGGCATCGCCAGTGCCACCGAGTTGCTGCTGGTCAGCGACGAGACGCTGGCGCTGAGTCCGTTGCCGATGCCGGAATCCGAGTTCGTCGGCCCGCCGGAAGGCCTGCGCACCGCGCCCCCGGGCGAGGGCGCGCCATGAGCCGCAGCCGCGGATTCACGATCTGGCTGCTGATCAGCATCGTCGTGGCCTCGGTGCTGACGCTGATCGCCTTGCCGGAGCCGTTGCGGGTGCTGCGACCCTTCTGGCTGGCATTGATCGTGATCTACTGGACGATCGAGTCGCCCGACCAGCATGGACTCGGATTCGCGTTCCTGCTCGGCTTGCTGCAGGACGTGCTGATCGGCACGATGCTCGGCGAGCATGCCTTCCGCCTCGCCATCATCAGTTTCATCGTCCTGCGTTTCCGCTCGCGCATGCGCTTCTTTCCGATGTGGCAACAGGCGCTCGCGGTCGGCGCGTTGCTGCTGAATGACCGCGTCGTCGTGTTGCTGCTGCGCGCCATCGCCGGCGATTTCGCGATCGACTGGCGCTACTGGCTGGCGCCGATGGTCGGCGCCGCGCTGTGGCCCTGGATCTTCCTGCTGCTCGACGACCTGCGCTCGCGTGGTCGGCAACGCGAATCATGATCGGCTTCGGGCGCGCGCGGCGGGCAGTCAAGGATGCGGTGCAGGAGTCCAACCTGTTTCGCGTCCGCGCCGCCGAAGGTTTTCTGATCATCGCGGTGTGTCTGGCCGTGCTGGTCGCGCGTTATGTCTGGCTGCAGGTGTTGCGCCACGACGAGTTCAGTGGTCGCGCCGACGAGAACCGCATCAAGTTGAAGCCGCTGCCGCCGAGTCGCGGGCTGATCTACGATCGCAATGGCGTGCTGCTGGCGGAGAACATCCTCGACTATCGGCTCGAGCTGATCCCGGAGCAGGCCGGCGATGTCGAGGGCACCCTCGAACGGCTCGGCCAGGTGATCGCGATTTCCGCCGACGACCGCGAACAGTTCGATGCGCTGCGCAAGGTCAAGCGGCGTTTTCACAACATCCCGCTGCGCTATGCGCTGAGCGAGCAGGAAGTGTCGCGATTCGCGCTGGAACGACACCGCTTCCCGGGCGTCGAAGTGGTGCCCTACCTCACCCGCTTCTATCCGCAGGGCAGCGACTTCGCGCATGTCATCGGATACGTCGGGCGCATCGACAGCGAAGATCGCGAACGCCTGGAAGAGTCGCGATACAGCGCCACCACGCACATCGGCAAGACCGGCATCGAGCGTTATTACGAAGACCGTCTGCTCGGCGATGTCGGCTACGAGCGAGTCGAGACCAATGCCGAAGGACGCGCGTTGCGCGTGCTCGGTCGCGTTCCGTCGAAGCCCGGGCAGCACCTGCGGCTCAGCATCGATGCGCGTCTGCAGCGCGCGACCGTGGCCGCATTCGCCGGACGTCCCGGGGCCGCGGTCGCGATCGATCCGCGCAACGGCGAAGTGCTGGCGATGGTGTCGCAGCCGGCGTTCGATCCGAACCTGTTCGTCAACGGCATTTCGCGCAAGGACTACGCCGGCCTGCTTGGGGCGGTGCAGCGGCCGCTCTACAACCGCGCGGTCCTCGGTGGCTACGAACCGGGATCGACGATCAAGCCGTTCATCGGGGTCATGGGCTTGCGACTCGGCCTGCGCACGCCGGCCGACACGATCTGGTCCAGCGGCGAATATCGCTTGCCCGGACAGAACGCGGTCTGGCGCGACTGGAAGGCGGGCGGCCACGGCAACGTGAATCTGCGCGAAGCGCTGGCACAGTCGGTCAACACCTATTTCTACGACCTTGCGGTCGATGCCGGGATCGACCGCATGGAGCCGGAAATGCGCGCCTTCGGCTTCGGTGCGCCCACCGGTCTCGATCTCACCGGCGAGCCCGCGGGCGTCGTGCCATCGCGCCAATGGAAGCAGCAGCGCTTCGGCAAGACCTGGTATCCGGGCGAGACCGTGATCGCCGGCATCGGGCAAGGATATTGGGTGGTGACGCCGGTCCAGCTCGCGCATGCGCTGGCGACGCTGGCCGCGCGCGGGGTATCGCATCCGCCGCATCTGCTGATGAGCCTGCAGGCGGGTCTCGATGCGGCGCCGGTACCGGTGCCGGTGGCGCCGGATGCGCCGCCCATCCTCGCGCCACCCGAAGTCTGGGACGCCGTGCGCGAAGGCATGGAAGCGGTGATGCACGGCCCGACCGGCACGGCACGCGCATTCGGGATCGACGCGCCTTACCGCATCGCCGGCAAGAGCGGCACGGCGCAGCGCGCGCGTCGCCGCGGCAATCAGGAATACAACGAGCAGACGACGCCGGAACACCTGCGCCATCAGGCCCTGTTCGTCGCCTTCGCGCCCGCCGAAGCGCCGACGATCGCGGTGGCGCTGGTCGTCGAGCACGGCAGCAGTGGATCGAAGGCGGCGGCGCCGGTGGCGCGCGCCATCCTCGACGCGCATCTGCTGGGCAAGTCGCAGGAGCGTTCGCCGTGATCGATTTCGATCTGATGACGCGACTGGAGCAACGCCTGGGGCGCTGGTTGAAGCGGCCGCGCGTGGATCTGGCCTTGCTGGCGGCCCTGGTCGCTGTCGCCGCGACCGGTCTCGTGGTGCTGTTCAGCGCCAGCGCCGAGAATCCGGGTCAGGTGGTGAACCAGGCCTTGCGACTGACCCTAGGATTCGCGGTGTTGTTCGTGTTTGCGCGCGTGCCACCGACGGTGTTCCGGACCTGGACGCCCTGGTTCTATGCGTTCACCGTGATGCTGCTGGTGGCCGTGCTGATCTTCGGCGAAGGTCGCGGCGCGCATCGCTGGCTGGACTTCAAGGTGGTCCGATTCCAGCCGTCCGAATTCGCCAAGCTCGCCTTGCCGATGATGGTGGCGTGGTACCTGCACGACCGCGCGTTGCCGCCGACCTGGCGCAACCTGGCGGTTTGCGCGGTGCTGATCGGCCTGCCGGCCGGCTTGATCATGGATCAACCCGATCTCGGCACGGCGCTTCTCGTTTCGGCCAGCGGCGCCTTCGTGGTGTTCCTCGCCGGACTCGGATGGGGGCGGATCGCCCTGATCATCGGCGCGGCCGTGGCCGCGTTGCCGGTGCTCTGGCATGGCATGCACGAGTACCAGCGCAATCGCGTTCGCATGTTTCTCGATCCCGAGTCCGATCCGCTCGGCAACGGCTGGAACATCATCCAGTCGCAGATCGCGGTCGGATCCGGCGGCATGGTCGGCAAGGGCTGGCTCGGATCGACCCAAGCACGGCTCGACTTCCTGCCTGAGCACACCACCGACTTCATCTTCGCGGTGTTTTCCGAGGAGTTCGGTCTGGTCGGCGTGATCGCGATCATCGCGGTGTACCTGTTCATCATCGGACGCGGGCTCTGGATCGCCGCGAACGCGCGCGACACGTTCTCGCGCCTGCTGGCCGGTTCGATCAGCATGACCTTCTTCGTCTACGTCATGGTCAATGGCGGCATGATCGCCGGACTGATGCCGGTCGTGGGGGTGCCGATGCCGCTGGTCAGCTACGGCGGCACCTCGGCCGTCAGCCTGCTCGCCGGCTTCGGCATCCTGATGTCGATTCACGCGCACCGCCTGCGCGGGCGTTAGGCTACGCGCTTCCAAGAACGGATTTCGAATGAATGCACTGCTCCGGATCGTCCTGATCGTCGTCGTTGCCGCCGCAACGCCGGCCGTGTTCGCCAAGGTCCGGGAATCGCACCCCGGCGCGAACGAACTGCTGCGCGAACTCAAGCGCGAAACCGGCGCCGATCGCGCCACGGTGCAGCGCTGGCGCGATCTGCTCAAGACGGCGAAGAAGCAGGACAGCATCCTCGCGGCGATCAGCCGTCCGGCCGAGAAGACGAAGCCGTGGAAGGACTATCGACCGATCTTCCTGACCGCGAAGCGCCGCGACGACGGCGTGACGTTCTATCGCGAACATCGGGCACTGCTCGACCAGGTCGCGCACGACACCGGCGTGCCGGCCGAGATCATCGTCGCGATCATCGGCGTCGAGACCAGCTATGGCCGCATCACCGGTTCGTACAAGGTGCTCGATGCGCTGACCACGCTGGCCCTGTATTACCCGCCGCGCGCGCCGTTCTTCCGCGGCGAGCTGAAGCAGTTTCTGAAGCTCGATGGCCAGTTGCCATTGCCGCTCGAGCAGTTGAAGGGGTCCTACGCCGGCGCGATGGGCTGGGGCCAGTTCATGCCGACGAGTTTCGCGAACTGGGCCAAGGATGGCGATGGCGACGGCCGCATCGACCTTTGGGGCTCGACGCCGGACATCGTGCATTCGGTCGCGAACTATTTCGTCGCGCATCGCTGGACGCGCGGCGCGCCGGTGGCGGGACGCGCGATTGCCGCGCCGGATGCGACGTTGCCGGAAATCCGCGCCACCGAGACCCTGCACAGCATCGATACGCTGGCCAAGGCCGGCTACACGCTGGCCGAGCATTTCGCGGGCGCGACGCCGTCGACCCTGCTGGTGCTCGACGGCGCCGAAGGCGTCGAGCATTGGATCACCTTCCAGAATTTCTACGTGATCTCGCGCTACAACCGCTCGCCGCTGTACAGCATGGCGGTATGGCAGCTGAGCCAGGAGATCGCGCGCGACGTGGCGACCCCGCCGTGACGCGGGCGCATCTGGCGCTGATCACCGCGCTCGCGTTGTTGACGGCCTGCGGTCGCGACGCGGTGCGTCCGCAGGTGCCGCCCTCCGGGCCCGGGCGCGACGGTGCGCCGAGCGGCGATGTCGATGTCAGCCGCATCCCCGAGCCGGTGCCGCGCGCCGAACCGCGCGCGCGCTACGGCAACCATTCGCCCTATACCGTGCTCGGCCGGACCTATCACGTCATGGCCACGGCCGAGGGCTACCACGAACGCGGCGTCGCGTCCTGGTACGGCACCAAGTTCCACGGCAAGCTGACCTCGACGCGCGAACCCTACGACATGTACGCGTTCACCGCCGCGCACAAGACCTTGCCGTTGCCGACCTACGTGCGCGTCAGCAACCTCGACAACGGGCAAAGCCTGATCGTGCGGGTGAACGATCGTGGCCCCTTCCACCAGAACCGGATCATCGACCTGTCGTACGCGGCGGCGATCCGGCTCGGCATCGCCGCGACCGGCACCGGCCATGTCGAAGTCCGGGCGATCGATCCGGGTGCCGCCGAGGCGACGCCGCCACGCCCGCAAACCGCCACGCCCCATGCGCTGTATGTGCAGGCCGGTTCATTCGCGAGCCGCGATAATGCGCGGCGCCTGCGCGAGCGTCTGGACGAGGCCGGTTTCGACGACCTCTTCCTCGACCGCGTGCTCACCCGTGGCGAATTGTTCCATCGCGTGCGCATCGGTCCGATCGATTCGATCGATGCCGCCGAGGCCTTGATCGAACGGCTGGCGACGATGGGCATCCGTGCCGTGTCGACCCAGGCCGACTGACTTCTTTCCCCATCGAGTTCCGCCGTACCCATGACCGTTTCCCTGAAATCCCTGTTCGCCTCCCTTGTCCTGTGTTCGGCCGCCGCCGTCGAGGCCGCTGCGCCCGCCGCGACGCCGCTGGCGCTGCCTGCCGGCAACGCCTCGGTCACTGCGCCGGTACCGCCGCCTCCGTCGGTTTCCGCGAAGCAATACGTGCTGGTCGACTATCAGACCGGGCGCGTGCTGGCCGAACAGGGGGGCGACGAACGCGTGCCGCCGGCCTCGATCACCAAGGTCATGACGTCCTATGTCGTCGCCGCCGAACGCAAGGCCGGCAAGATCAAGGACACCGATCTGGTCACGATCAGCGAAAACGCTTGGCGCCACGGCGGCGCGGTCACCGACGGTTCCACCAGTTTCCTCGAACTGAATTCGCAGGTGCCGCTCGGCGACCTGCTGAAGGGCATGATCATCCAGTCCGGCAACGACGCCTCGATCGCGATCGCCGAACACGTGGCCGGCTCCGAGTCCACGTTCGCGGCGCTGATGAACCAGTACGCGCAGAAGCTCGGCCTGAAGAACTCGCACTTCGTGAATGCGCACGGCCTGTTTGATCCCGAGCAATACATGAGCGCGCACGACATCGCCGAACTGTCGCGGGCACTGGTCCGCGATTTTCCCGAGGAATACGCGCACTACGCGTTGAAGGAATACACCTGGAACGCCCACACCCAGCGCAACCGCAACATCCTGCTGTGGCGCGACCCGAGCGTCGACGGGATCAAGACCGGCCATCTCAGCCAGGCCGGGTATTGCCTGGCGGCGTCGGCCAAGCGTGGCGACACGCGTCTGATCGCGGTGGTCATGAACACGGCCGGCGAAAAGGTGCGCGCCGACGAGGCGCATGCGCTGCTCAACTACGGCTTCCGCTTCTTCGAGACGCACAAGGTCTACGAGGCGATGACGCCGGTCAGCGAAGTCGCGCTGTGGCATGGCGAAGCGGCCAAGGCCAGGCTCGCCGTCGCGGAGCCGGTGCTGGTGACGCTGCCGCGCGGGTCCTACCAGCGCCTTGCCGCGACCATGAACGTGCGGAAGCCATTGTCCGCACCCTTGAACAAGGGCCAGTCCGTCGGCACCTTCAAGTTGGCGCTGGACGGACAGACCGTCTACGAGGCACCGCTCGTCGCGCTGGAGGATTACGCCGAGGGCGGCTTCTTCAAGCGCATGAGCGATTCGGTCTGGTTGTGGTTCGACGATGGCGAGTGACGGATGACGGAACCGACGACGGAACGTGGCTTCACCTTTCCGGCCACGCTGGAAGTCAGTGCGATGGGCGCGTCCGATGCCGGGCTGCAGCACATCGTGCCGGACGTGCTCGCGGCGGTCGGCGTCGATGTGCTCGCCGGCTCCCTGCGCATGCGGCCTTCGCGCGAAGGTCGCTACGTTTCGGTCACGGTGGCGTTCGCGTGCCCGGACCGCGAGACCTACGACGCGGTGCAACGTGAGTTGCGCGCGCATCCGGCGGTGAAGTGGACGCTCTGAGCCCGCGACCGCTGCAGGTGCGCCGATTCGGGCGCATGGCCTACGAACCGGTATGGCGTGCGATGCAGCGCTTCACCGACACCCGTGATGCCGACACCCGGGACGAGCTCTGGGTACTCGAACATGATCCGGTGTTCACGCTCGGCCAGGCCGGCAAGTGGGAGCATGTGCTGCTGCCCGGCGAGATTCCGGTGGTGCCGGTCGATCGTGGTGGTCAGGTGACCTATCACGGTCCCGGCCAGCTCGTCGCGTATCCGCTGTTCGACCTGCGCCGTCTCGGCGTCGGCGTGCGTGAACTGGTGCAGCGCATCGAGCAGGCCATCATCGACACCTTGGCGCGTTACGGCATCGCGGCCGCACGCCGCGATGGCGCACCCGGCGTCTATGTCGGCGACGCGAAAATCGCCGCGCTCGGGCTGCGCGTGCGCCGCGGCTGTTCCTTCCACGGTCTTGCCTTCAACGTGCAGATGGACCTGACACCATTTGCACGCATCAATCCCTGCGGTTATCAGGGCCTGGCGGTGACCCAGGTGTTAGACTGCGGCGGCCCGGGCGCGCTGTCCGTGGTGGCCACCGACCTGATCGACGCGTTGTGCGCGCAGTTCGGTTTTGCCGCGATCGCGGCGGATGCGCGCCTCCCCGAACCCGCGGACGCCTGAGATGAGCGAGACTTCCAACAAGACCATTCCGCTGAATCTGGTCGAGGCTTCGGGCCTGACGCCCGGCGCGAAGCAGATCGCGCGCGACAAGATCGCCCGCAACCCGGTGACCTTCGACGCCGAACGCCCGGTGCTGCGCAAGCCGGACTGGATCCGCGTCCGCCTTCCGAGCACGAACACCGTGCAATTGCTGAAAGACAAGCTGCGCGAAAACGCCCTGGTGACGGTGTGCGAGGAAGCCTCCTGCCCGAACATCCACGAGTGTTTTTCGAAGGGCACCGCCACCTTCATGATCCTCGGCGAAGTGTGTACGCGCCGCTGTTCGTTCTGCGACGTCGCCCACGGTCGGCCGAAGCCGCCGGACGCGAACGAGCCGAAGCAGTTGGCGCAGACCATCGCCGACATGAATCTGCGCTACGTCGTCATCACCTCGGTCGATCGCGATGATCTGATGGATGGCGGCGCCGGCCACTTCGCCGACTGCATTCGCGAGACGCGTGCGCTCAGTCCCGACATCAAGATCGAGATTCTCACGCCCGACTTCCGCGGCAAGGGCCGAGTGGAACGCGCACTCGCGGCCCTGGCCGCGAATCCGCCGGACGTGTTCAACCACAATCTTGAAACGGTGCGTCGCGTCTATCGCGAAGTGCGCCCCGGTGCCGATTACGACTGGTCGCTGCGCCTGCTGAAGCAGTTCAAGGCCGAACATCCGGGCCTCCCGACCAAGTCCGGCATCATGCTCGGTCTCGGCGAGACACTGGACGAAGTGCGCGAAGCGATGGCCGACCTGCGTGCGCATGCGGTCGACATGATCACCGTCGGCCAGTACCTGCAGCCGTCACGCCACCATCATCCGGTCGAGCGCTACTGGACGCCGGACGAATTCAAGGACATTGAAACGATCGGTTACGCGCTCGGATTCAGTCACGTCGCTTCCGGTCCGCTCGTGCGTTCTTCCTATCACGCCGACCAGATGGCCCACGCCGCCGGCTATGCCTGACGGCACCGGCGGGAACCTTCAGGCTCGGTTAGTGTCGCAACATCCAATGCCGTATCGGGAATCGCCATGAACCTCCGTCTGATCGCTGCCATCGCCTTCGTCGTCGCGCCATTCGGCGCCGCCCTGACCAAGCCCGAGCCGGCGACCGGCTACAGCTACAAGCCGAGCACCGAACAGGCGCAGGCGGCCTTGCTGGCGACGCGCTTCCTGACCAATTTCCATTACAAGCGCGTGCCGCTCGACGACGCCATGTCGAAGACGATCTTCGACCGCTACCTGGAATCGCTGGATGGCGACAAGCTGTTCTTTGTCGCCAGCGACATCAGCGAGTTCCGCGTCCATGCCGATGCGCTCGACGACGCGATCTTCGACCAGCGACTGGCACCGCCGTTCGACATCTATGCGCGCTACATCGAGCGCGTCGCCGAACGCACCGCGCATGCGCGGACGTTGCTCGAGAAGGGCTTCGACTTCACCGTCGACGAGCAGTACCGCTTCGACCGCGAACATGCGATGTGGGCCGGCCATGCGAAGGATCTCGACGAACTCTGGCGCCTGCGCGTCAAGAACGACTGGCTGCGCCTGAAGCTCGCGGGTCGCGACGACAAGTCGATCCGCGAGACGCTGGACAAGCGCTACGCCGGCTTCGAGAAGCGCCTGCGCGAACTGGACGGCGATGATGTCTTCCAGAGCTTCATGAACGCCTACTCGTCGGCGATCGAGCCGCACACGAACTACATGTCGCCGCGCACCTCGGAGAACTTCAACATCCAGATGCGCCTGTCGCTCGAGGGCATCGGCGCGGTCCTCAGTCGTGATGACGAGTACACCACGATCCGACAGATCGTGAAGGGCGGTCCGGCCGACTTGTCGGACCAACTCAAGGTCGGTGACCGCATCGTTGCCGTCGGCCAGGGCGACAAGGGCGCGTTGACCGACGTGGTCGGCTGGCGCATCGACGATGTCGTCGAGCTGATCCGCGGCAAGAAGGGCACGACGGTGCGGCTGGACGTGCTCGCTGCCGAAGCCGGTGCCGACGGCAAGCCGGTGCAGCTCACGCTGGTTCGGGACAAGGTGCGCCTGCAGGATCAGGCCGCGAAGTCGGAGCTGATCGACGTCGGCGCCGGACAGGACGCGCATCGCATCGGTGTCGTGCGCCTTCCGACGTTCTATCACGACTTCGAAGGCGCCCGACGCGGTGACGCCAACTACGCCAGCTCGACCCGCGATGTCGCCAAGCTCATCAAGGAACTGAAGGACAAGCAGATCGATGGCCTCGTCATCGACTTGCGCGGCAACGGCGGCGGTTCGCTGACCGAGGCTTCGGACCTGTCGGGCCTGTTCATCGACGAGGGTCCGGTGGTGCAGGTGCGCGATGCCCAGGGCCGCGTGTCGATCGAGGGCGACGCCGAGAAGGGTGTGGCCTGGGATGGTCCGCTGGCGGTGATGATCGACCGCGAATCGGCGTCGGCGTCCGAAATCTTCGCGGCCGCGATGCAGGACTTCGGCCGCGCGCTGATCATCGGCGAGAATTCGTTCGGCAAGGGGACGGTGCAGAACCTGATCGACCTTGACCAGTATGCGCGCGACCCGAGCGTGCATTTCGGCCAGCTCAAGCTCACGGTCGCGCAGTTCTTCCGCATCAATGGCGGCAGTACCCAGCACCGCGGCGTGGCACCGGACATCGCCTATCCGCAGACGGCGTGGGCGAGCGAGGATTTCGGCGAAAGTGCCCTCGACTTCGCGTTGCCGTACACCGAGGTGAAGCCGGCCGACTACGTCCGCAGCGGCGACTTGTCGGCGCTGACGCCGTTGTTGGCGACGCGCCACGAGGCGCGGATCGCCAAGGATCAGGAATTCAAGTGGTGGTTCGATGATCTGGCCGACTACCAGAAGCAGCGTGACCGCAAGGACATGTCGTTGCTGGAAAGCGCGCGTCGCGCCGAGCGCGACCTCAACGAGAAGAAGCGCGCCGATCGCAAGGCCGCGCGCATCGCCGCCGGCATCGATCCGCCGGGCAAGGCCTCGGACGCGAGCGGCGACGACGGTCTGCTCGCCGACGAACGTCGTGATGACAACGCCGAGGCCGACGATGACGCCGCCGAGAAGCCGGATTTCCTGCTGCGCGAGGCGGCCCACATCCTCGCGGACGCGATCGACCTGCTCAGCACCGACGATGGCCTTGCGGCGCGCGTGAAGAGCTTCGACCTGCACGCCGGGGCGCGCGTCGACTGATCGCTCAACCGGCGTAGTTGCGCTTCAGCAATTCGAAAACCGCGCGCAGCCCCATCGCCTCGCCGCCGCGCGGGCGACCGGGGCGTTCGGTGTCGTTCCAGGCATAAGTGTCGAGGTGCAGCCAGGGAATGTTCGGCGGCACGAAACGTTGCAGGTACAACGCCGCGGTGATCGCGCCGGCATGGCGTGACGCCCCGCTGTTCGCGAGATCGGCGATGCCGGATTCGAGCATGGCGAGATACGGCTGCCACAGCGGCATCGGCCACATCGGGTCCTGCACGTCGCGACCGATGCCCGCGAGCTGATCGCGCAGCGCTTCATCGTTGCCGAACAGGGCCGGCAGGTCCGGCCCGAGCGCGATGCGCGCAGCGCCGGTCAAGGTCGCGAAGTCGATGATCAGATGCGGCTTCGACTCGGCCGCGTAGGCCAGCGCGTCGCACAGGATCACGCGACCTTCGGCATCGGTGTTGTCGATTTCGACGGTCAGTCCGGAGCGCGTGCGGATCACTTCGCCCGGACGATAGGCGTTGGCGCTGATCGCGTTCTCGACCGCCGGCACCAGCAGGCGCAATCGGATCGGCAGTCGCCGTTCCAGCACCAGTTCGGCCAGCGCGATCGCATGCGCGGCGCCGCCCATGTCCTTCTTCATGTGACGCATGCCGTCCGCCGCCTTGATGTCGAGGCCGCCGGTATCGAAGCACACGCCCTTGCCGACGATGACGATCTCCGGGTGCGCCGGATCGCCGGCCAGCACTTCGATCAGGCGCGGTGCGCGGTGGCTGGCCCGGCCGACCGCATGGATCGCCGGAAAGTTCGCGTCCAGCAGTTCGTTGCCGATCCACTCCCGGTATCCGGCGCCGAAGCGAGTCGCGATCGCGCGTGCGGCATCGCCGAGGTCGGCCGGCCCCATGTGCTCGGTCGGCGTGTTCACCAGGTCGCGGGTGCGCGTGGTCGCCGCGGCCAACGCCGCGACTTCGTCGAGATAGTGACCCAGTGGCGCCAGCAGCTTGGCTGGCTCGCGCCGCGGCGCCTTGTAGCGCGTGAACTGGTAGCTGCCGAGGGCGAAGCCGAGCGCGACGCGGCCGGCATCAAGCTTCAGGCCGCGATCGACCAGGGTGTAGTTCCCCGGGGGCAGCTGTTGCGGCAGGTGCGCGAGGGTGCCGAGGTCATGGCCGTTGGCGACGCCGACCAGCACTTCGGCGATGCCGCCGTGCTCGTCCGGCACGCTGCAGTGGGTCAGCGGCTGCGCCTTGAATTGCTGGCTCGCCACCCAGCGCCGCGCACGCTCGCTGCCGTTCGCGAGATAGGCATCGAGGTCGGCGGTGGTCAATGCGACCAGGGCAATGGCATCGGACATCAGGTCACTCCATGGATCAGTGCATGCGCATCCAGCCACGCGCAAAGTTGGTGCAGGTCGGTGACTTCCAGGTCGGGCCGGGTCGCATGCGGCCAGTCGCGTCCGTCGCGATTCAGCCAGATCGCGAACAGGCCGGATTGCTTGGCGCCCAGCACATCCATGTCGGGATCGTCGCCGACATGCGCGATCTGCGCCGGCGCCAGCTCGAGGGCCGCGCACAGGTGCGTGAAGATCGCTGCGTCGGGCTTCATCACGCCGACGTCGCGCGCCGAAATGCGCTGTTCGAAATGGTGCGCAAGACCGATGCGCTCGAGATCGGCATTGCCGTTCGACAGGCTGGCGACGCGGAAGCGTGCGGAAACATGCGCGAGGCAAGGGGCTGCGTCGGGATACATCGACACGTCGTTGCGCGCCGCGTAGAAGGTCGCGAATGCGTCTTCGACGAGTTGCTCGCGCCCGGGATGCTCGGCCAGCACTTCGCGCAGGCTGAGCCGCCGCTGCGCGCTGTAATCGTGCGCGACTTCGGGATGACGTGCCGCGACGTCGTCGCGATGCGCGCGCAGTCGTGCGGTCGGCCACTGCGCCGCGATCTCGGGCACCTGCGCATGCAGCCACTGCTGCAGGCTGCGTTCGGCGTGCAGGATCGTCGGCAAGATCGGCCAGAGGGTGTCGTCGAGGTCGAAACTCACGGCGCGGATCACGCACCGGCTCCGGAAGATGGTGCGGTGGCGGGTGCGGGAACCGCTGCCGGCGTCGCTTCGGGCAAGGGGGTGGTCACCGCGGCCCCATCGCCCGGGCCGGGCTCCTTCTTGAGCAATTCGAGCAGGCGCTGTTCGCGCACCGCGAACGTCTGCGTCAACAGTCGCGCCTCGCGGATCGGCAACAGCTTGCGGCGCTTCAGCCAGGTCGCGGTCGCCGGTGATTCCAGAAAGCGCACGTAGTGCATCGCGACTTCGGATGGAATCAGGTCGCCGCGATGCACGAAGTACAGCGGCGTGGTCAGCAGGTACTCGCCGCTGCGAATGGTCTTGAGCAGTGGCGTCACGCCCTCGACCCGGATCGCGCGCAGCTTCTTGTTCGCGAACGTGTTCGACAGGGCGCTGACGCCAATCGCGCTCGGGTCGATGGCGATCGCGGCTTCGAGCTGCTCGGTGTTCAGGTACCAGCGCGTCGCCGCGACCGGACGGTGGCCGGCGCCGAACAGCGCACGACGCAGGCTGAACTCGGCGCCATCGAGCGGGCCGGCCACGGAGTAAAGGTTGATGGCGCGCGGTGGCCCACCGACCTGGTCCCAGCGCGTGATCTTGCCGAGGTAGATGTCGCGGATCTGGCGCAGGCTGAGCGACGGTGTCGGGTTGCCCGGATGGGTGATCAGGGTCAGTGCTTCCCAGGCCACCGGATAGAAATCGAGCACCGCCTCGTCCGGTTTCAGCGCGTGCGGGCCACGTGCGGCGAGCGCGATCTCGACCTCGCCACGCGCGACCGCCTCGATCGCACTGACCGTCGAAAGCGCCGACAGGCGCACGCGGCGCTGCTCGCTGACCTGGAACAGGCGCGACGACTCGGTGCCGAAAGCGCGCAAGCTGATACTGTCGGCGCGACCTTCGATGATGTTCTGGGCATGCACCGGGGCACAGGCCGCGAGCAGCAGGAGGGGGCGGAAGACGCGCAGGAACAGCGACGAACGCATGGGCGAAGGCACGGGAAAAACGGCACGCACCTTAACATGCGCGCCCCGTTCCGGCATGAATGGCGCGGCCTATTCGACCAGCAGGTAGAACGCGCCGCGACCGCGCACCACGGTCAACAACAATTGCGTGCTGCGGCGTTTCGCGATGCGGGTTTCGAGTTCGGTGAGGTCGCGCACTTCGACCTGATTCACCGCCGCGATCAGGTCGTTCGCGCGCAGGCCATGGGTGGCCGCGCGCGAGCCTTGCGCGACGGCCGTGACCAACACGCCGCTCAGCCCCTGGCGGCGCAGCTTGTCGGGCAGGTCGCCCAGTGTTGCGCCAGCGAGGCCAGCCTCAAGCTTTTCCCCACCGATCTGGCGCAATTCGGTCGGCTTCAGGATGGCCGACAGGGTGATCGGCTGGCCGTCGCGCAAGACCGAAATCGCGACCTGAGTGCCGACCGGCAGCAGGCCCTCGAGGTTGGCGAGTTCGTTCGCGGCATTCACCGCCTTGCCGTTCAGCGCGGTGATCACGTCGCCCTCGCGCAGGCCGGCGCTCGCGGCGGGACTGCGTGCGAGCACGCGCGTGACCACGGCGCCCTTGGTGTCCTTCAAGCCGAGCATCGGCGCGAGGTCGGCGGTGATGTCCTGGGTATCGGCCCCCAGCGAACCGCGTTTCACTTCGCCATAGGCCAGCAGCTGCCGCATCACGTCCTTGGCGAGTCGCGCCGGGATCGCGAAGCCGATGCCGACATTGCCACCCGAGGGCGAATAGATCGCGGTGTTGATGCCGACCAGTTCGCCGCGCAGGTTGACCAGCGCGCCGCCGGAGTTGCCGGGATTGATCGAGGCATCGGTCTGGATGAAATCCTGCACGCCGACGCCGCGCAGTCCGGAGCGGCCCAGCGCCGAGACGATGCCGGAAGTCACCGACTGGCCGATGCCGAACGGATTGCCGATGGCGACCACGAAGTCACCGACGCGCAACCCGTCCGAGTTCGCCAGCGGCAACGCCGACAGCCGCTCCGCCGGGATCTGCACGAGGGCGACATCCGAATCCGGATCGCTGCCGATGAATCGTCCCTTCAGGGTTCGCCCGTCGGACAGCGTCACCTGGATATCGTCGGCGCCGTCGATGACGTGGTTGTTGGTCAGCACGTAGCCTTTCACCGCGTCGACGATGACGCCCGAACCCAGCGACTGCTGCACGCGCTCGCGCGGCACCGCCGGGCTGTTGAAGAAGCGGCGGAAGAAGGGGTCGTCGAAGAACGGGTCGCGCACCTTCACGTGGGTCTGCGAATGGATGTTCACGACCGCCGGCTGCGCACGCTCGATCATCGGCGCCAGCGACGGCAGCGGCTGGCCATCGACGGCTGCGGGAAGTTGTGCGTGGGAAGTGGCCGCGGCCAGCAGCAGCGGCAGCATCAAGGCGTAACGGGGCATGGACATCGCGCGTGTTCCCAAGTGCATACAGTTGTGTCAGATAGGGGCGGCATGGGTCGCATCAAGTGTCGGGCTGCAGGCGTCGCGATAAGCTGCGACAGAGTTCGTGGCCGTTTCGTCCGTCCTGTCCATCCACTTGGGGAATGCTGATTCATGAATATCCGATCGCTTCATGCTTGTTCGACCTCGGTCCTGGCCGCTTGGATTCTGGCCAGCTTGTTGGGCAGCGCCGAAGTACAGGCGCAGTCCGCTGCTGTGGCATTGACCGCCACGCCGGCCGCGGTCGGTCCGATCACGCGCGGCGGCCAAGCCTGCGCCGGCGGCGAAATCTACGATGACGGCAGCGCCGAGAACGGCTATTCGGGCAATCCATCCGTCGTCACGTCGTTTCAGGGCGTCATGCAATTCACGCCCGCGGCCTACCCGGCGACCTACAGCTCGGTCTGCGTGGGTCTGGTGTCGCTCGGCGGTGCGGCCCTCGACTTCCAGATCCAGGTCCACGACGACGATGGCGCCGGCGGCACGCCGGGCACCTTGTTGGGTTCGGTGCCGGTGTCGGTCACCGACCTGCCGGGTGGATTGCCCTGCACGTTCTACACCGTCGATGTATCGAGTCTCGGGCTGAACGTCGCGTCGGGTTCGGTCCATGTCGGCGTGCAATGGGATCCTTCCGTGTTCCCGAGTCGGTTCATCTGTTCGGATGAATCGCCGGCGACGACGCTGCGTCTGGGACACATCAATTTCAATACCGGCGATGGATGGCAGACGACAGAAACGCTCTTCCCTGCCTACCGGGCGAAGTTGTTGCGTGCCGTGGGCGGTCCGGTCAGCGCCGATCTGGGCCTGACCAAGACCAGCGACGCAGTCGGGCCGGTGACGGTCGGATCGCCGGTCACGTTCACGCTGACTGCGGAAAACCTGGGGCCGGCCCTGGCCACCTCGGTCGTCGTGACCGACACGCTTCCCGCGCAGTTGGCCCATGTGTCCAACACCTGCGGCGCGACCGTCGCGGGCAACGTGGTGACCTGGAACATCGGCTCGCTCGCGGCCGCAACGAACGAGATCTGCCAGATCACCGCGAACGTGGTCGGCACCGGTGACATCGTCAACACCGCTTCGATCGCGGGTGCCGAAGGCGATGCCAATCCGGCCAACAATGCCGCGTCTGCCTCGATCACGGCAGCGGCTCCGCAGGTGCCCGTGCCGGGCATCGGCGTGCTCGGCATCCTGTTGCTGGCTGGACTTGTCCTGTTTGCGGTGCGTCGCCGCACGTCCGTGGCCCGCCTGCATTGACCATCGGACATCCGTCCGGATCGACCCAAGGGCCGCGCATCGCGGCCCTTTTTTTCGGCGCCTCGGCCAGGGCAGCCGCCCCGCGCGAGCGATGACGCTGGATTCGCCGTTGCATCGTCGCCGGCGGTTGACACTATGTGACCCGAGGCGTAAGGTTCCCCTCCGCTGAGTCACAACATCTAGTGGTGAGGAGCCTTCATGAACCCAACCAATTGGGTTTGCCATGAGGTGGTACCCGGGAGCACCGAAGGGTGCCACGGCCTTGCTGCAACTCGCGGAATCCGTCTTTGAACAGAAACGATGGGCAGCGTGTCTGCACCGTCGCGGGCGGAATCCGTGTCGTGGCTGGGCGGGGCTGACGAAACCTTGTGGGAGGAAGAACAAGAATGAGCACGGTGCGCCTCGAAGCTGTAGCCCGCGAGACAGTGGATATTCCGCTGCAGCCGGCTTCGTTCGACATCTGGGACAAGAAATACCGATTGAAGAGCAAGCGCGGCGAAGCGGTCGATGAAACCATCGATGGCACGTTCAAGCGCGTGGCCAGGGCGCTGTCGGAAACCGAGCAGACGGCCGAAAAGCAGAAATACTGGTACGAACGTTTCCTGTGGGCCTTGCGTCGCGGAGCGATTCCGGCCGGGCGCATCACCTCGAACGCCGGCGCCCTCGAGCACAAGCCGGCGACGAGCACGATCAATTGCACCGTGTCCGGCACCATCACCGACTCGATGGACGGCATCCTCGAAAAAGTGCACGAAGCCGGCCTGACGCTGAAGGCCGGTTGCGGCATCGGCTATGAATTCTCGACGCTGCGCCCGCGTGGCGCCTTCGTGGCCGGCGCCGGCGCGTACACGTCGGGTCCGATGTCGTTCATGGATATCTACGACAAGATGTGCTTCACCGTGTCCTCGGCCGGTGGCCGCCGCGGTGCGCAGATGGGCACCTTCGACGTGTCGCATCCGGACGTGAAGGATTTCATCCGCGCCAAGCGCGAAGACGGGCGCTTGCGCCAGTTCAACCTCAGCCTGCTGATCACCGACGAGTTCATGGACGCGGTCGCGGCCGACGGCGACTGGCCGCTGGTGTTCCCGATCCACGTCAAGGAGCAGGGCGAAGTCGATCTCGGCGATGCCCGCGAAGTCGTGTGGCGAGATTGGCCGACCAAGGACAGCTACGTCAGCCGCGACGACGGTCTCGTGGCGTGCAAGATCTACGGTCACAT
Organism: Patescibacteria group bacterium; assembly: GCA_035562895.1. Classification (GTDB taxonomy): domain Bacteria; phylum Pseudomonadota; class Gammaproteobacteria; order Xanthomonadales; family Ahniellaceae; genus JADKHK01. Next base: position 1,216 of record DATMVT010000345.1, on the reverse strand, counting down.
CCGCGCCCGGCATCTGTGGGACATGATCATGGTCTCGACGTATGACTTCGCCGAGCCCGGGTTCATCCTCATCGATCGCGTCAACGAAATGAACAACAACTGGTGGTGCGAGACCATTCGCGCCACCAACCCCTGCGGTGAACAGCCGCTGCCGCCCTACGGTTCCTGCCTGCTCGGTTCGGTCAACCTCACGAAGTTCGTGCGCGATCCGTTCACCGCCAAGGCGCGCTTCGACTGGGAGGAATACAAGGAAGTGGTGCGCGTGTTCACGCGCATGCTCGACAACGTCGTCGAGATCAACGGACTGCCGCTGGAGCAACAGCGCCACGAGATCACCAGCAAGCGTCGCCATGGCATGGGCTTCCTCGGGCTGGGCTCGACCCTGACCATGCTGCGCATGGCTTACGGCTCGAACGAATCCTGCAAGTTCACCGAGGACGTGTCGCGCGAAATGGCGGTGGCCGGCTGGGAAGTGGCGCTGTCGCTGTCCGAGGAGAAGGGCCCGGCGCCGATCATGGAGCAGGACTTCGTCGTCACCGGCGAAATGCTGCGCAAGCGTCCGGAGATGATCCGCGACGGCATCAAGATCGGCGACGTGCTCAAGGGCAAGGTGCTGCACGCGAAGTATTCGCGCTACATGCAGCGACTGGCCTCGGCGGCGCCGGAACTGGTCGCCAAGCTGGCCGACAGCGGCGCGCGCTTCACCCACCACAGTTCGATCGCGCCGACCGGCACGATTTCGCTGTCGCTGGCGAACAACGCGTCGAACGGCATCGAGCCGAGCTTCGCGCACCACTACAGCCGCAACGTCATCCGCGAAGGCAAGAAGTCGAAGGAAAAGGTCGAGGTCTTCTCCTACGAGCTGCTGGCCTATCGCACCCTGATCAATCCGAAGGCGATGCCCTACGCGACCGAGGCGGACACGAAGTTGCCGGACTATTTCGTGTCGGCGGATGACATCACGCCGAAGGCGCATGTCGATATCCAGGCGGCATCGCAGCTGTGGGTCGACTCGTCGATCAGCAAGACCGCGAACGTGCCGACCGATTACGACTACGAAGACTTCAAGGACATCTATCGCTACGCCTATGAAAAAGGCTTGAAGGGATGCACGACTTTCCGCTTCAATCCCGCCGCGTTCCAGGGCGTGCTCGTGAAGGAGCAGGATCTCGAGAACACGACGTATCGTTTCGAACTCGAAGACGGTTCGGTGATC
>DATMVT010000344.1:0-14117 GCA_035562895.1 Patescibacteria group bacterium | reverse complement strand
GTCCGAATTGTGCATCCCCACTTCGTGAAATGGGGCGCTCCTTCAAGGCGCCTGCTGCTCGCGATTCCGAGCAGTGGGCTAAGGTGGAGGCCTTGTACAACGCTGGGTTTCGCTTCTATAGCTACCGCAGCAACGACTGCCCAAAGCTTCCGACTCGCCTATCAGAGGTCGAGGCATTCATCCGCGAGAACCCCGAACATCCGTGGCGCGTCGCACCCAGGGCATAACTGCGTGTCCAAGCCGACCGCTGATAGTTTGTCGCTTCAATCCAACCTTGCCGCCGGCGGCGGCTTAACACGGCGTTGAGGCTGTAGAAAAACCCGTTTTCGCTGCGCGCGTTTGAGCGCGATGGCGATATCGACGGTCTGCGTGTCACGGTGATCTTTCGTTGACGGCGTCAGCCGATGCCTTCGTCATCGCGCTGTGGCTTCGATATCGCCGCTGGTTGATCTGATCGATCCGTTGACGTGCCGCGTGGTGTTGAAAGGGTGGGTTGCGTTGAATCCGTGTATCGATCAGGCGTTGGTCATTGCGATTTCGTTAGGTGCGGTCAGTAGTGATATCGCAGTTGCGCAATAAGCACTGCGTCATCCGTCGCCTTATAGACGATCCTGTGCTCGTCATTGATCCGCCGAGACCAGTAGCCAGATAACGCATGCTTGAGTGGCTCGGGCTTGCCTGTCCCGCGATGCGGCGTTCTTGTGATCTCTTTGATCAGATCATTGATACGCTGCAGCAACTTCTTATCGGTCTTCTGCCAGTACAAGTAGTCTTCCCAAGCTTGCTCGGAAAAGAGCAGATTCACTCGGCAAGACTCCGGGCATGCCCCTTCCCGGACTCGAGTGTGGCAATGCTTTCCAGCAATCGCCTGGCGTTCTTCGGACTCCTGAGAAGATAGGACGTCTCCTCAAGCGCCTTGAAGTCCTCAAGCGACATCATTACCACTGCCTGCTCACCATTACGGGTAATGATGATCGGCTCGTGATCCTCGCAGACGCGATCCATGGTATCGGCCAAATTGGCCCGCGCAGTGCTATAGGTGACGGTGTCCATGCTTGGCTCCTTTGTACGATTATTTGTACAACTTCAGTTCTTCGGCGTCAATCCCCGCTGCTAACAATTCGTCCGAGCCGACACCGCTTCGCGGCGTCGGCAAAGCCTCGTAAAATCGTGGCATTCACTCGGGCGCTGGGCGGCTCAAGACATGGCACTTCTGGACAATCTCAGCCTCAAGCGAATCCTGATGGTCGTCGTAGGGTCTCCCCTGCTGGGTGGCTTTGTGTGGGGAGCACTGAATCCACCCAGCGGCTGGGACAACCTCGCTGGTCGCTTCCTCCATGGTGCGCTGGCTGCACCAATGTCGCTGTTCATCATGTTCGCGCGCCCGGACAAGCTACAGTCGTGGCTGTTCATCGCTTTCGCCTTTGTATTGCTTCTGTTTCTGGCGATTCGCTTGCCGCGTTTACCACCGAGCGCCGACTGACTCATCATTCAAGCCGACCGCCGGGGTCGGGCCGATTCGATCATGCTTCCGCTGCCGGCGGCGGCTCAACGCGGCGTCAGGCCGCATGGGGAGACAATGGCCAGGTCGATCAAGCTCCGTCTCGCACTCATCGTGATCATGCTGGGGGTTCTTCTCTCCGCGTGCGCGCGCACAGCCATCATCCAGCCGAGCAAATCGCCCCAAGTGAGCGATGTCTCTGCGATCGAAGCACTCATCGATGCGCAGCTCGAAGCGTACGATCGTCGCGACGTCGAAGCTTTTCTCAGCTTCTACAGCGATGACGCAAAGCTGTTCAGGCACCCAAATCAACTGACTGAGTCAGGTAAGGCCCAACTCCGCGCCCGGTATCAGAAGAGCTTCCTCAACAAGGAGGTACGGGCTGTCATCTTGAAGCGGATCGTCTTTGACCGCTTCGTGATTGACCACGAGCGGCTGGTAGGACATCCGGATGGATTGATCGAAGCAATCGCCGTCTATGAGGTCAAGGACGGCAAGATCGTCTCGGTGACCTTCTACAAACCGTAATCGGCAGCGGCCTGACGGGTGACCATCATGCTGGATGACGACATCATTGATCTGCTTCGCCAAAGTGCAGAAACCGCAGGCTGAATTTTCGGAGCAAAACTGATGAGTGAAGCAGTGGTCGTCGTCCGCTACCAGTCCGTTCCGGAACAAGCCGAGACGGCGGCAAGGGAAATCGCGGCGCTCGTTGCAGCCGTTCTTGCCGCCGAGCCGGAGTGCCGCGGCATCACCATGCTGCAGGACGCGGACGACCCATCGCGATTCATGCTTGTGGAGCGCTGGCCGAGTCGGGCGTTGTTCCTGGGGCCGCACATGCAGCAGCCGCACATCCAGGCGTTCATCGCGCGAGCCGGCGGCTTCCTTGCCGGGCCGCCCGAGATTTCGTTCTGGCACACCACCGGTGGCGCCTAGGCGCATCTGGCGAGGTTCCTGTTGCCGGATCAACGCTACTTTGGTCCGTGGCCCGGCGTAGACGATGCCGCCTGAACTTTTTCGATGCGCCACACCCACTTCAAGGACGACGTGAGATGCAGACCCTTTATCTCGTTGCTGCCGTGTTGGCGTCCGTCACCGGCGTCGTCCATTCCGTGCTCGGTGAGCACGTGATCTTCAGGCACCTTCGCGCAGGCCAGTGGGTTCCGACTCGAAGTGCGCCGCCACTCCGCGAGCGGCACGTCCGCATCCTCTGGGCCACCTGGCATTTGGGCAGCGTGTTTGGCTGGGCGTTCGCCGGCCTGTTGTTCGGGCTCGCCATTGGATCACCGTCGCCGCTCGCACTCGCGGTCTGGGCAACGACGGCTGCCTATCTGGGCGGAGCAGTGCTCGTGCTGGTTGGCACCAAGGGGCGCCACCCGGGTTGGCTGGCCTTGTTGGCCGTTGCTTCGCTCACTTGGATGGCCGCACGTGCCGCCTGACGACTCATTCAAGGCAGCGCGTGGCCGACCCACCGTTCCGGGCGATGACGCGGCGCGGCGTGATTCAATGCAGGCATCCGACCCGAGGAACGACCCTGCATGGCTCTCCCGATCATGTCTTCCGCGCCGACCGACTTCGACTTCGTCATCGGCGACTGGCAGGTCCGACATCGCCGACTGAACGAACGCCTCGCGGGTTGCCGGGACTGGACCGAATTCGACGGGGCGATGTCGACCCGCAAGATCCTCGGCGGCTTCGGCAACCTGGAAGACAACCGGCTCGATTTCCCGGAAGGCGAATTTCGGGCCGTGGCGCTGCGCTCATTCGATCGCAGCACCGGCACCTGGGCGATCTGGTGGCTGGACGGGCGCTTTCCCGGCCAGCTCGATGTGCCCGTGCGCGGCCGCTTCAGCAACGGGGTCGGCACCTTCTATGCCGACGACACGCGCCAGGGCGTCGCCATCCAGGTCCGTTTTCTCTGGTCCAGCACGGGCGTCGACACCCTGCGTTGGGAACAGGCGTTTTCAGCGGACGCAGGCGTCACCTGGGAGACCAACTGGACCATGGATTTCACGCGCAAGCGTTCAGCCTGAGGCGTCGCCGTTGGAACGAATTCGCTGGGGCATGATCGGGACCGGTTCGGTCGCGCGCCACAAGAGCGGGCCGGCCTTCATGCGCGTCGCCGGCAGCACCCTCGCCGGCGTCGCGTCGCGCACGCCAGCGTCGGCCGAGGCCTATGCCCGCGACTTCGGTGTCGCGCGCGTCTTCGCCGATCCGCAGGCGTTGATCGTTGCGAACGACATCGATGCGGTCTACATCGCCACGCCGCCGTCGTCGCATGTGCCGCTGGCGCTCGAAGTCGCGAAGGCCGGCAAGCCCTGTTGCATCGAGAAGCCGATGGCCGTGCATTATCCCGACGCGGTGCGCGTCCAGCAGGCCTTCGTCCAGGCCGGACAGCCATTGTTCGTGTCGTACTACCGGCGCTCGTTGCCGCGCTTTCTGCAGGTCCGCGACTGGATCCGCGACGGTGCCATCGGCGAGGTCCGCGGCGTCGACTGGCGGTTGGCGCGCGTCGCGCCCGCCGATCCGTTGCAGCAGGGCTGGCGCACCTCGCCGGGCGAGGCGATCGGTGGCCTGTTCGACGATCTCGCCTGCCATGGACTCGACCTGTTCGACTTCCTGTTCGGCCCGATGTCCGCGATCGTGCCGACGGCGCTGGCGCGTGACGACGCGACCCGCGTGCTGCAGTCGGTCGGCGCCTCCTGGCGCCATGGGTCGCGGGTCACCGGCCGCGGAACCTGGGACTTTGCCGCCGCCGCACGCGTGGACGCGGTGACGGTGACCGGCAGCGACGGCACGATCCGCTTCTCGATGTTCGACGAGCAACCGATCGTGCTGCAGGCGGGAACTCGCCACGAATCGCGCGTGATCGCGCATCCGCAGCCGATCCAGTTGCCGCATGTCGCGGCGATGGTGTCGCACCTCGCCGGGACCGCGCTGCATCCGTCGATGGCCGAATCGGCGCTGCGCACCGCGTGGGCGACCGCACGCATCCTCGGCGAAGTCGGCGGTTGACGGCGCGACGCGTCTAGAATCGACGGCATCGGGTTCCATCGGGCCCACGATCGAGGCGTCGTTCGCCAATGTCCACTTCCTTGCATGTCTTGCTCGGCTTCATCGCCTGGACCCTGTTCCTGCTGCTGTGGATGGAGACCGTGCGCTCGAAGCTGGTCGTCACCGGGGCGGTCGCGCCGAATGCGTTCGATCCCGCGAACTCGACGCTGTCGCCGTTCATGCAGCGGTTGTCGCGCGCGCATGCCAATTGCCTGGAAGGCTTGCCGATCTTCGGCGGCCTGCTGCTGGTCGCGGCGGTCGCCGGCAAAGCGTCGGTGACCGATCCGCTGGCGCCTGTCCTGCTCGGCGCGCGCGTCCTCCAGTCGGTGATCCATCTGGCATCGACGGCGCCCGCCGCGGTCACCGCGCGGTTCCTGGCCTTCGCGGTGCAGATGGGCATCGCCGTGTATTGGCTGATCGGGCTGGCGCGCGCCTGACCTGCAAGACCGGCGCGCGGCATCTGCGATGATCCGGCTTCTTTCCCCAACCGCAGCGAGACCTCATGGACAGGACCCTGATCAGTTCCGGCTCGACCTTCGAGCAGCAAATCGGCTATTCGCGTGCCGTCGTCGTCGGCGACTGGGTCTTCGTCTCCGGCACGTCCGGCTTCGACTACGCGACGATGACGATTTCCGACGACATCGCGGCACAGACCGAGCAGTGCCTGAAGAACATCGACGCCGCGCTGCAACAGGCCGGTTCGAGTCTGAAGGACGTCGTGCGCGTGACCTACGTGCTGCCGGACGCGGCGAGTTTCGAGCAGTGCTGGCCGGCCTTGCGCAAGGCCTTCGGTGACGTGCGCCCGGCGGCGATGATGATCGCGGCGGGACTGGCCGATCCGGGCATGAAGATCGAGATCGAAGTCACCGCCATCAAACGTTCCCGATGAGCACGACCGCGACCGCCACGACCATGCAGCTCTATCTCATCTACACCGACACGCAGATGCTCGTCTCGCGCCATCCGTATGCGTCCTGGCAGGACATCCAGGCGCAACTCGCCGACTACAAGGCCTCGCTCGGTCCCTGGGAGGTCGCGGACGTGATCGAGTATCTCGCCGACCAGTACGACGACCTCGAACCCGCGGCCGAGGTCCAGATCGCGGCCTTGCTGGCGGCGAGTGAAGACACCCGCGTCGTGCAGTTCGCGGCGCGCCGGGGCTGACCCGTGGCTGCGCCGCAACGACGGCAGGCGTCCGCATCGACCCGGTCGCCGGTATGGCGACTGGGTGGCGCCGTGTTCGTCGTGCTGATGGCCCTGGCTGCCCGTGCGCAGGACGGCGCGCCCAGCCCCGAGCCGATGCCGGTGCACGAATCGTTTGCGCTGGATTCGCGGGCGATCGGCGAAACCCGGCGCCTCAATGTCTATCTGCCGCCGGACGATGCCGGTGCCGCCGATCGCCGCTACCCGGTGCTGTACATGCCCGACGGCGGCGTGGCCGAGGACTTCCCGCACCTCGCCCGAACGCTCGATGCCGGCATCCGTGCCGGCGAGATCCGGCCGATGCTGCTGGTCGGCATCGAGAACACGCAACGGCGTCGCGACCTGACGCCACCGACCACGGTCGACGAGGATCGCAAGGTGTGGCCGGTGGTCGGGCACTCGGCGAAGTTCCGGGCCTTCATCCGCGACGAACTGATGCCCGAGATCGCGCGGCGCTATCGCGTCGACGACGACCGCGCGATCATCGGCGAGTCGCTGGCCGGCCTGTTCGTCGTCGAGACCTTCTTCGAATCGCCGGGCCTGTTCGATACCGCGATCGCGCTCAGCCCGAGTCTGTGGTGGAACGACCACCAGCTGGTCCGTGACGCACCCGCGCGTCTGCAACGACGCCCGCCGAGCGCCGAGCGCCTGTACCTGTCGGCGGCGGACGAGACCGACATCGCGCCGCATGTCGCGACGCTGGCCGAGGCCTTGGCGGCGCATGCCCCGGCTTCGCTGCAATGGACCCATGCGCCGCGCCCGGACCTGCGCCACGACAACATCTACCGTTCGCTCGCGCCGTCCGTGCTGCGGCAATTGTTCGCGCCGCCGCCGTGAGCCACGCGGATGCGCCGCAGGAACCCGGTCGTCGTGCCGCGTCGCGCACGAACCCGACCTTGCGCGAGCGCCTGGGGGCCTTGCGCAACCTGCCGCCGTTCCTGCGCGAAGTCTGGACCACCAGTCGCAGCTTGACGCTGACCAGCCTCGGCCTGCGGCTGGTGCGCGCGCTGCTGCCGATCGCGATGCTGTATGTCGGCAAGCTGATCATCGACGAAGTCGTGCGCCTGGTCGGGCTCGGCCTGCCGTTCGCCGATCTCGCCGGCGCCTGGCGCGGCGGCCATCTCTCGCACCTGATGGTGCTGCTGCTCGCCGAGTTCGCGCTCGCGATCCTGTCCGACCTGCTCGGGCGCATCGTCAGCTACGTCGACACGGTGTTGTCCGAACTGTTCGGCAACGCCACCAGCGTGCGCCTGATGGAACATGCGGCGACGCTCGATCTCGAGGACTTCGAGGATCCCGACCTGCAGGATCGCCTCGACCGTGCGCGTCGCCAGACCATGGGCCGGATGAACCTGTTGAGCCAGCTGTTCGGGCAGGCGCAGGACCTGGTCACGGTGATCGGTTTCGCGGCCGGTCTGTTGATCTATGCGCCCTGGCTGATGGTCCTGCTCGGGCTCGCGCTGATCCCGGCCTTCATCGGCGAGGCGCATTTCAACGCGCTCAACTACTCGCTGAATTTCCAGTGGACCCCCGAGCGCCGGCAACTCGAATACCTGCGCCAGATGGGTGCCAGCGTCGAGACGGCGAAGGAGGTCAAGATCTTCGGCCTGAACCGCTTCTTCATCGCGCGCTTCAAGGCCTTGTCCGATCGCTTCTTCCGGGCCAACCGCGCACTCGCGGCGCAGCGCGCGTTCTGGGGCACGTTGCTGGCCGCGCTCGGCACGCTGGGCTATTACCTGGCCTATGCCTACATCGCGTGGCGGGCGGTGAAGGGTGATTTCTCGATCGGCGATCTGACCTTCCTCGCCGGCAGCTTCCGGCGCTTGCGGCAACTGCTCGAGGGGCTGCTGGTCGGCTTCTCGCAGGTCGCCGGACAGGCGTTGTATCTCGACGACCTGTATTCGTTCTTCGAGATCGCCCCGGAAATCGTGTCGAAGCCCGGCGCGATTGCGGTGCCGCGTCCGATCGCGCACGGCTTCGTGTTCGAGGATGTCGGCTTCCGCTACGACGCGTCCGAGCGCTGGGCGCTGCGCCACGTCGATTTCGAATTGAAGGCTGGCGAGGTGCTGGCCCTGGTCGGCGAGAACGGCGCCGGCAAGACGACGCTGGTCAAGCTGCTGGCGCGGCTGTACGAGCCCGACGAGGGCCGCATTCTGCTCGATGGCCGCGACCTGCGCGATTACGATCTCGGCGACCTGCGCGCCCACATCGGCGTCATCTTCCAGGACTTCGTGCGCTACCACCTGAGCGCCGCGGAAAACATCGGCGTCGGCCAGATCGACGCGATGGCCGACCACGACCGCATCGTTTCGGCGGCGCGACGATCGGGTGCCGACGAAGTCATCGCGACCCTGCCCCAGGGCTATGCGCAGATGGTCGGTCGCCGCTTCCACAGCGGCGTCGACCTGTCCGGCGGCGAGTGGCAGAAGATCGCGATCGCGCGCGCCTACATGCGCGACGCCCAGGTGATGATCCTCGACGAACCGACCGCCGCGCTCGATGCGCGCAGCGAGTTCGAGGTGTTCTCGCGCTTCCGGGAGTTGTCCGAACAGCGCACCGCGGTGCTGATTTCGCATCGCTTCTCGAGCGTGCGCATGGCCGATCGCATCCTCGTGCTGGCCGGCGGTCGCGTCGAGGCGATCGGCACCCACGAGCAACTGCTGGCGCAAGGCGGTCGCTACGCCGAGCTGTTCGAACTGCAGGCGGCGGGGTATCGATAGCGGTAGTTTTGGCGACGTCTGCCGGCGATGCCGGCTTGCGGCCGCCCTCTCCGTGCCCTGTCATTCGCCCTGCTGTTCACATACAACGGGACGTTGCACTTCATGCGCCGACTTGCAGGAGATCAGCACCATGCCGAGACCGGGTCTTCTTGTCGCGCTGGCCATGCTCCTTGGGCTGGCCGCGACCGCGGGGTGCACGACGATGGACGCCGACGCCGGCTCGCCGCCCGCGGTGGCGCGACCGGTCGACACCCTCCGCGTCAAGCTGGCGTCGGGCGCCGCCGACGTCGACGTCTACTGGCCTGACCGCGTCGCGCCGGCGCCGCTGGTCATCGTCGCCCACGGATTCATGCGGCAGCGACGCCACATGTCCGGCTGGGGAAAGCATCTCGCCCGCGCCGGGTTCGTGGTCGCGATACCGGATTTGCCGGCGTCGTCGAACCACGTCCGGAATGGCCGGTTCATCGATGAACTGCGTGTCCACTTGAGCCGGGAAGAACCCGGGCGGCGACGTGTCGATCCCGCGCGCGTCGGCTACCTGGGGTTCTCGGCGGGCGGTCTCGCGAGCCTGCTGGCCGCGGCCGATGCCGATGCTTCCGCCGTGACGATCTGGATCGGGCTCGATCCGGTCGATCGCGACGGCCTGGGCGCCAAGGCGGCGCCGCGGGTGTCGGCCAGGACCCTGGTGCTGAGCGCCGAGCCGTCGGCCTGCAATGCCCAGGGCAACGCCCGCGACTTGATCGCCGCCTTGCCGGATCCCGAGCACCACCGCATCACCGGCGCCGTGCATGTCGATGCGGAATGGCCCACCAGCGCGCTCGCCGAGGCCATGTGCGGTCGCTCGCGCGATGCACAGCGCGACGAATTCCGCCGGCGCGCCACGGAGGCCCTGCGCGCGGCATTGTGCACGCCCGATTGCGATCGCGCGCCCGAGTCTCAGTCGGTGCGCAGTGCCGCGATCGGATCCAGATCGGCCGCCTGACGTGCCGGATAGACGCCGAAGGCGAGGCCGGTGAGGGCACAGACGATGGTCGCGGTCAGCACCGGGATCGGCGCCCAGCCCACGGTCCAGCCAGCGAGCCAGGCGATGGCATAGGCGAGCACGCCGCCGAACACCAGGCCGAGCAGGGCGCCGACACCGCAGATCAACGCCGCCTCGCGCATGAACTGCTCGATCACGTCGCGACGGCGCGCCCCGAGCGCGCGCAACAGGCCGATCTCGCGTTTCCGCTCGAGCACGTTCGCCAGCATGATGTTCATGATGCCGATGCCGCCGACCAGCAGCGACACCGCGGCGATCGCCGCCATCACGATGCGGAAGATGCGTTGCGTCGCCTGATGCTGCTGGTACAGCTGCGCCGGCACGATCAGGGTGTAGTCCTTCTGTCCGGCATGGCGCTGGTCGAGCATCGCCGACAGCACCTTCGAACCATCGACGATGTGCACCGGATCGTCGAGCTGCACCAGGAACCGGTCGATCTCGTCTTCCATCGGCTGGAAGCGCAGGCGCGCCAGTGCGGCGGCGAGCGGCACGAACACGCGGTTGCTCTCGAGGCCGAGTTGCACGCCTTCGAATTGATCCTTGCTCAGGTCGCGGTCGGCGAGCACGCCGATCACCTCGAACCAGGCGTGATTGACCTTGACCAGTTCACCGACGGCGGCACGACCCGGGAACAGGGTTTTCGCGGCCTGATGACCGAGCACGGCGACCGCGGCGAGGCGATCGTCATCGGCGCCGTCGAACGCGCGCCCGCTCGCGACCTGCAGCGACGACAGCGCGAAGTAGTCCGGCGTGACGCCGCTGGCGACGGCGTCGGAGGTCGCGTACTCGCTGAGCACCGAATGCGTCTTGATCGCCTTTTCGGCGGCGATGCCGCTGGCGCCGGGCACGACTTCGAGCGCGGCTTCGGCATCGGCCCGGGTCAGGCCGAGGCTGCGCGCGCGCATCTCGCGCATCGCTTCCTGGTCCGGCGGCGACTCGGCCTTCGCGATCAGGTTGCGCAGGCCGAGACCTTCGACCAGCTTCAACGCCTCCTGGCGCGAACCTTCGCCGACGCCCTGCATCGCCACGATCGAACCGACGCCGAAGATCAGGCCGAGCAGCGTCAGCAGCGTGCGCAGGCGCCGCCGCCACAACTCCTCGACGGCTTCGCGCCAGTGCGTGCCGAACTTGCGGCCGATGCGAGCCAGCAGGGTGCTCATCCCATCCTCCGCATGCCGCCGCCACCGCGACCGCCTTCCGTGGGCGCCGAGAAGCGCCGGGCATTCGGGTCGGCGACGTTCGCGGCCGGCGTCAACACCACCGCATCACCCGCTTTCAGTCCCTTGATCACCTCGCTGCGCGCGGTGCCGCGCGCGCCGAGCTCGATCTCGCGCTTGGTCAGCTTGCCGCCTTCGCGCACCTCGACGTAGGTCTTGCCGCCCTCGGCGATCAGCGCCACGTTGGGCACCGACAGGCCCTGGTCCGACTCCCCGGTGAACACTTCCGCGGCCATGCCCTGGCCCGGCACCAGCTGGAACTTGGCCACCGCCTCGACCGGGACGATCGCCTTCATCAGCAGGTACTTCACCGGATTCTGGCGGCTGCGCGCCTGCGCGGCACCGGCAACCCAGCTGACCTTGCTCTCGAATGCCTGGTCGGGACGACCGAGGCCGTGCATCTTCACGCGTGCACCGACCTTCACGCCCTGCGCATCGAGCTGGGTCAGCGCGAACTGCACTTCGAGCGCCGACAATTCCGGCAGGGCGCCGAACTCCTGGCCAGCCCACATGCTGGCGCCGACCTTGGGCTTTTCGCCGCCCCAGTCCGAATTCAGCACGAACACGCCGTCGTGCGGCGCACGCAGCTCGAGCGCGGCGACGTCTTCGCGGCGTCGCTGGGCGTTCAGGTCAAACGTCGCGCGTTGCGAATCGAGCACGGCCAGCTCGGCGCCGCCGCGCACACCGGTCTGTTCCTTCTGCCATTCCAGCGTGTCGTGCTTGTAGCCGAGGAAGGCGGCATCCTGCACCGCGTCCAGGATCTCGTTGCGCGCAAACATCCCGAGTTCGGCGCCGGCATAGCGCTCGGCGATGCCGAGATCGACATCGACCTTGGCGATTTCCGCGCCGACCTTGTCCTGGGCCGTCGACAGCTCGATCTCCTTGCCCATGCGCGCCAGCACGTTGCGGCGCAGGTCGAGCTCGGCCTTGGTCAACTCGAGTTCGCCCTGCGGCGCGATGAAGCGTGCGATCAATTCGCCCGCTTTCACCTGCGAACCTTCCGGCACCATCCATTCCAGCTGCCGCTGCGACCAGCCCTGACCGGGCACGGCCAGCGGCGTCGACTTCGCCGACTTCACCTCGCCGGATGCGGCCACGCGCAGCGCCACCGCCGATGCCTCGATGATCTCGACCGGCGCATCCTGCGCCGCATCCTTGCCGCAGGCGACGAGCGCCAGCAGGGACAACATCCACCATCCTTTCATGATCGCTTCTCCGTTCCGGTCACGAGGACCACGCGCACCGGCTGTCCCGGCTTCAGCGCCTGACCCTTGGGATCGAAACTGACGACGGCATCGACCACCGGCACCAGTTGCGCGCGCGACTTGCTGCGCACCGCGCGGCCGATCTCGGTGACCTTGCCCTCGATCGCCTGGCCGGCACCGCCCTCGACGACGACCTTGGCCTGCATCCCGATGCGCACGCGGCGGAACTCGGTCTCCGGCACGGCGACGCGCGCGATCAGGGTCGACACATCGGGAATCTGCGCCACCGACTGGCCTCGGAACACCTGCGAGCCGACATCGAACTTCTCGCCCTGGAAGTTGGACTGGTGCAGGATGATGCCGTCACGCGGCGCCTTGACGTTGAGTGCCTGCATCGCCGCCTGCGAACGCGCGACGTCGGCGCGCAACTGCGCCAGTTCGGCCTCGACCAGTCGCCATTCCTGCTTGCGCTGCTCGGCCGCCGCGGCTTCGCGGCGTATGGCGAGCGCGAGCTGCTTTTCGGCCTGGTCGCGTTCGATCACGAGCTTCTGGTAATCGACCCGGCGCACGATGTCGGCCGGCTGGTCGGCCTTGCGCATCGCCTTCTCGGCATTCGATTTCGCCTGTGCCGTCGCCAGCGCTTCGGTCCGTTCGCGTTCGGCGAGTTCGAGACGCAGGCGTTCGCGTTGCGTCTCCTTTTCCTTCAGCGCGCTCTGCCGCTCGGTGAGTTTGCGCATGACTTCGGAGCTGTCGAACGCGGCGACGACCTGGTCCTTCTTCACCGGCGTTCCGTCCGGCGCGAGCTGGGTCAGGGTGAGCTGCCACAGATCATCGATCGGCGGCGGCGAGATCGACGCGCTTTCGCGTGCGGCGATCTCGCCATCGAAGCTGAGCTCGGCCGCGAGCAGCGGCAGGCTGGCGAGCAGCAGGCCCGCGATCAGGGCGGGTTTCATGGTCGTGCTCCGGTGGGGGCTGCCGCCATCGAGCCCGGAATCGGCTCGACGCGAGCGCTCGAGGAGGGCAGCAAGTCGAGCTCGGCCGAGGCGTCGAGCGGAATGGTCACGGTGAAATAGCGCCCCGCGCCCATTTCGGCCTTGGCCGCAGGGGCGCCGGAGATCGACTCGATGGTCGCTTCGAGGTTCAGGTCGGGGCGCGCATCGAAGCGCAGGCGCACGCGCTGGCCGACCGCGATCGCGGACCGGTCGGCTTCCAGCGCATACGCGCGCACCGCCATCGGGCCGCGATCGACGATTTCGCCGATCTTCATGCCCGGCCAGGCCGAAGAACCTTCGTCGAAGCGGTCGCCGCGCCACGGATTGAAGCCATGCACGACGACGCCGTCGACCTCGGCCTTCACCTCCGCCAGCGCCACCTGGGCCTGGTGGTACAGCAGGTCCTGGCGCAGCTTGTCGATCTCGAGGCGTGCGTCTTCGCGGCGGCGCGTGACCGCGGTCGCGGCGGCGTCGCGCTCCTTGCGGCGCAGGTCGAGATCGCGACCGGTGCGGATCAGCTCGCCCTGGTAGCGATCGAAGTCGAGCGCCGACAGGTGCTGCTTCGGAATCGCCGCATCGACCTTGGCCTTCTGGTTCAACGCGTCGGCATCGAGGTAGGCACGTTCGGCATCGAGCGCGGCCACGTGCAGCGTGGCGACTTCCTGCGCGACACGCGCCTCGGTCTGCTCGATCTGCGCCGTCAGCGTCTGGATCATGGCGGCACTCTGGCCGGCGTCGATGCGCACGACGACGTCGCCGCGCTTCACGGCCGTGCCCTCCGGGACGTAGTAACGCAACACCACCGGCGAGGTGTTCGAGGGCGGGCAGTACACCGGCTGGGCATTGAGCGCCAGCACTTCACCGCTCAGGACGACGCGCGGTGCAGCGGCGTCGGCGAGGCCGCCAACCATCAGCAACAGCAGCGTCGGGTATCGCAACCAGGACGATCCGTCCGGCGACCGGCGAGATTCAGCGTTTTGCATCGGATTCCACCTTGCCGTCGCGCAGGCGCACGTGGCGCGGCACGCGCGCGGCGATGTCGTTGTCGTGGGTGACGAGCACGATCGTCTGGCCCTGGGCGTGCAGCTCCTCGATCAGTGAAAGCACGTCGGCGGCACTCTTCGAATCGAGGTTGCCGGTCGGTTCGTCGGCCAGCAACAGGGCCGGACTGAGGACCAGCGAG
>DATMVT010000343.1:0-9644 GCA_035562895.1 Patescibacteria group bacterium | reverse complement strand
TCGCTGGACCGACCGGTCGCGATCAAGGTCGTGCATTTCCGCGGCAGCGGCAGCGACCAGATGGCGGTGCGCTTCGAGCACGAGGCGCGCACGATCGCCCGACTCGAGCATCCCGGCATCGTCGGCATCTACGAGGTGGGCCGCACCCGCGACGGTGCGCCGTACTACTCGATGGCTTACCTGCCGAATGGTGACCTGAGCCATGCCGCGATCACCGGACGCGAAGAGACGATCGCCGCGGTCCTGCGCGCGATCGCCTCGGCACTCGGATTCGCGCACGCGCAGGGCGTCGTGCATCGCGACGTGAAGCCGGACAACGTCTTGTTCGACCGTGAACAGCGTGCGCGCTTGGCCGACTTCGGCATCTCGCGCAGCCTGGGCAGCGTGCGCGTCACGACCACCGGCGACGCCCTCGGCTCGTCGGCGTACATGAGTCCGGAGCAGGCACGCGGCCTCGAAGTCGATGCGCGTTCCGATCTGTACAGCCTCGGCGTGATGGCTTACGAACTCCTGACCGGCGATCTGCCGTTTCGCGGCAGCGACGCCGTGTCGATGGCGCTGGCCCACCACACCGACCCGGTACCGCGCCTGCCGGCGAAGTTCGAGCGCTGGCAGGGATTGATCGACCGTGCGCTGGCGAAAGTGCCGGACGACCGCTGCCAGAGCGCCGACGAGTTCATCGCGATGCTGGACCGCATTGCGCAGTCGGCGCTGCTGAATGACACCACCGTGGTGAGCGGTGTCGCCGCGACGGCGGCGGCACCGGTGCGGAAATCTGGCCAACGCACCTGGATGTGGGCGGCCGCCGGCGCCGCGATCGTGGTGGCCTTGGCCGCTTGGCTGTCGTCGCGTCGCGACGAAGCAACGCCGTCCGCTTCGGCGGGCACTGTGGCGATCCCGGCGTCCGTGACCGATCCGGCCTTGGCGTTGATCGCCGACCGCATCGCCGCGCAGCGTTGGTTCGAACCCAAACAGGGCAGTGCGTCGGCGTTGCTCGCCGTGGCGCTGGCCGAGCAGCGCAATGACGAGCGACTGGACGCCGCTGATACCTTCATCGGCACGGTGCGCGGCAGCATCATGCGTGCGCTGGATGAATCGAGGGACGTCGAGGCCGTGGGTCTGATCCGTCCACTGCGCGACTTCATCGCCGCGCACGACCTGAAGGCGCGCGAGTCCAGTCTTGCCTTCGAGTCGGCACTCGTGGAGGCGCTGGCGGCGCGACTGGCCGTCGCCGAGCAGGGCGGCGATCCGTTGCCGGTCGAGGCGCTTGCGGCGATGTTCGAGGCCGACGCAGCCCTGGCCGCACGTTGGCAGAAGCTCGCCGCGAATCGTCGGGCCGGCCAGTCCTTGCGCGACCTCGGCGGTCCGCCGATGCGCGTCCTGCGTGTCGGCGATGCATGGCTGGCGATGGCCGAGCATGAAGTCACGCGAATCGAATACGGCCGCTTCGTCGCCGCGACGCGACGCGCTTCGCAGCAATGTCGCCAACTCGGCGCGCCACTCACGCTGGTCAAGCCGCGCACCTGGCGCGAGCCGGGCTTCAAGCAAGACGGCGAACACCCGGTCGTTTGCGTCAGTTACGACGATGCCCGCGCCTATGCCGCCTGGTTGTCGCAGCAGACCGGGCGCAAGTACCGCTTGCCGAGCGCTTCCGAATGGCGCGTCGCCGCCGCAGGCGTGGCGACCGCCGGTTCCGCCTGCCGTCTCGGCAATGTCTACGCCCGCGACGGGCGCGACTTCAACATGCGCGAGCGCCACGATTGCACCGACGGCGCCGAAGACACCCGAAGCGTCCGTGGCTTCCCGGCCAGTGCGCAAGGCCTGTTCGATCTGGTCGGCAATGTCGCCGAATGGGTCGGTGACTGTGCCGCACGCGGCGCGTGCGAGGAACGCAAGATCATGGGCAGTTCCTACCGCGATGGCGCCAATGCGCCGCTGCTCGGCCTGCACGACACCCAGGACGGCGACAAGGCCGCGCTCGACGTCGGCTTCCGGGTCGTGCGCGAGATGTAGGTTCAGGCCGCGGGCAGCTGCAACTGCGCGCGCAGGCCGGGATCGGCGTTTTCCAGGCGCAGCTCGCCGCCGTAGCCTTCGGCCATCTGGCGCACGATGGCCAGGCCGAAGCCGCTGCCCGGCACGCGTTCGTCGAGGCGGGTGCCGCGCGCCAGGGCGCGGTCGATCTGGTCGGCGGGCAGGCCCGGGCCATCGTCGATCACGTCGATGCGCAGCACGTCGACGTCGCGCCGTACCCGCAACAAAACCTGGTCGCGCGCCCACTTTCCGGCGTTGTCGAGCAGGTTGCCGACCATCTCCTCGAGATCGGCGCGGTCGCCGGCGAACACCGGCGCACCGGCGATGTCGGCATCGAAACGGATGCCGCGGCGGCCGTGGATCTTGCCCATCGCATCGAGCAGGGCCGCCGCGACCGCGCCGACATCGCTGCGCTGGCGCGGATCGGCGGCGACGGCGCCCTGCAACTGGCGACCGAGGATCTGGTCGATGCGCCCGAGTTGCGCGCGCAAGGCGGCGCGCTGCGCGGGCTCGGCCTGTTCGGCTTCGACGGTCAGCACGCTCAGCGGCGTCTTCAGCGCGTGCGCCAGGTCCTGGGTCGCGGCTCGTGCCTGCGCCAGCGCGCGTTCGTGCTGTTCGAGCAATTCGTTGAGATGCTGCGCCAGCGGCGCGATCTCGTTCGGCAGCCGCTCCTCGGGCAGGCGCGCGGCGTCGCCGCGACGGACCAGGGCCACGGAGCGCGCCAGATCGCGCAGCGGGCGCAGCACGAAGCGCATTTGCGTCCAGGCCAGAAGCAGCAACGCCAGGCTGAGCACGGCGGCGACGATGGCGACCCACCAGCGAAACGCATGGGCTTCGTCGATGAGCTCACTGCGGTCGGCAGCGACGCTGAAGTCGATGGCACGCTGCGCCTTCGGCAGGCGCACATGGCGCGAGGCCATGCGCAGTGGTTCGCCGCGTGGTCCTGGCAGATCGTGCCAATGCAGCGCGCCGACATCGCCCGCGGTGCGGGCATCCGGAAGTCTCGTGTCCCACAACGAGCGTGAACGCAACAACCGACTGCCGTCGCGGATCTGCCAATACCGACCCGACAGCGGGTTCGCGTAACGGTCGTCGCCGGGTTCGCGCGAGAGCGTCAGTTGGCCATCGGCACCCAATTCGGCCAGACCGATCAACTGCACCAGTTCGGCCTCGATGCGACGATCGAAGCTGCGTCCGTTCGCGTCGTCGTGGATGCGTCCCATCAGCAACATCGCGGCCGCGACCACGAGGGCCGTGCCGAGCAATCCGGCGACCAGCAGGCGCGCGCGCAGCGAACGCATCAAGGTCACGCCGCGGCCTCGAGGCGAAAGCCGCGCCCGCGCTCGGTGTGGATCAGGTCGATGCCGAGCTTGCGGCGGATGCGCCCGATGACGACATCGATGGCATTCGAATCCGGATCGATGCCCTGGTCATAGACGTGTTCGCCGAGTTCGCCGCGGCCGACGACGCGACCGGCATGATGCATCAGGTACGCCAGCACCCGGGATTCGTGCGCGGTCAACGACAAAGTCGCGTCATCGACCGCGAAGCGACCGCTGTGCGCGTCGTAACTGAGCGGGCCGACGCGCAGCACCGGGTGCGCATGTCCGGCGCTGCGACGGATCAGCGCATGCAGGCGCAGGATGAGTTCCTCGGGCTGGAACGGCTTGGTCAAGAAGTCGTCGGCACCGGCACTGAACCCGGCGAGCTTGTCGTGCCAGCGCGTGCGCGCGGTCAGGATCAGCACCGGCAGCTTCAGTCCTGCCGCTCGCCAGCGATCGAGCACGCTGAGCCCGTCGAGACCGGGCAGGCCGAGGTCGAGCACGACGGCGTCGAAGGCTTCGGTCTGCCCGGCGAATTCGGCGGCACGACCCTCGCTGCAGTGATCGACGGTGAAGCCTGCGGCCTGCAACAGGGGAATCAGGCGCGAGGCCAATGCGGCATCGTCTTCGGCGAGCAGGATGCGCATCAGTCGTCGTCCACGTCGACGTCGCGCAGCTTGCCGTTGCGGGCGTCGTATTCCAGTTCGACGACGCGGCCATCGTCGCGCAGGATCTCGATTTCGTATTCGTTTCCGTCCAGTTCCGCCTCGACCAGTTTGCCGGGATAGCGCCGCAATGCGTCGGCGACGAGGGTGGCGAGTGCGACGCGCTCGCCGCGGGCCACGGCCTTGCGCGCTTCATCGTGATCGTGGCGACGTTCGCCGGCGAACAACGATGCCGCAGGGACCAGCAGCAGGCAGGACAGGACTCGATGTCGCAACGTCGGCGTGTTCATGTGGGCAAGCATCGGACACGACCTTAACGCATTCGTGAACGTGCGCGTCATGGTCGCGTGGCGGGCGATGCGGACACTGCGTCGGCCGGCATGTGCCGGATCATTCCGAGGTTCACGTCATGCGTATCCAATCCCTGTTCCTGATCCCCCTGTCCATCGCCACGCTCGGTGCCAGCAGCGGGGTGATTGCCGCCGACGCGGCCGTCGACCGTCCGGCGGCCGAGCAACGCCTGCAGGCCGCCGGTTACCAGGACGTGCACGAACTCGAACTTGAGCACGGCGTATGGGAGGCTGACGTGCGTCGCGCCGACGGTCGCCACGCCGAAGTCGCGGTCGATGCCACGACCGGCGAAGTCTTCGATGCCCGCGATGGCCGTCCGCTGCTCGACGCGACCCGCGTCCGCGAGGCATTGACCGCCCAAGGCTATCGCGACGTTCGCGATCTCGATCGCGAAGGGGCACTCTGGGATGCGGATGCCACCGATCGCGATGGTGCGCGGGTCGAGTTGCGCGTCAGCGGGTTCGATGCGCGCGTGATCAGCGTCGCCGTCAACGACGAGGGCGATGACGATTGATCGTCGAACGCCGCCGTTCAGTCCCCGCCGTCGCGATCCCGCGGCGGCAGGGCATCGCGGAATTCGGCGAACGACTTCCAGGCGGGCACCGGCGGCGTGTGGTCCGGGCGCGGCGCGTGCACCGAGGGTTCGATCCACTGCATGCGATGAAAGTAGCGCGGGCAGTTCGGGAAAATCTGCATGGCCGTGACGCGGATGATGAAGACGGCGCCGGGAAAGCTGTCGCGCAACGGGTCGTCGAGATCGATCCGCGCGACACCATTCACGCGCAGCCGCTTCTGGCGTTCGAAGTCCGGGAACAGCAGGCCGACCTGCGGATTCACCAGTACATTGCCCCAACTTCGGTACATGCCGTTGCCGTCGTAGTCGGGTATGGCCAGCGTGCGTTCGTCGAGCACGCGGATGAACCCCGGCATCCCGCCCTTGTACGAGCATTCGGGCTGGCCGTGGGCATCGGCGGTGGCGACGAAGACCATCGCGCATGCGGTGATGACAGTGCGGTCGTCATCGGTGAACGCATCGCGCAAGGTCACTTGCGCCAGTCGGTCGGCAATCGCCCGCGTCTCGCGCAGGTCTTGCAGGCGACGCATGCCATCGTGGTACATCGGTTCGTCGGCCATCAGTCGTTCCTCCCCGGGAGCCGGCATGGAGCGTCGAGATGCGCTCAGTCGGTGGCGAAAGCGGCGAAGCGCGCGGCGAAGTCGACAAGTGGGCCGCGCGACAGCATGAAACGACTGACATGGAAACTGCGGGGCATGGCGGGCTCCTTGGGGTTCAACGCCCCGGATGGGCGGCGTCGTGGAACGCGTGGCAGTCGATGCAGGTGGTGGGCACGAGGTGCTTCGCGTGCTCGCCACCGTGGCATTGGCGACAATTGTCGATGTCGGGCAACAGCAGGACCTCGCTCGATGCCGCATTCGGCGCGTTGTGGCAGTCGATGCATTGCATCGTCGTGTGCGAGCCATGATCGAAGCGCGACTTCGGGAACCAGGCGCCGGCGACGCGCACCGGCGCGACCGTCCATTCCTGCGCTGCACCGCGCGACACCGCGTGGCAGGTACTGCACGCCTTGTCCTCGAACAGGCGGTCGATCGCGGTGCGTGCCTGGTCGCGTGCCCAGGTCAATGCCTCGGCACGCTCCTGCGGCGTGATCGCCTGGCCGGGACGACGGCGCACGCGCACCACGCTCGGCGCATTGGTCTCGTTGAACCCGCCTTCCAGCGCTTCGCGCGCGAAGAACTCGGTGATCGTGTAGCCGACCTTCTCGACGCTGGCGTGCGGCACTTCGCGGTCGGCCTCGCGGATCGAGAACGTGAGCTTGTGGCAGCTCTGGCAATGTGATTCGAAGTCGATCGGTCGCATGCGCGCGCCGCCGGGTTCGGGCCGGTGGCAAGCGGCACACTCGAGCACCGTGTCTTCGCCATCGACACCGCGAATGCCCTTGCGATCGAGGTGCACGTCATGCGGAAACTTCAGGCCACTCTGTTCCTTGATCCCGGGGGTCGCCAGCGCCGCGCGCACCGGCGTGAAGCGGCCCTGCGCATCCCATTGCGGCAGGGACACGACGAAGCCCTCGTGCTGCGTGCCGAAATCGGTGACGTCGGCGTGGGCATCGGCTCCCTCGATGCGCGTCGCGATGCCGTCGTGGCAATCGCTGCAGAGGTGCTGGTCGGAACGAATCAGGCCATCGGCGCCGTTGTGGTCGCGATGGCAATGCGCGCAGCGATCGTTGCCGGCCAGCGACAAGTCGAACGACGCATCGACGTGTGCCGACGTACGCGCGTGGCACGCCTCGCATTGCGCATCGCGCACGGGAACGAAAGCGTCGACGTGGCATTGCTGGCAATCGGCACCGAAGAAGTGATGGGCCGAGGCGAGTGACCCGGTCTCCCAGATCGTTCGACCGCCAAGCGGCAAGGCTTCGACGACGTCGCGAACCGGCGGCGCATAGTGCGACGCCAGCGGCAGGCCCAGGCCGACCACCAGCGACGCCAGCAGCAACAACCAGGATGCGCGGCGCTTGCCGATTCGGCTGTCGGCCAGCGTCAGTCTGGGGGGTGGCTTCGCGGCATCGGTCTCGGACTCGTCGATCGTCGCGATCTCGACCGCCGCCTCGTAGTCGGCCGGCGGGTCGATCAATCGGATGCGCGTGCTGCCGATTTCGATCGTGGCGCCGGATTTCACCGTCGCGCTCTGCTGTGATGCGCCGTCGATGCGAACGCCGGCGGCGATCAGCGACTCGACGCGATAGCGGCCGCCACCGATCGCCGTCACCCGGACGTGCTGGAGCGCCGCGCGCAAGTCGGTGATGTAGACGGCCTGGTCGGTGCCGCGGCCGATGCCCAGGGTGTCGCCGAAATGGATGTCGTCTTCGAGGACATCGCCATTGGCGCGTTTCAGGACTCGTCGGATCAGCCAGCGCATCGTCGCCTCACCAGTAGAAGAACACGCTGACGACGTGCGCGATCAACGCACCGAGCAGGGCGAACGACAGTGGCACGTGCACGTACAGCCAGACTTCCATCAGCGCCTGCAATTGCAGATCGCGACTCAGGCGCGTGGTCACGGTCTTCTTGCGCGCGAGCACGTCCATCAACTTGCGCAGCGCCTCGTTCTTCGAATCGGCCGCTCGGGACGACAGGAAATCGACCATCGCGAACATGGTCGGCATGTCGCGCGTCTGTCCCGACGTGCGCTTTTCGGCGTCTTTCTGCTCCAGGTAAGCGCGGACCTGGTCGATCGCCGCATCGGTGTCCTCGCGCGGACGCAGCAATCGCCAAGCCGAACCGCCGATGCGAATGCGCTCGTTCGAGCGCAGGATCGCGGCATGGATCTTCGGATCGACGGCGTCGGCCAGGGCGAGCGCCTGCTGGTCGAGTTCAGTGATCTCGTCGAGCATGGCCTGGCGCGTCGTGTTGTCGCGATTGCGCGTCATCAGCGCCGGATAGCGCAGATAGGCGAAGAGGCCGAACAGGCCCGACGCGATCACGGCGAACATCAGCATCAGCGCCAGCGTGTGGATGTTCAGGCCGATCTGGAACCCGGCATGGAGCAGGGTCACGACGATTAGTGCGGTGCCCAGGTAGACATGGGCCGAGGCCCAGCCGAGCATGGTGCCGAGACGATTGGCGTAGCGGCGCTTGCGGATGCCGAAGGCCATCAGCCACAGGATCAACGTCGCGCCGATGGTGCCGAGCGTGTAGCCGAGCCAGGTGCCGCCATTCGCCACGCCGACCGGATCGTGCCAGGCATAGGCGGTGATGCTCGCGATCACCAGCACCAAGGCCACCCACAGGTAGCGCCCGCCGGAAAAACTCAGGATCGACTCGCGCATGCTCATCGGCGGGACTGCGCGTAAGCAATGAATTCATCGGGTCCGATGCGCAGCGCCGCACCGGTCGGGCAGGCGCGCACGCAGGCCGGGCCGCCGCTCAGGTCCTTGCACATGTCGCACTTCACCGCTTTCTTCTCGGCGGGCGAGGGCGGTTTCAAGGGATCGTAGGGCGACTCGCCCGGTCCGGGTCCGCGTCCGAACAGCAGCCACGACAGCAGTCCCGGCTTCTTCGGCGGCTTCGCGGCCATGTGGATCACGCCATACGGGCAGTTGCGCTCGCAGTTGCCGCAGCCGATGCAGTTGTCGGCGATGAAGACTTCGCCGTTCGGGGCGCGGTGGATCGCATCCGGCGGGCAGTCCTTCATGCAATGCGGATGTTCGCAATGCCGACACGAGGTCGGCACGTGCACATTGGCGAAGGTCGGTCCGGCCTCGCGGTCCAGGCGCGACGTGCCGGAATGGGTTTCGGCGCAGGCCTTCTCGCAGTTGTCGCAGCGCACGCACAAGGACTCGTCGATTAGCAGGATGTCGGTGGCTTCACCCGCGCCTTGCGTCAGCAGGAAGGAGACGATGTCGCTGCCGGCGCCGATCTGCTGCATCGCGATGTTCGCGGCGGTGCGCGCCGAATATTCGGCTTGCAGGCGCAACCGCAGCAGCGGATCGCGACCGACGGCGCGCTTGAAGGCTTCGCCGTCGACGCGGATGGTTTCGGTCGCGATGGCTGCCTTGGCCGTGGCCGAACGCTTGCTTTCGCCCAGCAATGCCATCTCGCCGACATAGCTGCCGGCCGGCACGTAGGACAACACGATCTCCCTGCCGCCGATCTCGCGCGAAATCGTCAGCGAGCCGCGTCGCACCAGGTGCAGGCAGTCGCCGGCCTCGCCTTCCTTGAACAACACTTCGCCGGCCTTGAACTGGCGGATCTCGGCCGATTCGACCATCTCCTTCAGTTTCTCGATGCCGGATTCAGGCGTGAAGCGGCTTTGCAGGGCACGCGCGATGAAGACCTTGTCGACTTCGCGTTTCACGGCCTCGACCGACTGGATCAGCCGGTTCATCGAGCGCCGCGGCGTTTCGATGAGCAGGCAGTTCGACTGTGCGACCACCGTCGCCGAGCGGCGGCGCCCCGAGATCAGGCCCATTTCGCCGAAGAATTCGCCGGCCTTGAGCGCGACGCGCTTGTTCGCCGCTTCGTCGACGATGACCTGGACCTCGCCGTCGACGATCGAGAAGAAGGTATTGGTGTAGTCGTTGCGCGAGAAGATGGTTTCGCCCGGACGCGGCGTGCGGATCTCGGAGTCGATCAGGAACTCGCGCAGCTGCAGCGGCGTGATCTTCGCCAGCAGCGGTACGCGCTCCTGGATGCGCGCCAGCAGCGCATTGACCGACGGAATGCCGGCGACATTGCGGAACTTGGCCTTGAGCAA
>DATMVT010000342.1:0-1823 GCA_035562895.1 Patescibacteria group bacterium | reverse complement strand
ACCCGCTCGGCGTGGCGCCGTCGAAGATCAAGTCGCCGATCACGCCGTTCGCGCCGCGGGAACTGTCGAGCCGCGGCGTCTGGTCGCAGATCAAGGCCTTCGCGAACTGCGCCGCGCTGGCCCGTGATGCCGGTTACGACGGCGTCGAGGTCATGGGCTCCGAGGGGTATCTGATCAACCAGTTCCTGTGCGAACGCACCAACAAGCGCACCGACGAATGGGGCGGCCCCTACGAAAACCGCATGCGCTTCCCGCTGGAGATCATCAAGGCGATCCGCGCCAAGGTCGGCAAGGACTTCATCATCATCTACCGCCTGTCCCTGCTCGACCTGGTCGAACGCGGCCAGAGCTGGGAGGAAATCACGACGCTGGCCAAGGCCGTCGAAGAGGCCGGCGCCACGATCATCAACAGCGGCATCGGCTGGCACGAGGCGCGCATCCCGACCATCGTCACCTCGGTGCCGCGCGCCGGTTTCGCCTTCGCCACGCGCGAATTGAAGAAACACGTGGCCCTGCCGCTGATCGCGACCAATCGCATCAACATGCCGGACGTGGCCGAGAAGCTGCTGTCCGAGGGCAGTTGCGACATGGTCTCGATGGCGCGTCCGCTGCTCGCCGATCCGGACTGGGTGAACAAGGCGCGTGCCAATCGTGCGCAGCACATCAATACCTGCATCGCCTGCAATCAGGCCTGCCTCGACCACGTGTTCGAGAACAAGCGCGCCAGTTGCCTCGTGAATCCGCGCGCCTGCTACGAAACCGAAATCGTCATCAAACCGGCTGCGACGCCGAAGCGCATCGCCGTGGTCGGCGCCGGTCCGGCCGGTTTGGCGGCTGCGACCACGCTCGGCGAACGCGGCCACCGCGTGACGCTGTTCGATGCCGCGAACGAGATCGGTGGCCAGTTCAACATGGCCAAGAAGATCCCGGGCAAGGAAGAGTTCCACGAGACGATCCGCTACTTCACGCATCGCCTCGCCGAAACCGGCGTCGAGGTGAAACTCGGCACGCGCGTCGATGCCGAACAGCTGGCACAGGGCGGCTTCGACGAGATCATCGTCGCCACCGGCATCACGCCGCGCAAGGTGCGCATCGACGGCATCGACTCGCCGAAGGTGCTGAGTTACATCGAGGTGCTGAATGGCGAAGCGCCGGTGGGTCCGCGCGTCGCCGTGATCGGTGCCGGCGGCATCGGTTTCGACGTCGCCGAATACCTGGTGCATGCCGGGCATTCGCCGACGCTGGACGAGAAGCTCTGGCGCAAGGAATGGGGCGTGGACGACACGTTCACGCGCCGCGGCGGCGTCGATGGCTTGAAGCCGCAACCGGAACCGCCAGCTCGCCAGGTGTTCCTGCTGCAACGCTCCGATGGCACCCCCGGAAAGCGCCTGAACAAGACCAGCGGCTGGGTGCATCGCGCCATGCTGAAGATGAAACGGGTCGAGATGATCGGCGGCGTGCAGTACGACCGCATCGACGAACGCGGCCTGCACGTCACCATCGGCACGAACGCGCGCCTGCTCGAAGTCGACCACATCGTCATCTGCGCCGGCCAGGAACCGAACCGCGACCTGCACGCCGCCCTCGCCGTCCTCGGCAAGTCCGCCCACCTCATCGGCGGCGCCGACGAAGCCGGCGAACTCGACGCCAAGCGCGCGATCGATCAGGGCACGCGGTTGGCGGCGGCGTTGTGAGGTGGAGATGACGCTGATGCACGTTCAGCGTCGGGTCTGCCCATGCTCGGGATCGCGGTGGTGCGCGCGTACGACCAAAACGCGAATCTCACCGCGAATCTCTCGATAGATCACCGAGTACGGAAAGTC
>DATMVT010000341.1:0-16508 GCA_035562895.1 Patescibacteria group bacterium | reverse complement strand
CCGCTCGGCCGCCTTCGTGTCGGGATGTTCGGGGCCGAAGATCTGGCGGCGGGTGGTGAGTGCGGCTTCCAGTTCGACGCGGGCTTCGTCCTTGCGGTCGAGGGCGATGAGTGCGAGGCCGCGGCGGAACTGGGCGGTGGCGGTGTAGGGCGAGTCGTCGCCGAGGACTTTCTGCTTGGCGGCGAAGGCGGCGCGGTGCAGGGCTTCGGATTCCGCGGCATTGCCGAGTCCGAGGGCGGTGACGCCGAGCGCGTCGCGCGCTTCCAGCGTGACGATGTGCTCGCGGCCGAGGACGCGCTCGGCTTCGGCCAGCACGCCGTCGCCGAACGACTTGGCATCGCGGAAGCGTCCGCGCTCGTTCAGGAGCTCGAGCAGGTTGAAGCTGTGGATCAGGCGCGTCTCGCCGATGCCGGGCGCATTCGACAGCCGGGCGAGCGCGGCGATCACGCGGCGGTATTCCGACTCCGCTTCGTCGTATCGGCCGAGGCCCTTGAGGACGTTCGCGCGATTCGCGGCCACCAACAGGCTGGCTTCGGCATCGGCGCCATGCCAGGCGACGGCATCGGCGAGCGCACGGTCGTTCTCGACGAGGGATGCGGCGAGTTCGCCGCGGTCGTACAGGATCGAGGCCAGTGCGCTGCGCGCGGTGATCGTCGATGGATGCGGGGCTTCGCCGTGGCGCTGCAGGTACGCCTGCAGATTCTCGCGTGCCAGGCGCTCTGCGGTCGGCAGGTCGCCTTGTGCGGCGGTCAACTGCAGCAACAGGTGCCGCAGTCCGGTTTGACGCGCGGCCAGAGCCGTCTGACCAGCGGGCCATTCGGCCAGCGTCTCCTGCAGCGTCCGCGCGGCGGCGGCCAGATCGCCCTGGCCGAACTGGGCGCGCGCCAGCAGTTCGACCGCGGCGGCGCGCGTGTCGAACGCGTCGACATGCGCCCGCGTCAAAGCGAGCGCGGCCTCGGCCTCGCGCTGCTGCGACGGGAAGTCGTCGCGGCAGTCGGCCAGTCGTGCTGCGGCCACCGCCGCTTCCGCTGCGGCGACCACCGCGCCGCCCGACTCGGCTTCAGTGCGCAGTTGCTGGATCGCGCGTTCGGCTGCGGCGGACTGGCAACGCAAGGCCTCGACCTGTGCACGCACCTGCAGCAAGGGCAGGCGTGCCGGATCGTCGCGGCCGGTCGAAGCAAGTCCGAGATCGACCTGCATGAGCGCGGCATCGTCGCGGCCGAGCGACGCGTAGGCGCGTGCCAACAACGCATGCACGGCACGTCGCGCATCCGGCGTCATCGTCGAGTCGCTGGCGAGCAGGCGGGCGCTGTCGTCGAGCAGTTCGGTCACGCGCAGGTCGGCGCCCCGGGTCATGTCGCGCGGCATCGTCAGCAGGCCGACCAGCGTCGCGTTCACGGCATCGGCGCGATCCCGGGTGGTGACCGCCCGCTCAGCGCGATCGTTCGCATCGCGCAGCGCCATCCAGGCCCCGGCGAGCGCCGCCAGCAACAGCGCGACGAGCATGAGCACCGCCAGCCACAGGCGCCGCTGCCGACGCGCCAGCGGCCGTGCGGCACCGAGGCCGCGCTGACCCTCGGCGGCGAGCACCGGTGCGCCTTCGAGTCGACGCTGCACGTCGGCCATCATCTCCGCGACCGATGCATAGCGATCGCGCGGATCGCGTTCGAGTGCGCGCGCGACGATGGCATCGAGATCGCCGCGGACCTCGCCGGCACGGATCGGCCAGGGCCTCGCGGCGCTGATCGAATGGCTGGCCAATGGCGCCGGCTCGCCGGTCACGGCCGCGGTCAGTCGCGTCGTCTGACCCTCGACGCGCACCGAGGGCAGAAGCCCGGTCAGCAATTCGTGCAGGATCAATCCCAGCGCGTACTGATCGCTGGCCGGGCGCAACGGTGCGCCGTGCAGTTGTTCCGGCGCCGCGAGATGGGCCGGCAATGCCAGTCCGCCTGCGACTTCGCCGCGCAGGATCGGCGTGCCGTCCGGTGCGACCAGGATGCTGGCCGAACTCAGGTGACCGAACACGACCAGATCACGATGCGCGCGATCGACGATGTCGCCGATCGCGCGCAGCAAGCCGAGGCGATCGCCGAGCGTTCGCTCGTGCTGGCGCAGCCAATGCGCCAACGGGATCGGATCGTTGCCTTGGGTGACTTCGGCGGACGGCGTCGACATGGCGCGGGACAGGTTCCGGGTGCATTGCGAGTCGGGGCGAGCGTAGCAGTGACGTGACGGGGCGCGCCTTCGGGCAAATCCGGGGCAGGGGACGACCGGCCATTGCCTGCGCCCGCTTGCGCCCTAAGCTGGGCCCACTTCAACAGGAACACGTCATGGCCCGACAGATCGCCATCGTCGAAGACGAACCCGCCATCCGCGCGAATTATTCGGACGCGCTGCGTCGACTCGGCTTCGAAGTCCAGACCTATGCCTCGCGCCCCGAGGCGAGCAGCGGCTTCGACATCCGCCTGCCCGACCTGGTGCTGATCGACATCGGCCTCGGCGACGAACCCGAAGGCGGCTTCGAACTCTGCCGCGAGCTGCGCCAGAAGTCGGCGACGTTGCCGATCATCTTCCTGACCGCGCGCGATTCCGATTTCGACGTCATCTCCGGCCTGCGCCTCGGCGCCGACGACTACCTGACCAAGGACGTGTCGTTGCCGCACCTGACGGCGCGCATCAACACCCTGTTCCGTCGCGTCGACGCGCTGCGTCGACCGCAGGGCGCGGAGGCGACACTCAAGAACGGCGACCTGTCGCTGCAGCCCGAGCGCATGCGCGTGACCTGGAAAGACGTCGAGGTGCCGCTGACCGTGACCGAATTCTGGATGGTGCACACGATGGTGCGTCATCCCGGCCACGTGAAGTCGCGCGACGCGTTGATGCGTGACGCGCAAGTGGTCGTCGACGACGCCACCATCACCTCGCACATCAAGCGCATCCGCAAGAAGTTCCTCGCGATCGACGCGAACTTCGACGAGATCGAGACCATGCATGGTGCCGGTTATCGCTGGCGGGCTTGAGCCGGAATCGCGGGGCTCCGTCCCGCGATGCACTTCCCCTAGACTCTCGCGATGACCCTTCGCCTCAAGCTGGTCCTGATCGCGCTCGTGACCCTGCTGTTGCCGTGGGCGGGGTTCCAGTTCATCCAGCAGATGGAACTGCTGCTGCGCGAAGGTCAGGAGCGTGCGCAATTGTCGTCCGCGCGTGCGCTGGCCCAGGCCTTCGTTGCGACGGCGCCGGCCTTGCCCGCGACCGGGCGTGTCGCGGTGCTGCCCGACGCACCGCCCGTCCTGTTGCTCGATGGCAGTCCGGACGACTGGCAGGACGCCGCCTTGCAGCCTTGGCCAAGCGTCGCGCCGCTCGGTCGCGTGCATCTCGCGGCGCGCGCCAGCACTCTGTACGGGTTGATCGAAGTCCACGATCCCAGCCGCGTGCGTGCAGATCCGGATCCACTCGCGGCGGGCGCCACCGATCATGTCGAACTTCGCCTCGGTGCCGGCGATCGCCGCTATGTCTACGAACTGGGCAACGCCGCGCCGGGGCCGCTGCAAGTGCGCGTCGATGCGCCCGATGCGCCGGCGTTGCGCGGCGAATGGGTCGAGACCGCCGAGGGCTATCGCATCGAGTTTTCCTTGTTCCTGCCGCGCGACGGACTCGCGCTGGCGGCGCATGTGGTCGATGCCGGTGCGACCGGCGGCACGCGCTCGCACCCGGTGTTCGGTGATCCTGGCCGCGGCGAGGACACGTTGCTGCTCTGGCTCGACGATGCCGGCTTCAGCCGTGCGCTGCAGCCCCTGGTGCCGCCGGGCGCGCGCCTGCGCGTGCTCGCGGCCGACGCGCATGTGCTCGGCAAGGCCGGCAATCTCGATGTCGGTGACATCGCGTCGCGCACGCCGTGGCCGAATTCCTGGATCTACCGCGCGCTGCTGGCGCCGCCGCTGGTCGATGCCAGCGATTACGCCTGGGATCTCGACACGCTCGACGTCGACGAGGTCTGGCAGGCCTTGTCCGGCATCGAGGCCAGCGTCTGGCGGCCGTCGAACAACGAACGCACGGTGATCGTCGCGGCCGCGGTGCCGTTGCGCTGGGACGGCGCCGTGCGCGGCGCGCTGGTGATGGAGCAGAGCAGCGATGCGCTGCTGGTGATCGCCAACGACGCGGTCGCGAAACTGATGGCGACCAGCCTGATCGCGGTGCTGGTCGCGAGCCTGGTGTTGTTCGGGTTCGCCGGGATCCTGTCGTTCCGCATCCGCCGCCTGCGCAATGCCACCGAGCGCGCGCTGCGGCCCGACGGCCGACTCGATCCGAAATTGCCGCATCTGCAGTCGGTCGACGAAGTCGGCGACCTGTCGCGCAGCTTCGCGCGCCTGCTCGACGAACTCGGCGGCTACAACGACTACCTGCGCACGCTGGCGAGCAAGCTCTCGCATGAGTTGAATACGCCATTGGCAATCGTGCGCTCGTCGCTCGACAACCTCGACCACGAACCGTTGCCGCCCGAGGCTCGCGTCTACGCCGATCGCGCACGTGCCGGTGCCGATCGACTCTGGGGCATCCTGCGCACGATGCATGAAGCCAGCCGCATGGAGAAGGCGATCAAGGCGGCGGAAGCGGAGGACTTCGACCTGACGCGCGTCGTGCGCGGTTGCGCCGAGGCGTATCGCGGCATCGCCGGCAATCGTCAGGTGCACATGATGCTGCCGGAGTCGCCGATCCGCTTCCACGGCGCACCGGACCTGATCGCCCAGGCGCTGGACAAGCTGTTCGACAATGCCAAGGGCTTCACGCCGGAAGGTGGCTGGATCCGCATCAAGCTCGCGCTCGACGTCGAAGGCGTCGAGATCAGCGTCGCGAACTCCGGTCCGCCGTTGCCGGCGAAGATGCAGGAACGATTGTTCGATTCGCTGGTGTCGATGCGCGACGCCGGTTCGCTGCGTGCGGCCGGCGAAGTGCCGCATCTCGGCCTCGGCCTCTACATCGTGCGCCTGATCGCCGAGGCGCACGACGGCAGCGCCCTCGCCTACAACCTGCCGGCCGAAGCCGGCGTCGAATTCCGCCTGCGACTGAAGGGCATGCCGCGCTGAAGTTCAACGCGTCAGCGCGTTCGCCACATCCAGCCACCAGCCCTCGGCCGCAGCGATCCACAGCACCACGATCACGAACCCGATGATCTGCCAGCGCGACGCGACGGACTCGTCGTGAACCGTCAGTCCGTCGTCCCACGGCGCCTGGCCCTTGCTCAGTGTTTGTCCACCGGCAACGAGGATGGCGATCGGCGTCAGGATGAACAGGCCGAAGGCGAGGCCGCGCGCGTAGACGCTGAATGCACGCCGCAGCGCCCGCGGAATGCCCGGTGCTTCGCCGCGCTCATCGAGCACGCGCAGGCCGAGCAGGCGCTTGCCGGGTGTCGTGCCGAACACGCCGAGCACGACCGCTTCGAGGACGAACCAGGCCGCCAGTGCCAGCCACACCAGCAGCAAAGGTTCGGCGATCGTGGCGGCTTCCGGGCCGGCATTCGTCGGCATCAGCGTCCACAGCACGCTGGCACCGAACAGACCGAGCGACATCACGTCGATGAAACGTGCCGTCAACCGCTTCGAGACGTGGACCAGCCGTTGCGACGAGGCCTGCGCGTTCTGGGCCGCGTCGGCCGCGACCGCTGCCTTGCGGGCCTCGGCTTGGCGCAGCAACGCGTCGATTTGCACCCGGTCCTTGGCCGAGGGCCGATTGCCTGCCAGCGGCGGCGGTGTCGATGGCTTCGGCGCGCTCGGAGGGGCGTGTTTCGGAGCGGACACCGGCTTGGTCACTTCGCGCGGTGCCGCAGTGCTCGGCGTCGCGTTCATGGCATTGCTGAAGTGGCGCGACAGCGCCTGCCATTCGCCGAGTTCGACCTGCCAGACCAGCGAGTTGGCGGCGAACTGCCGTGCGACGGCGGCGCGCAGCAGATCCGGGTACGCGTACGGTCCCCAGGTATTGCCATCGGGTTCGGCCACGTACCAGGCGTCGCTCATGCACACTCCATCGGATGGCGGGATTCTGTCATGTCGCGGCAACCCGTGGCGCGGCTCGTCGTGCACCGCAATAATCGATCGCTCCGAAGGATCCATCCGAATGCTCACGCACGACGAATTCAGCGCGCTTGCGGCGCAAGGCTTCAATCGCATCCCGGTGGTGCGCGAGGTGTTCTCCGATCTCGACACGCCGCTGTCGGTGTACCTGAAGCTGGCCGATGGCCCGCACACCTATCTGTTCGAGTCGGTCGAGGGCGGCGAGAATTGGGGACGCTATTCGATCATCGGCCTGCCGGCGAAGACGACCTACACGCTGCGTGGCCATCGGCTGGCGGTCGCGCAATACGGCGAAGTGGTCGAGGAGCGCGAACTCGCCGATCCGCTGGCCGCGCTCGATGCGATCCGCGAGTCCTTCAAGGTGCCGAAGTTGCCGGACCTGCCCGCGTTCACCGGTGGTCTCGTCGGCTACTGGGGCTTCGACACCATCCGCTACGTCGAAGCGAAGCTGGCGCGCGACGACAAGCCGGATCCGATCGGTGCACCCGACGTGTTGCTGATGCTGAGCGAGGAAGTCGCGGTCTTCGACAACCTCAAGGGCCGCCTGTACCTGATCGTGCACGCCGATCCGGGCGAGCCTCGGGCGTACGCGCGCGCGCAGCGGCGCCTCGACGAGCTCGCGTTCCGGCTGCGTCGCTCCGGGCCGAGTTATCCGGAAGTGCTGGATCCGGCCAGCCTGACCGAAGCCGATTTCGTCTCCGGCTTCACGCGCGAGGGTTTCATCGCCGCGGTCGAGCAGTCGAAGGCGTTCATTCGCGCCGGCGACATCTTCCAGGTGGTGCTGTCGCAGCGCCTGACGGTGCCGTTCCGCGCGCGCCCGGTCGACGTGTATCGCGCACTGCGCGCGCTGAATCCGTCGCCGTACATGTATTTCCTCGATCTCGGCGAACGCCAGATCGTCGGCTCGTCACCGGAAATCCTGGTGCGCATGCAGAACGGGCAAGTGACCGTGCGACCGATCGCCGGCACGCGCCCGCGCGGCAAGACGCACGAACAGGATCAGGCGCTCGAAGCCGAATTGCTGGCCGATCCGAAGGAGTGCGCCGAACACCTGATGTTGATCGACCTCGGTCGCAACGATGTCGGTCGCGTCGCCGAAGCCGGCAGCGTGCGCGTGCCCGAGCGTTTCATCATCGAGCGCTATTCGCACGTGATGCACATCGTTTCGGAAGTGCAGGGCAGGTTGCGCGATGACCTCAAGTTCGCCGATGTGCTCAAGGCCACGTTCCCGGCCGGCACGGTCAGCGGCGCGCCGAAGATCCGCGCGCTCGAAATCATCCAGGACCTCGAGCCGATCAAGCGCGGCATCTACTCGGGTGCAGTCGGCTACGTCGGCTGGTGGGGCGACGCCGACACCGCCATCGCGATCCGCACCGCCGTCATCCAGGACGGCCAACTGCACGTGCAAGCCGGCGCCGGCATCGTCTACGACTCCGACCCCGAGAAGGAATGGGACGAAACCATGAACAAGGGCCGCGCCCTGTTCCGCGCGGTGGCGCAGGCGGCGAGCGGGTTGTGAGGCGTTGCTCACAGGCCTGACGACATCTCTCTGCTCGCCCCATCGGGGCGCACAAGTGAAAATTGGGGGTGAAAGATGTTCTTGGCACTCTTCTTCTCAGCCTTCGTCACGAATGCCTTCTATTTATTGGGCCTATTGGAGCTGCAGCGCGCCCTGAGAGTTGGAGCGGAGGAATATTGGCTGAGTATCGGTTCGCCGAGCGGGCTAGCTGCACGTGACGGTTCCATCATGTTGCGTGCGCTTTTCACCCGTCTCCTGACCCAGGTCTGCGAGCAATCCGGTGCAGCGAGTCTTCTGTTGAGGGTGCGTGTGCTCTTCGTGCTCGGTACCACGCTGACGCTTGTAGTCATGGCGTGGATTTTGGGTACCCAAGGAATTGGTTGAAGACAGGTCGCTGGCGGCGCGCACTGGCCACTCATGCTCACGGTCCACGAGGCGCCAGTCTGCCGCGGTACGCCAGCAATCCAACGACCGCCCCCAGCATCGCCATTGCTGAGTCCTTCTGCGCATCCCAGATGTCGCCTTGGGTGCCTAGGTAGGCCTGGCCGAGGTCGCCGCCGAAGACTTCGGCGGCTTGCCATTCGATGATCTCGTAGAGCTCCGAGTTCGACATGATGAACATGATCGGCACGAGCGTGCGCCAGATGCCGCGCAGCGGGCCGCGGGCGTCGATGAGTTCGGCGACGGCGGGCACGATCAGCAGGCCGTAGCTGAAGTGCACGACGCGGTCGAAGGGGTTGCGTTGCAGGCCGAGCGACTGCATCGCGTCCCAGCCGGTCAGTGCCTGCAGCCATGCGTTCCAAGGGACCTCCGAATAGGTGTAATGCGCGCCGACGGCGTGCAGGCTGAAGAACACGAACAGCGCGGTCAGCGCGTGGTGCGAGAAGCCGATGCGGCGATGGCTCCAGACCAGCAGCGGCAATGCGATCGCGACGAGCACGTTTTCGAGCAGCCAGTCCTCGCGGTAGTGCGGCGCGATCGCGAGCGCGCTCCACCACGCGAGATACAGGCCGAGCAGGATCAGCGGGTATCGATCGGAAGACCGTGTCTGCTGCGAAGCGGCGTCGGGCATCACCGGGCTCCTTGGTCGCCGTCGAGTGTAGGTGGCCGCTGCCGACTGCGTTAGTCTCCGCTGCGACGATCGAGGGCACGCCGATGGCCGAGCCAAATACCGAGCCCTTCCGAATCCTGTCGCTGGCCGGCGGCGGTTATCTGGGCCTGTACACGGCCTGCGTGCTCGCCGATCTCGAAGACAAGGCCGGTGAACCGTTGGGCCGTCGCTTCGACCTGATCGCGGGCACCTCGGTCGGCGGCATCCTCGCGGTCGCGCTCGCGTACGAAATCCCGATGGCGAAGATCAAGGATCTGTTCCTCGAGCACGGCACGGCGATCTTTTCTTCGCGCGGCATGCCGACCAATGCCGTGGCCAAGCTGCGCGACCTGAGCCGCGCCGTGCTCGGGCCGAAGTACAACGGCGTCGCGCTCGCGAAGGCGCTGGCCGTGCACCTCGGCCAGCAGACGCTGGCGGAAGCGATGCACGACATCGTGGTGCCGGCGGTCGACGTGACCCGCAGCCGCACGAAGATCTTCAAGACGCCGCATGCCAGCGGCTCGCATGGCGACGAAGACGTGCTGGCCGCGCACGTCGCGATGGCGACCTCGGCCGCGCCCGCCTATTTCCCTTCGGTACGCGTCGGCGATGCGTTGTACGCGGACGGCGGCCTGTTCGCGGTGGCGCCGGACCAGGTCGCCATGCACGAAGCGACGCATTTCATGCGGGTCTCCGAGTCGCGCATGCGCATGCTCTCGATCGGTACCGCGACCGCGAACTACCGGCCCGCCGAGCCCGCGGAAGTCGGCGACGGCGCCGTCGACTGGCTCTCCGACGGCCGCCTGATCCTGACCCTGATCTCGGTCCAGCAGCAACACGTGCAGGCCATGATGGAGGACCGGTTGCGCGATCGTTACCTGCACCTCGACGCCGACTGGCCGATCGGCGCCGAGCTCGGCATCGACATCGCCACCGATCACGCCGCGAAGACCCTGATCGGTCTTGCCGGGCAGACACTGGCGGAGCCGATCATGCGCAAGGTCGAGCGTCAGTTCCTCGCCGGCTGACGAAGTGGAGGCATAGCATGTCCGAGAAAGCGCGAAGGCGGCGCATTCGATAAGCTCAGCGGCCCACATCGACCGCGGCACCCGCCCGCGGAACCCGGGCCGAACATGCTGCTGATGATCGACAACTACGACTCCTTCACTTACAACCTCGTGCAGTATTTCGCCGAGCTCGGCGAAGACGTGAAGGTGATCCGCAACGACGAACTCACGGTGGCGCAGATCGCGGCGCTGCGACCGGATCGCATCGTGATCTCGCCGGGGCCGTGCACGCCGAGCGAAGCCGGCGTTTCGGTCGAGGTGTTGCAGAACTTCGCCGGCTCGGTGCCGATGCTCGGCGTTTGCCTCGGTCACCAGAGCATCGGGCAAGCATTCGGCGGCAAGGTCATCCGCGCCGGGCGCATCATGCATGGCAAGACCTCGCCGATCCATCATGCCGGACAGGGCGTGTTCGCCGGATTGCCGGACGGCTTCGAGGCGACGCGATACCACTCGCTCGTGGTCGACAAGACCTGTCTTCCGGACGAACTGGAAATGACGGCCTGGACGACCAACCCCGACGGCACGGTCGAAGAAATCATGGGCCTGCGTCATCGCGCATTTCCGATCCAGGGCGTGCAGTTCCATCCCGAATCGATCATGACCCAGCATGGTCACGCCATGCTGAAGAACTTCCTGGTGCAGTAATCATGGCGATCACCCCGCAAGAAGCGCTGGCGCGCACCATCGAACACCGCGAGATCTTCCACGACGAAATGGTGGACCTGTTCCGCCAGATCATGCGTGGCGAGGTCTCGCCGGTCATCACCGCAGCCTTGCTCACCGGCCTGCGCGTGAAGAAGGAGACGATCGGCGAGATCGCCGGTGCCGCCCAGGTGATGCGCGAGTTCTCGGCGCGTGTCGAGATCGCGTCCGATCCGCATTTCGTCGACATCGTCGGCACCGGTGGCGATGGCGCGCATACCTTCAACATCTCGACCGCGGCGATGTTCGTCGCGGCCGCAGCCGGCGCCAAGGTGGCGAAGCACGGCAATCGCAGCGTGTCGAGCAAGTCCGGTGCCGCCGACGTGCTGGAAGCACTCGGAGCGCGCATCGACCTGCAGCCGGCGCAGGTCGCGGAATGCATCCGCCGCACCGGCATCGGCTTCATGTTCGCGCCGATCCACCATCCGGCGGTGAAGAACGTCGCGGCGGTGCGAAAGGAGCTCGGCGTGCGCACGATCTTCAACATCCTCGGGCCGCTGACCAATCCGGCCGGTGCGCCGAACATCCTGATGGGCGTGTTCCATCCCGATCTGGTGGGCATCCAGGTGCGCGTGTTGCAACGCCTCGGCGCGCGCAACGCCCTCATCGTCTACGGTCGCGACCAGTTGGACGAGATCACGCTCGGCGCCGCGACCCTGGTCGGCGAATTGCGCGATGGCGTCGTGCGCGAGTACGAGGTGCATCCCGAAGACTTCGGTCTGCGCATGGCGTCGAGCCGCAACCTGCGCGTCGACGATGCCGAGCAGTCGCGGACGCGCGTGCTCGAGGCGATCGATGGCGTCGAAGGCTTGCCGCGCGAGATCGTGGCACTGAACGCAGGCGCGGCCCTGTATGCGGCTGGCGTCGCGCACGACATCGGCGACGGCCTGCGCCGCGCGCGCGAGGTGATGGCGAATGGTTCGGCGCGCGCCAAGCTGGCGCAGTTCATCGCCGCCACCCAGGCGATCGCGGGAGGAGCCTGAGATGGCCGACATCCTGACCCGCATTCTCGAGCGCAAGCAGGTCGAAGTCGCCGACCGTCGCGTCTATCGACCGCTCGCCGACCTGAAGGCGCGGGCGGCCGATCTCGGTGCGACGCGCGGCTTCGCGCAATCGCTGCGTGCGAAGCTCGCGCGCGACGAACCCGCCGTGATCGCCGAGATCAAGAAGGCGTCGCCGAGCAAGGGCGTGATTCGTCCCGACTTCAACCCGGCGGACATTGCCGCCAGCTATGAACGCGGCGGCGCCGCCTGTCTGTCGGTGCTGACCGACATCGATTTCTTCCAAGGCGCTGATGCCTATCTGCAGCAGGCACGCGAGGCCTGCACGTTGCCGGCCTTGCGCAAGGACTTCATCGTCGATGCCTATCAGCTGCACGAGTCGCGCGTGCTTGGCGCGGACTGCATCCTGCTCATCGTCGCGGCGCTCGGCATCGACCAGTTGCAGCACTTTGCCGGTCTGGCGATGGAGCTCGGCCTGGATGTGCTGATCGAGACCCATGACGGCGACGAGATGGCGCGTGCGCTGCGCACGGCTTCGCCGTTGATCGGCGTCAACAACCGCAATCTGCGTGATTTCTCGGTATCGCTCGACCTCACGCTCGCGTTGCGCGGTCAAGTCGGCGCCGATCGCATCCTGATCACCGAAAGCGGCATCCACACGCGCGAAGATGTCGCGAAGATGCGCGCGGGTGGCGTGCATGCCTTCCTCGTCGGTGAAGCCTTCATGCGGGCCGACGATCCGGGAAGCGAATTGCAGCGACTGTTCGCCTGATCAGGCGTCGCAGAGTTGCTTCACGAAGCGCAATGACGATTGTTCAAAACCGCATTGGCGGTAGAACGCATGCGCTTCGGTGCGCGAAGCGGCGGTGGTGAGTTCCAGTCGCGCCGCGTTCTCCTTGCGACTTGCGGTCTCGGCGTAGCGCAGCATTTCTCGGCCGATGCCGTGTTTGCGGAACCGATCATCGACCACCAGCGCGGTGATCCGGCAGGTCTCGCGTCCAAGCGGAAGGTAGAACATGAAGTCGAGGCTGATCAGGCCGCAGACGGTGTCCTTCCACTCCGCCACCACCAGCGCTTGCCGCGGGCTGGCGTTGACGCGACGGATGCGGCGTTCGGCCTCGTCCTGGTCGCAGGGATAGCCCAGTGCTTCGATCAGGCGCGATACGGCCGTGGCATCGTGCAATTTCGCGTCGCGAAAGCGAAGACCGCCGTGATGATCCTTGCCGGCCGGCTCGACCGACGTACCCACTCAGCGCGTTCCGAACACGACGATGGTCTTGCCGCTGACGCCGATCTTGCCCTGCTCTTCGAGTTGCTTGAGCACGCGACCGGCCATCTCGCGCGAGCAGCCGACGATGCGCGACAACTCCTGTCGCGATACGCGGATCTGCATCCCGTTCGGGTGCGTCAGCGCGTCCGGTTCGGTGCAGAGATCGAGCAGGGTACGCGAAATGCGTCCGGTGACGTCCATGAAGGCGAGGCGGCTGACCTTGCGACTGGTGTGCAACAGACGGCGCGTCAACTGCGAGCCGATCGCGAACATCAGCTTTGGGCACTCGTCGCGCAACGTCGTCTCGAACATCGCGAGCAAGCGCTCGTAGCTGATCTCGGCCAACTCGCATGCGGCGCGCGTGCGAACCAGGACTTCGCGCTTGCTGGTTTCGACGAACAAGCCGAGTTCGCCGATGAATTCGCCCTTGTTGAGATAGGCGAGGATCAGCTCGCGGCCGTCGTCGTCCTCGGCGACGACGCTGAGCGAGCCATCGACGATGTAATAAAGCACGTCTGCACGATCGCCCGGCATGAAGATCGCGGTGCGGTTCGGATAGCGCCGACGATGGCAAGCGCCCAGGAAACGGTCGAGCGCAGGCCCGTCCAGCGCCAGCGAGCGCGGTGTCACGGTTTTCGGCATGGCGTCGGTCAGGCCCGCCAGATGGTCGGAATTGGACTTAGGCATCGCGGTCTCGGGCACGGATTCGTGACGTTTATAGGACGCCGCGTGGCCGATTTCAAACGCCGCGCTGAATCCGGGGTGGCCAAGGTTACCCCTGCCGTGAGATTTGCCCCATAATCCGCGCCCCTTTTACCCGTGGCGACTGAGGAACTCGAAATGGTCAAGCCGCTTCCGCGACTGCAGTTGCAGGGTTTCAACAACTTGACGAAGGCGCTGTCCTTCAACATCTACGACATCTGCTACGCGGTGACGCCGGAGCAGCGTGATCGCTACATCGAGTACATCGACGAGCAGTACGACGCCGATCGCCTGACCCAGATCCTGACCGAGGTGGCCGAGATCATCGGCGCCAACATCCTCAACGTCGCGCGCCAGGACTACGATCCGCAGGGTGCTTCGGTGACGATCCTGATCTCCGAGCACCCGATCGTCGAGAAGCTGGGCAAGGACATGATTTCGGAAGCCGTGGTCGCGCATCTCGACAAGAGTCACATCACGGTGCACACCTATCCGGAAACGCATCCGCACAACGGCATCGCGACCTTCCGCGCCGACATCGACGTTGCCACCTGCGGCGTGATTTCGCCGCTCAAGGCGTTGAACTACCTGATCGACAGCTTCGAGTCCGACATCGTCACGATGGACTATCGCGTGCGTGGCTTCACCCGCGACGTGAAGGGAAAGAAGCACTACATCGATCACCGCATCAACTCGATCCAGGACTACCTGGCCAAGCACATCAAGCAGAAGTACGAAATGTTCGATGTGAATGTGTACCAGGAGAACATCTTCCACACGAAGATGCACGTGAAGGAATTCGACCTCGACAACTACCTGTTCGAAGCACAGGCCAAGGATCTGTCGTTCAAGGATCGCCTTCGCGTCGAAGCGCAGCTCAAGCGCGAGATCGAAGAACTCTTTCATGGCCGAAATCTGGTCTGAGCCAGAAGACGGCAACGATCGACGAACGGGCCGCATTGCGGCCCGTTCCGTTTGTGCGGTTCAGAGGCGATAGGCGATGAAGCGCATCACGTCTGCGCACGCCCCCATGATCCGGCGTACCGCGGGCGCCAATTCGACGGCGCCACGATCGAGTGCGTGCTGCCCGTGCTCGACCTCCTCTCGCTGCATGGTCGCGAGGATGGCGCGCGAACGCGCATCGGCCAGAGGCAACCGTTCGAGATGATCGTCGAGATGGGCCTCCACCTGGCGCTCGGTCTCCACCACGAAGCCGAGGCTGATGCGGTCGCCGAACAGCGCGGCGCCGGCGCCGATCAGGTAGCTCCCGGCGAACCAGAGCGGGTTGAGCAGGCTGGGGCGCGCATCGATCTCGACGAGACGCTCGCCGCACCACAGCAGGTGATCATGTTCTTCTCGCGCGGCCTGCAAGAGGTGTTCGCGCGTGTCGGTGGAGGTGGCCACCGCCGCCTGTCCGAGATACAGCGCCTGCGCGCACACCTCGCCGGTATGGTTGATGCGCATCAGTCCGGCGACCAGTCGTAGGTCGCGTGCGCCGGCTAGGGGTGAATGCAACGATCGCGACGGGCTTGGCCTCGAAGCAGGGTGCGGCGCCGACTCGAGGGTGCGCGCCGCGTCGAGTACGTCGAACAGATGGTCAAGCGGTGAGCTTCGTCGAAATGCCATCAGTGTTGTCCGGTCAGGTAGTCTGCAATCAATTCCGCTGGATGAACCACGCGCAGCGGTGCATCCAGGTCGAACAAGGCCTGCGCCAGTTGCGTTCGACAACCGCCGTTGGCGCTGACGATGACATCGGGCTGGAGCGAGCGAATCTGTTGCGCGAGGGTGGTTCCGAGGGTCCGCGAAATATCGGGCTGATTGAGGAAGTACGTGCCGGCTGCGCCGCAACAACCCGGTTGCGATGGCAACTCGATGCGCTCGGCACCGGGGAGCGCATCGATCAATTGGCGCATCGCTTCCGCTTCGCCGGCCAATCCCTGCTGCGTGCACGGCAAGTGCAGCGCGACTCGCATCGGTTGGGGTGTGAACCGATCGACATGGGTCGCGACGAGTCGATTCAGCCACGCCGCGATTGCGGTCACTTTCCGAGGGGCGACGAGTCGCTGCCATTGCGCGGTACATCCGGAGTTGATCGCCACGAGGTGCTCGAATTCGGGACCGATGACGGCAGGTCGCGTTGTCGCGTAGCCGAGATGGCGATCAATGGCGCCGCAACAAAGCTTGCCTTCGATCGTCAGGTTCGAACCCAGGGTCGCGGCAATGCGTTTCAGCGCTTCGACGGCCCTTGGCTCGGTGAGATCTGATGTGCAGCTTGCGAAGAGCAACGTAGCTGGCACCGTCGCACCGTGACACGAGGGGCGTGACGGATGGGTCGTGCCGGAAATCGCGGCGGCGCCATCCAGGTTCAATCGTCGCCGAAGTCGCCGAGGCACCAGCGAACGACTCGCAACGGCCATCCGGAAGAGATGCCGAAACGCACCTGGCCGTTTGGTCAGGCGGCGAGCCATTCGCCCAATCAGGCGTTCGGTCGCGGGTGCGTGGTTGCTGCGCGTGAGTGCCAGCCCCTCCAAGAACGCCACTTTGGGCGGGCACACTTGTTCGCAGCGACCACAGGCGAGGCAGCTGTCGAGCGAAGGATAGGAAGTGGCCGTCGCGTCACCAGACGCGATGCGCGCCATCAGCGCCAGCCGGCCGCGTGGCGACTCAGATTCATTGCGCGTCGTGATGTAGCTTGGGCAATGCGGCAAGCACAGGCCGCACATCACGCACTGTGCGGCGATTTCGGCGATTGCTTGATCCGCCGGTGATGGCGTGAATGCTTGTGACATCGCGTTCGACGCGCTTGAGATCGAAAGGAAAGCGCACATTAACCGAAGCATGGGCTGCTGCTTCGGCAGGCAGCAAATGCTTGCCAAGGGCAGAGAGTCTGTGTAGCATTCTCTCCCCCTTGCGACGCCGTGCATCATTGATCGGCCTCGCACTGAGGTGTTGACAGCCACGAAAACCGCTCTATAATGCGCGGCTCACTTCGACGAAATGTTGAGGTGAAGCGGACGGAAGTCTGCGGTGGGAAGAGATCTTTGACAGCGTGCACAGGTATTTTGAATGGGCGCCTGGTGGGTGAGCAA
>DATMVT010000340.1:0-9327 GCA_035562895.1 Patescibacteria group bacterium | reverse complement strand
GCGGCCTCGTGCCCGGGACGCACCGGTGGCACCGTGCGCAGTCGTGCCGTCGCGCCCGCCATTTCGCCGACGCCGCGGGCGATCTGGCGGGCGAGTTCCGCGGTTGCGCCGTGGCGCGAGTAGTAAAGGA
The DNA here is from genome assembly GCA_035562895.1 of Patescibacteria group bacterium. Taxonomy (GTDB): domain Bacteria; phylum Pseudomonadota; class Gammaproteobacteria; order Xanthomonadales; family Ahniellaceae; genus JADKHK01. Next base: position 9,197 of record DATMVT010000340.1, on the reverse strand, counting down.
TCAGGATCTCGGTCATGGCCTGTTGCGTGGAAACAACGCGACTTGCAGGGACGGAACATTCCGTTCATTTCGCGGTCGGTAAATTGCGCCGCATCGTAGCGGTTTGTGCAGGGAGTGCCCATGAAATCCTGGTGGTTGGTGTTGGCCTCGCTCTTCGTCTCCGGTGCTGCCGTGTCCGAAACGACGCCGGCCGCGAAGACGCCCGCCCTGGTGGTCGAGACGCTGGATCACGGCGCCTTCGACCTGGCGAAGCAACGCGGCAAGTGGGTGCTGGTCAATTTCTGGGCGACCTGGTGCTCGCCTTGCCTGAAGGAAATTCCGGATTTCTCGCAGTTCGACGTCGCCCGCGACGATGTCGTCGTGATCGGGCTGGCCTTCGAGGAAATCGAGTTGCCGGACCTGCGTGCCTTCCTCAAGGATCATCCGGCCAGCTATCCGATCGCACGCATCGACGTGTTCGATCCGCCCAAGGATTTCGATGTGCCGCGTGGCTTGCCGACCAGTTGGCTGATCGCGCCGGACGGAACCGTCGCCGAGAAGTACCTAGGGCCGATCACCAGTGCCGACCTGGCGCGTCGCATCGATCGGGACAAGAAGTGATGGCCGCGGCGAGGTTCATCGTCCGCGGCAAGGTGCAGGGGGTGTTCTACCGCGCTTCGACACGCGACCACGCGGTTGCGCTGGGTTTGGTCGGGACGGCGAAGAATCTCGAGGACGGTTCGGTCGAGGTGACTGCGGTCGGTACCGGAAATGCCCTGACCGAGCTTGAGCGCTGGCTCTGGCAGGGACCGCCGGCGGCACGCGTCGCGGACGTGCGGCGAGAACCCCTGGATGCGCCAGCGGCATTTCGCGATTTCATGACCGGCTGAACCATGCGTCGCCTCTGCGCCATCGTGCTGTCGTTGGCAGCGGTTGCCGTGCAGGCAACGCCGTCAGGCTGGGTCTTGCCGGATCAGCCCGGCGCAGCGCCCGCAGTCGTGCAACTGGCCGCTGCCGACCCCTTGGTGATGCAAGTGTCCGGCGCGCTGCGTGCGCGCGGATTCGCCTATGCGAGCTGGCGTGAAGATCGCTATTCGCCGGACCGACTGGACGCCCTGCTCGATGCCGGCAAGACCGTGGATCGTTCGCGCGTGGCGTTGCTCGCGGCGGGTCATGACGTCACTTCCGTCCTCGACCTGCTCGTCGCGGGAAAGAAGCAGGACATCCGCGGCGTCGCCTTGCATGTCGATGACGACATCGACTGGCCGTCTTTGGCCGTCGCGGCGCGCTGGCCCGCGATGTGGGTGACCTATCCGAGTGCACCGGCGGCCGCGCGCGCATCGGCCTTCGAACTGGCGCGTCACGCACGCGCTGCCGGTGCGCAGGTCTGGCTGCAGCCGGCTGTGAGTGCAGCAGCCGCATTTTCCGATCCGTCCCTCGCGGGTTGGCTGTCCTCGTTGGACGTGACGCGTACTCGCCGATTCGAGGATGCACGGGTCAGCACCTACGGCGGCGATCGTCATGACGTGCTGGTCGATGTGCTGTCTCGGGTGGGCATGCGGATGATTGCCGACCCGGTGATCGCCCGCGTGATCGAGTCGGAGAGCGGTCTGCCCGCTGACCTCGTGCTGGGTGATCGGGGCCGCCTGTTGCGGGTGACCGACGCCGGGGCCGTCGTGGAGTTCGATGCCGGCGACGCACTTCGCGCCGTCTATGGCGACGGCGTCGTCGATGTGCACATCGGACCCGCGGCTGCGCAGGCGTTGGTCCATCCAGAAACGGGCGCCGTCGTGCGGGCCATGCCGACGTCGATCCAGTTGGCGCAAGGCGCACGCAGCGTGTTGATGCTCCGTCACGCCGACGGCAGCTATGCCTACCTGGATCTGCACGATGCCCGCGGCATCGACGCCGTGATGGCTTCGACCGACGCCCACGACCGGGGCCGCGTCTGGTGGGTGTTGGCCGATCGCGCCGACGCCCGCGGCAGTCGACTGCTGCGCATCACTCTGCAGCCGGGCGATCCGCGGCGCGGATTGTGGTGGGATCCGAGTCATCCCGGACATGCGCTGGACCTCCAGCCCGTTCAAGGCGGTCACAGCGCCGTGTTCGCGACCTACGACGACGCCGGTGATTCACGCTGGTATCTCGCCAGCGGGCGCATCGCGAACGATCGCTTCGTCGCGGGCCAGGGCGGATTGCAGCTGATGCGTCGCGCCCCGGCGCTGTCCTTGCCGAAGTCCGATCCCGCACGACGTGGCCGCATCGCGATCGATTTTTCGGTCAATGCCCGCCATCCAGCCTGCACGTCGCGAACGGCCGGGGCCACGCAGTTGGCGCTGTTGACAGTCGAGGTTCCGGGCCAATCGAGGACCTGGTGCATCGAGCCTGTGGCCCTGCCTTCGGGACTGCCCGAGGCGGACGTCAATGGCACCTGGTTTGGCGGCGCGAACGATTCCGGCTGGGGCCTGACCGTGGTCGCCTCCGGCGAGGGTGAATCGCGGCTGATGTCGGCGCTGCTCTACTTCCACGATGCCGAAGGCTGGCCGCGCTGGGCGATGGGCGCAGCGCGCGCCGGAAGTGGCGGCGCCGTGATCGCGATGCACGATTACACCCAGGGTTGCCGCAGTTGTGCGGAGGCGATCCGGCCATCACGGCCGCTCGGCGAATTGCGACTGCGCTCCGGTGGCTGGTGTGCCGAACCGGAATTGCGCCTCGCAGCGGACCTGTCGATGGCCGATGGGGCGCACACGTTCCGGCGCAACGAGATGTCCTTGCAGCGCGTCACGCAGTCGCGCTGCAACTGATCAGTAGCGTTCGCGCACCAGCGTCGCCTTGACGCCGAGCTTGTCCTTGCCGAGTCGTTTGCGTTTCAGCGGCGGCAACGTCAAGGGTTCCGGTGCGATCTTCTTGTCCGGAAGCTGATCCAGCAGGTGCGCGATCATGTTCAGGCGCGCGCGCTTCTGGTCGTTTGCATTGACCACGAACCACGGCGCGTGCCGGGTATGCGACACCTTGAAGAAGGCGTCGCGGGCGGCGCTGTAGTCGTCGTACTTTTCGCGAGCGCTGAGATCGATCGGCGAGATCTTCCAGCGCTTCAGCGGATCGTCGAGGCGCTCGGCGAAGCGTTCTTCCTGATGCGTCTGATCGACCGAAAACCAGTACTTGAACAACAGGATGCCTTCATCGACCAGCATCTTCTCGAACTCCGGCGCCTGCACCAGCCAGCGCTTGTACTCGGGATCGCTGCAGAACCCCATGACGCGCTCGACGCCACCGCGGTTGTACCAGCTGCGGTCGAACAGGACGATTTCGCCCGCCGCCGGAAGATGCTCGACGTAACGCTGAAAATACCATTGCGTGCGTTCACGCTCGGTCGGCTTCGGCAACGCGACGACGCGGCAGCCGCGCGGGTTCAGCACCTGCGCGATCGCGCTGATCGCGCCGCCCTTGCCTGCGGTGTCGCGTCCTTCGAACACGACGACGATGCGTTGTCCGGTGGCCTGGATCCAGCGCTGCATTTCGCACAACTGGACCTGCAGCGGGTGCAGCAATTCGACGTACTCTTTCTTCTTCATCTCGGCCATGGCGGATTCCTCAGCGTTCGAGCAGTCGGGGTTTCAGGGCGACCAGATTGCAGGGCCGCGTGCGCGCATCGAGCTGCGATTGCAGGATCTTTTCCCAGGCTGTGCGGCAAGCCGACGTCGAGCCCGGCAGCGCGAAGATGAAGGTGCCGTTGGCGATGCCGGCGAAGGCCCGAGACTGCAGACTCGACGTGCCGATCTCGGTCACCGAGAGCGCGCGGAACAACTCGCCGAAGCCCGGCATGTCCTTGTCGAGCAGCGGGCGGATCGCTTCCGGTGTCGAATCGCGCCCGGTGAAGCCGGTGCCGCCGGTGACCAGCACGCCGTCGATGCCGTCGTCCGCGATCCATTGCGAGACGAGGGCGCGCAGGCGATAGATGTCGTCGCGCGCGAGTTCGCGCACCGCGACGAGATGCCCGGCCGCGCGCAATGCGCTGTCGAGATAGTCGCCCGAACTGTCGTTGTCGCGCGTGCGCGAGTCCGACACGGTGAGCACGGCGACGTTCAGTGGCACGAAATGGTCGAGTGTGCTCATGCAGCCTCGGTGATCAGTTTGAGTTCGTCGGCCTGGTGTTCGCGCGACAGCGCGTCGATGACCGGGTCGAGATCGCCTTCGACGATGCCGTCGAGCGAGTACAGCGTCAGCCCGATGCGGTGGTCGGTGAGCCGGCCTTGCGGGAAGTTGTAAGTGCGAATGCGCTGCGAGCGATCGCCTGAGCCGACCTGGACGCGCCGCAGTGCCGCCTGTGTGGCGTGTTGCTTCTGCTGTTGTTCGTCAAGCAGGCGAGCCTTGAGCAGGCTGAGCGCGCGCGCGCGGTTCTTGTGTTGCGAACGTTCGTCCTGGCACTCGACGACGATGCCGCTGGGCAGATGCGTGATGCGGATCGCCGAGTCGGTCTTGTTCACGTGCTGACCGCCCGCCCCGGAGGCACGAAAGGTATCCGTCCTCAGGTCGGCAGGATTGAGTTCGATCTCCTCGATGTCGTCCAGTTCGGGCAGCACCGCGACGGTTGCGGCCGAAGTGTGGATGCGGCCCTGGGCCTCGGTTTCCGGAACGCGTTGCACGCGATGCGTGCCGGATTCGAATTTCAGGCGCGCGTATACGCCTTCACCCTCCACGCGTGCGACCACTTCCTTGAAGCCGCCGTGCTCGCCGGGATTGGCCGAAATCAGTTCCACGCGCCAGCGCTTCGACTCGGCATAGCGCATGTACATGCGATACAGGTCGCCGGCGAAGATCGCGGCCTCGTCGCCGCCGGTGCCGGCGCGGATTTCGAGAAAGACCGGGGCGTCGTCGCGCGGGTCGCGCGGCACCAGAAGCACGCCGAGCGATGCATCGAGTCGCGCGCGTTCGCCTTCGAGCGATTGCAGTTCTTCGCTCGCCATCGCCCGCAGTTCGACGTCGTCCTCGCCTTGCAATTGGCGAGCCGCATCGATCGATGCGGCATTGGCGTCGAGCGCCGCGAGACCGTCGGCGATCGGTTCGAGTTGCGCGTATTCGCGCGAGAGTTCGCGGAATCGCTTCTGATTCGCGAGCACGTCTGGCTCGGCGAGCAGGCGTTCGACTTCCACCTTGCGCTCGGCCAGGGCTTCGAGTTTGCGCCGGATCGAAGGCGTCATCGCTTGCGATCGTCCGTCGCGAACAGATGCTCGGCGGAACGCAGCAGGTCGGCATCACCGCGCAAGGCGGCCGCACGCAGGTTGCTGGACGGTGCATGCAGCAATTTGTTGGTCAGCGTGTTCGCGAGGAAGTTCAGCGCCTCGGCCGGATCGCGGCCGTTCTGCAGCATCGTGCGGGCCTTCTCCAGCACGTCGTCACGTTGGCGCTCCGCTTCGGCGCGGATCTTCTGGATCGGGCCCTGGCCATCGATCGCGCGCAGCCAGCCCATGAAATGTTCGGCGGCCATCGAAACGATCTCTTCCGCCTCGTTCGCCGCTTCGCGGCGCGAACGCATCGCCTCGTCGATCGACTTGCCGATGTCGTCGACCGTGTACAGGTAGATGTCTTCCAGACTCGCGACATCGGCGGCGATGTCGCGCGGCACGGCGAGATCGAGCATGAACTGCGGGCGATGCCGGCGCGCCTTCAGCGCTTTGGCGGCCATGGTCCGGGTGATCACCGGATCGCGCGCGGCGGTGGATGCGATCACGATGTCGGCTTGCACCAGAGCGTCCGGGAGTTCGGTCAATGCGATGGCCTGGCCATGGAAGCGCTCGGCCAGGCCGCGCGCATTCGCCAGCGTGCGATTGGCGACGACGAGCCGCTTCGCGCCGGCCTCGATCAAGTGGCGTGCGCACAGTTCGATGGTGTCGCCGGCACCGATCAGGAGCACGCCCGCGGAGGCGAAGTCGGCGAAAATCTGTTGTGCCAAGCGAACGGCCGCGAACGCGACCGACACCGGACTGGCGCCGATGCGGGTTTCGGTGCGCGCGCGCTTGGCGACGCTGAAGCTTTGCTGGAACAGCCGCTCCATCGCCGAATCGAGCGATCCGGCGTCACGCGCCAGATGGTAGGCGGTCTTGACCTGGCCGAGGATCTGCGGTTCGCCGAGGACCATCGAATCGAGTCCGGTCGCGACGCGGAACAGATGCCGCACCGCGGCCTCGTCCTCGTGCTGGTAGAGGAAGCCTTCGAGACGCCCCGGCGACAGCTGGAAATGGCGGTGCAGCCAGTCGCTCGGCACCGTTTCGGCACCGGCGGCGACCCGGCAGTAAAGCTCGGTGCGATTGCAGGTCGAAATCACCGCGGCTTCATGCACGCCGGGCAGGGCGCGCAAAGCGCGCAGCGCGTCGCCCGCGTGTTCGGGTGCCAACGCCACTTGCTCGCGCAGGGCGAGCGGTGCGGTCTGATGGTTGAGTCCGAGGGCGAGAAGCGTCATGTCATGCGAAGATCGGCGGATGCGAATTGTCGGTGTCAGGCCCTTGATGGGCAAGAACGGAATGCGGCAAGCCTATCGTGCAGTGATGCATGCCGGTTTGATCGGCGTCATCTGCGTCCTGCTCGCGGCTTGCGCCGCGGCGCCCTTGACGCCGCCCGAGCATCCCCCGGCTCCCGATCTGATGGCCGACGACCTCGCGCTGTTCGAGCGCTTCCAGGCGGAGTATGCGCTGCAGGGCGGTGACCGCGGCGCTGCGGCCGAGCGACTGGCGAAGGCGGCCATGCTCAGTGACGATCCGAATCAAAGCCTGAGTGCGCTCAGGGCCTCGCTTTTCGCGGGACGGCGCACGGCGGCGCAGGCGCTGCTGGCGCGTTGGCGGACGCTGGCGCCGGCTGCGCCGGCCGCATTGGCCTATGTGGCGGCCACGGCTTTGGCGAGCGGCGACAGCAGCGCGGCGCATGCCGCCGCCGATGGGCTGGGCGCCGATGCCGAGGCGCGACGCCGGCTTGCCGAGGCACTGCGATGGGTGACGCCACCGGAGCGCGTCCTGCCCTTCATCGAGCAGCGCGTCGGGCGCAGCAACGACGCCGAGGACTGGATGCACTGGGCCGCCTTTGCGCGCGACCGGCGGGCGCCGGAAGTGGCCTTGCGCCTGGCCGATTTGGCGACGCAGCGATTCCCGACCGATGCCCGCGTGTTCACGTTGCGCGCCGCGCTGATCCGTGAGCGCGATCCGGCGGCAGCGGTTCCGGATCTCGAGCGTGCGCTGGCGCTCGATCCGGCATCGACACTGATTCGCATGTCGCTCGCGCACGCCCATGACGCCGCCGGCGACGCAGCCCGGGCGGCAGGGATCGTCGCGGGCATCACCCCGGCGACGGATGAATCGGTCACGGCGGAAATCGCTTATGCAGCGCGCGCGAGCGACATGGGCGTGCTGCGCGCGGCCTACCGCCACCTGGAACAGTTGCCGGCGCCGCGATCGCCGCAGCGGCTGATGCTGCTGGGCAGTGTCGCGGAACTGGTCGGCCAAAGCGCCGAGGCCGAGCGCTGGTACGGCGAAGTGCCGAAAGGGGAGCGTCATGCATCGGCGCAGTTGCGGGTCGCGGCGCTGCGGTTTTCCGCCGGCGATGCCGACGCCGCGCTGCGGATCCTGGCGTCACTGCGTGGCAGTGGTGCGATGGGCCGCGACGACCTCGTCCGCGGCTACCTGCTCGAAGGCGAGATCCGCCAGCGTGCCGAGGGTGCGGATGCGGCGGTCGCCGTGTTCGATGCTGGCCTGCGCATGCTCCCGGACGACGGTGAACTCATGTACGCCCGTGCCCTGATGCTGGCCGAGGCCGGTCGCGACGAGGACATGGAGCGCGACCTGCGGCGGATGATCGAGCTCGATCCGAACGACGCCGATGCCCTGAATGCGCTCGGTTACACGCTCGCGGATCACGGCCGGAAACTCGACGAAGCGGCGGCCTTGCTGGCGCGTGCAGAACGACTCACGCCTGACAGTCCGGCGCTGCTCGACAGTCTCGGCTGGCTCGCGTTCCGGCGTGGCGATCTGAAGACGGCGCTCGAGAAGTTGCGTGCGGCGCATTCGCGGCTCGACGATCCCGAGGTCGCTGCGCATCTCGGCGAAGTCCTGTGGCAGTCGGGTGATCGCGAGGCCGCCCGTCAGGTGTGGCAGGAAGCGCAGGCGCGCGATCCCGAGCACCGCACCCTGCGCGAGACCATGCGGCGGCTTCTGCCATGAATCGGGCGCTCGCGCGTGCCGTGGTGCTGGTGGCGATGATCGTGCTCGCGGCTTGCGCCGGACGACGCGGCGAGATCGCTGCAGTTGACGACGCCGGGCATTGGCGGCTGGAAGGACGGCTCGCGGTGTCCGACGGGCGCGACAGCGGCACCGGCGCCGTGACCTGGGAACAGGACGGTGCGTACTTCATGATCGGCTTGCGCGCACCGGTCACCGGTCAGAGTTGGCGCTTGTCCGGCGACGACCGACTGTGCACGCTCGAAGGCCTGAAGTCGTATCCGCTGACTGCGGATTCCCCCGAGGCACTGCTCGAGCGCGAACTCGGCTGGCATTTGCCGGTGGCGCCGTTGCGCGACTGGCTGCAGGGCCGACCCATGCATGCCGATACGCCCGCCACACGCAATGCCGATGGCCGCATCAGCGGTTTCAGCGAGGCCGGATGGACGATCAGCTATCGCGACTTTCGCGATGGTCGTCCGACCCGAATCACCGCACGCAAGCCGCCCTATCAGGTGCGCTTGGCGATCAAGTCCTGGATCGTTCTGCCGTGATCGCCGGCGAACCAAGCGTCTGGCCAGCACCGGCCAAGCTCAATTTGTTCTTGCACGTCGTCGGTCGTCGCGCAGATGGCTATCACCTGCTGCAGACGGTGTTCCAGATCGTTGATTTGCTCGACACCGTGAACCTGGCGCCTCGCCCCGATGGCGAGATCCGGCGCTTGGACGGTTTGCCCGGCGTCGCGTTCGAGGATGATCTCTGCGTGCGCGCCGCGCGTGCGCTGCAGCAGGCGAGCGGATGCCCGCTCGGTGCCGACATCGGACTCGACAAGCGCATCCCGATCGGTGCCGGACTCGGTGGCGGCAGTTCGGATGCGGCGACGGTACTGGTCGCGCTCAACGAAATCTGGGAAACCGGGCTGAACAGCACCGAACTTGCAGTGATCGGGCTGCAATTGGGCGCCGACGTGCCGGTCTTCATACATATGCAGAGCGCCTGGGCGGAAGGCGTCGG
>DATMVT010000339.1:0-8976 GCA_035562895.1 Patescibacteria group bacterium | reverse complement strand
GGCGCGGCGCTGTCGACGTTGGCGGCCGACGCGGCGCTCCAGGTCAATGCGGCCGCGATGGCCGTGGCCAGCAGGGAAGTGCGTGAGGCGTTCATGGCGTTCCTTGGACGAGGGATGAGGACATCGTAATGCGAATGTGTCGCATTTACAATCAAGAATGAATCTCATTGTCTTGCTCTCGACTACTTCGACGGCTAGCCTGCGCATCTCCCCCATTTTCCTTTCTGGCCCACCGGGGCACGGAGCTTTCGCCATGACGTCCAAACTCGCGACCCTGAACGCCTGGGTCCAAGAGGTGGCTGCGCTGACGCAGCCAGACCGCATCCAATGGTGTGACGGCAGCGACGAGGAAAACGCGTCACTGACCCAGACGATGCTCGACCGCGGCGACCTGCTCGCCCTCAATCCCGACACGCATCCCGACTGCTATCTGCATCGGTCGCATCCGACCGACGTGGCGCGCGTCGAACACCTGACCTTCGTCTGCACGAAGCACCAGGAAGACGCCGGCCCGAACAACCACTGGATGCATCCGAGCGAGGCGCATGCCGAAGTCGATGCCCTGTTCAAGGACTGCATGCGCGGACGCACGCTGTACGTGATTCCTTATTGCATGGGCCCGATCGATTCGCCGATCGCGCGCTGCGGCGTCGAAATCACCGACTCGCCCTACGTCGTCGCGAACATGCGCCTGATGACGCGCATGGGCAGTGCCGCACTGGCGCGCATCGAGCGCGAGGGTCACTTCGTCAAGGGCCTGCATTCGACCGGCGACCTCGATCCGACGCGGCGTTTCATCATGCATTTCCCGGAAGAACTGACGATCAAGTCGATCGGCTCCGGCTACGGCGGCAACGCCCTGTTGGGCAAGAAATGCCATGCGCTGCGCATCGGCTCCTGGCAGGCGAAATCGGAAGGCTGGCTGGCCGAACACATGCTGATCGTCGGCGTCGAGAATCCTCAGGGCGAGACGCATTACATCGCGGCGGCGTTCCCGTCGGCCTGCGGCAAGACCAATCTGGCGATGCTGATTCCCCCCGAGGGTTATCGCGCGGCCGGCTGGAAGGTGTGGACGGTCGGCGACGACATCTGCTGGATGTCGCCCGGCGACGATGGTCGCCTGTGGGCGATCAATCCGGAGGCCGGATTCTTCGGCGTGGCGCCGGGCACGGGTGCCAAGACCAACGCGAACGCACTGGCGATGCTGAATCGCGAGGCGATTTTCACCAATGTCGCGGTGACCGCGGACCATCAGCCGTGGTGGGAAGGGCTGGACGATCGCGTGCCGGCGAAGGATTGGAAGGGCAACGATTACGTCGCGGGCAGCGGCCCGGCGGCGCATCCGAATTCGCGTTTCACGGTTTCGGCCAAGCGTTGCCCGAGCTGGACGCCGAGAGCTGAAGACGCACGCGGCGTGCCGATCTCGGCGATCGTGTTCGGGGGCCGTCGCGAATCGCTGGTGCCGCTGGTGTTCGAGGCACGCGACTGGACCCATGGCGTGCTGGTCGGTGCGTCGATGGCTTCGGAAACCACGGCGGCAGCGACCGGCGCGGTCGGCGTCGTGCGCCGCGATTCGATGGCGATGAAACCGTTCTGCGGCTACAACTTCGGCGACTACTTCGCGCACTGGCTGAGCTTCGACCGGCCGGGTGCGGATTTGCCGAAGATCTTCCACGTCAACTGGTTCCGCAAGGGCGCCGACGGCAAGTTCCTGTGGCCTGGCTTCGGCGACAACCTGCGCGTCATCGAGTGGATGCTCAAGCGTTGCGAAGGCCGTGCCGAAGCGGTCGAGACCGCGATCGGCCACGTGCCGAAGAAGTCCGATCTCAACGTCGATGGACTCCGGATCAGCGAGCACGCCATCGACCAATTGCTGCACATCGACGAGCACGGCTGGGCGCGCGAATTCGAGGCGATCGCCGAGTATTTCGACGAATTCGGCGCGCGTACGCCGGCGGCGCTGACGGCCGAGGCGGAACGCATCGCCGCGCACCTGCCCGCGATCGAGAAGAAGGTCGCCTGAGGTCACGCCTGCCTCGCGCTCAGGGCGCGGCGGGCTTCTGGCTCGGGCGCTCTTCGAGATCGGGGAAGAACGCGTTGCCGGCATAGACCATCTGCGACGGCTGGCGCGGCCGCTTCTCGATGACGAGCATGCTGTCGTAGTAGTGCATCGAGTTCGTGCTCGCGGTGAAGCCGTCCGGCACCAGCTCATCGTCGCGCGAGTGGAAGGCATTGAGCTTGTCGATCAGGCGTTTCGAGAACTCGACGAAGGTCTGCGGCTGGCGCAGACCGCCGCCGAATTCCTCCCAGTAGCTGGTGTGCAGGTCTTCGCACAGGTAGACGCCATTGGCCGCGATGCGCGGATACAGATGCAGCAGCGTGTTGATCTGCTGCTGCATGTGGTGGCCGCCGTCGTCGATCAGGAGATCGATGCGGCCGGCGTGTTCCGCGATCCGGTTCAGGAACAGCGGGTCTTCCTGGTCGCCGATCAGGATCTCGGTACCAGGGGCCGCCAGTGCGCGTGCGCGCTCCTCGATGTCGACGCCGATGAGTCGCGCCTTCGGGCCGAGGTAGTCACGCCACATTTCGAGCGATCCACCGTGATACAGGCCGATCTCGACGAGCGTGCAGGCGGTGCCGCGATAGCGCGCGAAGTGGCGGTGATAGACGTCGAAGTAGTGCGTCCACTTCGACATCAACCGGCCCTGATGGCGGTTGAAGAAGTCCTGCAGCGGATTGCCGCTGCCGGTCGGCGCTGCCGTCGGACTGAAGCTGAAACTGAAATTGATCGGCGGGTTGCTCATGGCAGGACCTTCATTCGTGCGTCGCGAATCGTGTCGCGGGTTTCGATGGCGACGCGTCGCGCGGCCTCGGCGAAATCCTCGCCGTTGCTGGCGTAGAGAATGGCGCGTGAGGAATTGATCATCAGGCCGCCCGCCGCCGTCGCGGCGGCGCGCACCGTGGCCGCGATGTCGCCGCCCTGCGCGCCGATGCCGGGCACAAGCAAGGGCAGGTCGCCGACGCGCGCACGCACGCGTGCCAACTCCTCGGGAAACGTCGCGCCGACCACGAGCGCGTTCTGGCCATGCCGATTCCATTCGCCCGCCACCAGATCGGCGACGTGTTCGTAGAGACGCAGGCCGTTCGCGAGCTCGAGATTCTGCAAGTCCGAGCCGCCGGGGTTGCTGGTGCGACCGAGCACGATCAGGCCGCGCTCGGGATAGGCCAGGTAGGGTTCGACCGAATCGAAGCCCATGTACGGATTCACCGTGACCGCATCGGCTCGGTAACGCTCGAACGCCTCACGCGCGTACTGCGCGGCGGTCGCGCCGATGTCGCCGCGCTTGGCGTCGAGGATCACCGGGATGCCCGGATGCCGGTCGTGGATGTGCGCAATCAGCGCTTCCAGCTGGTCCTCGGCACGCGCGGCATGGAAATAGGCGATCTGCGGCTTGAAGGCACAGGCCAGATCAGCGGTGGCGTCGACGATGTCGGCGCAGAAGCGGAACAGGGCGTCGCGCGTGCCGCGCAGGTGCTTCGGCAGTCGCGTCGCGTCGGGATCGAGGCCGACGCACAGCAAGGACTGCACATCGTGCCAACGGGTGTCGAGCTGGGTGCGGAAGTTCATGGGCGACAAGCCATTCGGGGGCGGAACGCGGGGCATTATCCTGGATTCACGCGGTTGAATCGCCGCCGCGTGGCACCATGTCGGCATATCCGCATTCGAAGGTTGCTTCATGTCCAACTGCCTTGCCCTTGCCGAATCGCGCCTGCTCACGCCGGGCGGACTCTCGGCCGATCAGCTCGGGCGCGTGTTCTCGCGCCTGATGTCGCCGAGCATCGACGCCGCCGACCTGTATTTCCAGCATTCGCGCCACGAGAGTTGGGTGCTGGAAGACGGCATCGTCAAGGAAGGCTCGCACAACATCGAACAAGGCGTGGGGGTGCGGGCGATCAGCGGCGAGAAGACCGGGTTCGCCTACTCCGACGACATCGTGCTGCCGGCCCTGCTGGAAGCCGCCGGCTCGGCGCGTGCCATCGCGCATGCCGGCCAGGAGGGCGCCGCGCGCGTGCTGACGCCGGTGCAGGGCCGCGCGCTGTATGGGTCGGAAGATCCGATCGATTCGATTCCGGTCGAGCGCAAGGTCGCCCTGTTGCGCGAGATCGACGCCTACACGCGCTCGCTCGACGCTCGCGTCAAGCAGGTCGTGTGCAGCCTGTCGGCGGTGCTGGATACCGTGCTGGTCGCGCACAGCGACGGCACTCTGGCGGCCGATGTGCGGCCGCTGGTGCGCTTCAACGTCAACGTGATCGTCGAGCAGAACGGTCGCCGCGAGTCCGGCAATGGCGGCGGTGGCGGTCGCATCAGTTACGCCGAGTTGCTGGGTGGCGATTTCCCGCATGCACAGGCGCGCTAGGCGGTGCGCACGGCGCTGGTGAATCTGGACGCCGTCGAAGCGCCCGCCGGCGAGATGGCGGTCGTGCTCGGGCCGGGCTGGCCGGGGGTGCTGCTGCACGAAGCCGTCGGTCATGGCCTGGAAGGCGACTTCAATCGCAAGGGACTCTCGGCGTATGCCGGACGCATGGGCGAGCGCGTCGCGTCGCCGCTGGTGACGGTGGTCGATGACGGCACCTTGCCGGGCCGCCGCGGTTCGTTGAACATCGACGACGAAGGCACGCCGACGCAGTGCACGACGTTGATCGAGAACGGCGTGCTCAAGGGTTATCTGCAGGACAAGTTGAACGCCGGCCTGATGGGCGTGGCGCCGACCGGCAATGGCCGTCGCGAAAGTTTCGCGATGCTGCCGATGCCGCGCATGACCAACACCTACATGCTCGCCGGGAAATCCGATCCGGGCGAGATCATCGCCTCGGTCGAGCGCGGCCTGTATGCCCCGAATTTCGGTGGCGGCCAAGTCGACATCACATCGGGCAAGTTCGTGTTCTCGGCGAGCGAGGCGTACCTGATCGAAGGCGGCAAGATCACGCGCCCGGTGAAGGGCGCGACCCTGATCGGTTCCGGCCCCGAGGTCATGCAACGTATTTCGATGGTCGGCAACGACCTCAAGCTCGACAGCGGCGTCGGCGTCTGCGGCAAGGACGGCCAGAGCGTGCCGGTCGGCGTCGGCCAACCCACGCTCAAGATCGACGCGTTGACCGTGGGCGGGACGCGGGTTTGATGCCCCGATCACTCCTCGGTGGGAGCGGCCTCCGCGCCGCGATCGATGGGCTGCGGCTCGATCGCTTCGCCATACGCGGCCTGGATGACACGGAACAATTGGCGCGCGGCGGCCGGCGGCTTGTCCGCGGCGGCCTCCGCCTTGGCCGTGCGGACCAGCTGGCGCAGTTGCTGGCGGTCGGCGCCGGGCAGCGCGGCCAGCAGTTCGTTGATCGCCTCGTCGCCCTCGCGGATCAGCTTGTCGCGCCATTCCTCGATGCGGTGCAGCGCCGAAGCGGCGCGGCGGCGCTCGGCCTTGGGCGCTTCCAACGCAGTGCGGATCGCCGGCAGTTCGTCTTCATGCTTGCGCATCTGCTTCGCCAGAAACTGCACCTGGCGCTTGTGCGCGATGTACGCGGTGATGCGCTTCGCCTCCAGAACCTGGTCGCGCAATGCGTCCGACAGGGGCACGCGATCAAGCTCGCGCTCGGACAGTTCGACCAGTTCCTTGGCCAGCACCAGCACGTCCAGCGCCTCGCGCTTGACCATGCTGCGGCTCGGTCCGCCGTAGTACTCGTCCCAATCCATTTTCTCGTCGTGCATCGCGATGAACCCCGCATTCAATGATCCAAGGATAGCCCGTGAGCGCTGAACTCTCCCACTCGCATTCGCCCGAACGTTCGCTGGATGAGCTGGCCAACCTGGCCGAGGACGTGCTGGCGCGCTGTCGCGCACTCGGCGCTTCGCAGGCGGAAGTGAGCCTGAATCTCGACGCCGGACTCAACGTCAACGTGCGCATGGGCGAGGTGGAGACCGTCGAGCACACGCGCGATCGCGGCGTCGCGATCAGCGTCTACTTCGATCGGCGCAAGGGTTCGGCCAGCACCGCCGACGTGCGCGCGGAATCGATCACGACCACGATCGAACAGGCCTGCGCGATCGCGCGCTACACCGAGGAAGACCCGTGCGCCGGGCTCGCCGACGCCGAGCGCATGGCGACCTATTTTCCGGACCTCGACCAATGGCATCCGTGGGCGCTGGACGCGACGCGCGCGATCGCACTCGGCGTCGCGGCCGAAGCCGCGGGGCGCGCGCTCGACCCGCGCCTGAACAATTCCGACGGCGCGAGCGTTTCCAGCAGCAGCGGCGTCGCGGTCTACGCCAACACGCATGGCTTCTTCGGACGGGAATCCGGCACGCGGCATTCGATTTCGTGTTCACTGCTCGGCGAAGACGACAACGGCATGCAACGCGACTACTGGTACACCACCGGCGTCGCCGCCGAGGACCTGGAATCAGCCGAAGCGGTGGGTCGTCGCGCCGGTGAGCGCACGCTGGCACGTCTGTCGCCGCGCAAGATCGCGACCCGGGAATGCGCCGTGCTGTTCGTGCCGGACGTGGCGCGTTCGCTGATCGGGCATCTGGTCGGCGCGGTCAGCGGTGGTGCCTTGTATCGCAAGGCCTCGTTCCTGCTCGACAGCGTCGGCCAGACCCTGTTCCCGACCTGGTTCAACATTCTCGAGCAGCCGCACATCAAGCGCGGCGCCGGTTCATCCGCGTTCGACGCCGAAGGCGTGGCGACCATCGATCGCGAACTGATCCGCGACGGCGTGCTTGCGCGCTACATCCTCGGTTCATATTCGGCGCGCAAGCTCGGCCTGCAGAGCACGGGCAATGCCGGCGGCATCCACAACCTCGTCGTTTCCGCGAATGGCGGGGACTTCGCGGCGATGCTGCAGCAACTCGGCACCGGATTCCTGGTCACCGAACTGATGGGCCAGGGCGTCAACAACGTCACCGGTGACTATTCGCGTGGCGCGTCCGGGTTCTGGGTCGAGAACGGCGTCATTGCCTACCCGGTCGACGAGGTGACCATCGCCGGCCAGTTGCGCGACATGTTCCAGCGCATCGTCGCGGTCGGCAGCGACACCGACCGGCGCGGATCGATCCTCACCGGTTCGATCCTGCTCGACAAGATGATGGTCGCGGGCAGCTGAGCCTGCAGCGCCGCAGGTCTATTCGAAGCTGTCCTTGAACAGCGCCCCGGCCTCGATGCGGTAGGTCAGCATCAAGTCCTGGTCGGCTTCGGCTTGATGCACGGCGGTGCCGACCAGGATGCCGCCACCGTCGGCGAAGGCGCGCAGCGGCCGGTCGACATAGGCGGCATGGGCGATGGCGACCAGGCCGTTGCTGCCGAAGTCGGCGTCGCGGTTGCCGTCGGGCTTGAGGCGAAGGATCAGGTCGTCGGCCGTGGCTGCACTCGCGTCGTCGATCATGGCCGCGCTGTTGTGGGCATAGGCTTCGCCTTCGGCGAGGCTCGCGACCGACACCGAGATCGGCCGCGATGCGCTGACCCGGGCACTGCCCGGTGCATGCAGGACGCGTGCGTAGGCCAATCCGGTTCCGGCGATGTGGGTGAAGTTCGCGGCGGGAAAGGGCGCGCCGTCGATCTGCACCGACGCGAGTGCGTCTTGCGGCGCAATCAGGGTCAGGTGCAGTTGCGCCGGGTGTCCGTCGAACGACGGGTCGTGCAGGGTGACCAGATGTTCGCGCGCCCAGCGGCCGATCGGCTCCAGCATCAGCAAGTTCGGATCGCCGAGGCAGTCGTCGCCGACCTGGTCGAAGGCGCATGCGCGCGCGAACTTCGCGACGCTGGCCGGCTTGCTGGTCGAGATCAGCGTCGGGTTGCTGCGCAGCACGTCGTGGACTTCGCCGGGCATCAACGTGGCGATGCGCTGGCCGTTGCTGTAGACGCTGGTGTCGGCTTCGTGGGCGAGGATGCGGATCACGTCGCCCCCGGGGCGACCGGCGCTCGGCACCATCATGAACGTGCTGCCCCAGCGCGACAGCGGTTGCTGCTGCTCGTAGGCGAGGTCGCAATAGTCGATGCCGTCCGGAACGTAGGCGCAGGTGTGGCCGCTGAGCACCGCCACGGGTCGGCTGGCGACCACCGTGGTGCCGCTGAGATCGCCTTCGGGGGCATCGGCGCGCAGGTAGAACACGTTCCCCTGTTGCAGACTGACCTGGAAGGGCGTGCCTGCCGGATGTCCGGCGGCGACCGCCCGGGGGTTGATCGTGATCTGGGTGTCGTCGTGGGCAGCCACGACCACCAATTCGCTGCCGACGCCCAGTCCGCTGTCCCAGGACATCACGCGGTAGTCCCGGCCAAGTGCGGCGACCGGCTGGATCACGCTGGTGTCGATCGAGAAAGAGCGCCCGTTCATCGGCACCACGCTGACCGGGGCGGATGCGGTGACATGCAGGCTGAGATTCAGCACCTGCCCGTTCGAGCCCTGCATGTCTTGCACCGACTCGGGCAATTCGATCAGGGCCGGAACGCCTGCGGCGACCGCAAACGGATAGGTCTGGGCCAGCGACGGACTGGAAAGCGTCCCGGTCGCCGCGACATCGCTGCTGATCATCACCCTCGAGACCGTGATCGGGTAGACCGAGGGCACCATCGCGAACCAGAAGTCCGTGCCCATGTCGGTCGCGCCCTGCGGCTGGCCGTCCACCTCGCTGGCCGCGATGAGGGCGCGACCTTGCGCATCCAGTTCCAGCGACGCCACCGCCGCTTCGAACGCCAGGCGGTCGTCGACGCTCTCGACGCGCATGCCGTCGGGGCCGAAGCTTGCGTCCGGGTCGCCGTCGGCATCGACCTGCGCCAGCACGGCCACGGTCTTCAGCGGCGACAGCAGCTTCGCTTCGCCGAGCGCCAGCAAGCGGCCATCGGCATGCAGGGCGAGATCGCGGGCGCGTTCGTGGTTGTCGCCGCCGAGATCGAACGCGAACGAGCGGAACCCGTTGTTGCCGAACTC